>JACROE010000002.1:0-372004 GCA_016214565.1 Candidatus Kerfeldbacteria bacterium | reverse complement strand
TTGCGCGTTTCTACTACCCATCGACTCAGTGACGCTTTGGTGCTGATTGGTCGGACGCATCATCCTATATCACATCGTAACTATATTATGCTGCAACGCCGGCTCGATCAGTGCGTGTTTAATTCTCGGTATTTAGGGAGTGGTTCTCTTAATTTAGCGTATACCGCCGTGGGTCGAAGTGATGCGACCGTCATGACTCCCCCGGGGGTCAGTGCTTGGGACGCTCCCGCGGGCGTACTCATGGTGCGCGAGGCAGGTGGTCGGGTGACCAATATGGACGGAAAGCCATGGCATCTGCAGAGCACGGGGGTCGTTGCTTCCAATGGCAAAATCCATAACGCACTAATAAGGGCGATTTCATGAAGCCGGTTGTAGTTCAGGGCATGGTCATTCGCGGTGAACAAATTGGAGAGCGCCAAGGCTACCCCACGGCAAATTTTTCTGGTTCCGTCTTACGGGGAACCGGGTTAACTGCGGGGGTGTATGTTGCCCGCACGGTCTTACGCGGACGCTCGTATCGGGCGCTGGCTGTTTTTGGCGTGCCCGGCAAGCGTATTCAAAAACGAGGTAAAACAGAATTGTATATTCTCAATCATCCGAATCGAGTGCTCTATGGCCAGCGAATTTCCTTCATCGTGTATAAAAAAATTCGTCCGCTGTACTGGTATCAACGGGAGGCGGCATTGCTAGCGCGTATTCGACGAGATATCCGGATCGCTCGAGCCTATCGCTACCCTACTCAGGGAAATATTTGATTGGCCAACTGCGGAAGTCAGTGATATATTCCGTGTCGCTGATTTTTATTTTCCCGACGTATAATTTTTTGAGCGCTTCGGCGCCGTGCGTAGCGACATATGATTCAATCTGCTGATTCCCGACAAAATACATACTATCTTTGGTGAAGGCGCCTGGTTGGCTCGTGTCCGTCATGCCACGTTTGACCCGGACACAGGTACGCCAGGCACGATCAGCATCGAGACCGTAGATGTCGGTGAGTTGGTGGTAGAGGTCAGCGAATGATAATTGCATGCCGAGGTAAATGGCGATCACGTTGAGCGCTGGGGAGAAAAATTTATCGCCCAGGTTAAGGTGCAGCCTATTTTGATTGTAAATAGCTAAACCTTCTTCAATGCTCAAATATCCTGCGGTACCGTGCTCAAACAGGCGGAATTTTTGCAGGCGGCCGTTTTCCATCCTAAAAATATGCGTTTCGATTTCATGGGCCACCAACGCCCGATAACGATTTTCTGAGATGCGGGCTTTTTTGTCCACTAAAATTGTATTCTGTCTGGTCACTTGCATGCCGGCAGTGGCCTGCTCAATCACTTTAATTTTCCAACGAGACAGCTTCTTTTCTTCCATATAGCGTTCCATACGGCGGATCACCTCTTCGATTCGTAATATTTTGCTGGTGTCGTCTACGTGTGGCGTCTGTTTGATGAGTCGCAGCGCATCGCGGTAGTGCCGTTCAGTTACCGCACCGTAGACCGACTGTGAACGTTCGGTGAGGTTGGCTTGGCCCACTCCTTCGATTAATTTTAATTTACGTTCAATTTCTTCAATTTTTTCTAGAAAGAGCGGCATCAGTGGATGGTCGACGCGGCGTGGAAGTTTACGTAGTTCAACCCGCGTGCTCTGGATGAGAGCGGTAGGCGTGGAATAGATAAATTGGGGAGAAGTATGCGGCGATACTTGAAATGCTTCACGCGCTTCAGAAAGATTCTGCGGTTTGAGGCGAGCTAAAACATGTAGAGATTCGCTTAAGCTGGCTAAACGTTGATCAATATTTTTAATAATTTTTTCGGCTGTTGGTGCGGTGCTGGTAGGAGTTGTTTTGTCCGTCCGTTTGGCACTTGAGTCAATTAAAAAGTCAGATAAGTATTTTCCGGCAATAATAATCTGGTAATCTCCTGGGGGAAGCGTGCCGCGCTCGACCGGCAGCCGCAGCTTTTTATCCCGTATGGTTATGCCGAGCAGCTTGGTTGATTCAGGAAGGGGCAGCGAGTCAGAAATGATGGTATGTTCGCTATGGGGGTCGATTTTTGCTTTGAGCTGCGTCACGCCAGGAACGTTTAATATATTGACGGCTTCAAATAAACCGATGATTGGCTTTGGGGTTGTTTTTGGTGCGCTGGTTTGTTTTTTGTCAGCCAGAATTTTGGTAAATAATGTTTGCCCCAATCTCACACCCTCGCTGGGCGATGTTACTTTCAGGTCGCTGACTTTCTCCAGACGTTTCCGTAGTAATGCTTGATTCGAGATTTGAATAGCCAGTCCCGCCCGGGCATTGAGTTCCAAAATTTTTACCCCATGGGTGGTCAGGGCGACATCAGCAGCTAAATAGCCGATTTGGGTATGGTATTGGGTTTGGGAGGCGGTGAGCAAAATGTCGTGCCACTGTGGCACGAGAATAGATCGAATCGGTTCGCCATTGGGCAGTTTTCGCACGAGGTTACGTCCACGGACGCCAAACGTGCCTCGGCCGGTACCGAGGTCGATGCCGACACCGATAGCTCCTAAATGCAGATTTGCTTTGCCATTTGAAGCGGCTGTAGGAAGTCGGAGCATAGCGATGACGGGTACATATTTGAAAACAATAATACGGATGTCTGGTAAGCCCGTCGCAGCAATACCCCGGAAGTATTCATGCGGTTCCAGTAGTTCTTCAAATAGAACCGTGTCCCCCAGTCCAGAAATTGCAT
Organism: Candidatus Kerfeldbacteria bacterium; assembly: GCA_016214565.1. Classification (NCBI taxonomy): domain Bacteria; phylum Candidatus Kerfeldiibacteriota; species Candidatus Kerfeldbacteria bacterium. Next base: position 369,302 of record JACROE010000002.1, on the reverse strand, counting down.
AGCGGCCATCGAGGATGGACAAGCAGTGCTCGGTTAATTCCGCCCAGCTGTAGCCGGTGCCGCTGGCATCGATATATTTTCCGGATTTGGTATCCTGGATCGCGATAATTCCCTCGCCGCCGTACCCTTTGTTTGGCTTTATTACAAATCGTTTTGGCAGTACTGCAGGATTGAAGGCGCGCAAGCCGGCAGTATTAGTTATCTGTGCATATAATTTTGCCACGCCAATTCCCCGCGCTTGCAAGAAGCGCTTGGTAAACAGTTTGTCATCCGCTAAGCGCCGGTTCTTTTTTGAATTAAACCGAGAGACGTAGAGCAGATTGCGAGCATTGATGCCGAGGATACCTCCGGCAGTGGACATGAATGACATAGGCGCCGGTTATTCTTCTTCGATTGTTTTTTCTTTGAGGAGAGAACGGAATCGAACATACTCAGTCCATCGAAGGCCCGTGAATTTTCCTAGGATAATGGTGCCCAGGAGCGGTACCAAAATTAATTCAGGCCAGGACATGATGAGATTGGTGAAGGTGTCCCAGACGACGACGTAGTAGGCGACGGTAGACACGACAATCGTTGTAACCACGCCTGAAAGAGCGCTCCCGAGACCTTCTTCTGATTGAGCTGACAAAAATTTTTCTGAAATGGTAGACATGACGAGCATGGGGAAAATGGCGAGGGTAGCTGCCAGTGATAATTCATACAATGATACGATCCAGATGACGGCGAGGAAGGATAGGCCAATGGCTGATAGGATTAGACTTGTTTTGGGTATGTACAGAAGCCGAAATCGGCTGAGCGCGAGTCGGAGCAGATAGCTGATCGCCACGACCACCAACACTGTGCCTAAACCGACCCAGAGTCCGAGAATCAGTAGTGCCAGGGCGATGACCAGTGGCGTATACAGGCCGAAGGCAGTTATGCCTATCACTTGTCGAGCAAAAGTGATGATGAACGCAATAAATGGTACGGCTAAAATCAAATAGATGGTATTCGTCGGAATACCCTTGGCAATAAATGTCGAAATTGCGTGCGACAGGAAAAAGAAATTTGATTTTTCGCTGCGTGAATCGACGATACGGTATTCAATCGCTCGACTCTCGAGATTGGGGACGAGTTCGGCGTCCTCATCAGTCTCAAAAATTGGATTGAGAGATTCTTTACGGGTGAGCAAGATGAAGCGAGGGGCGATAACGCGGAATGATTGCTGGGTTAATTCTGCCGCAATCGCCATATTTTGGTCGGTGATTGAAACGACCAACTTTGATTCGAGGTTGATTTTTTTCTCCGGAACCAAATTTTGCCAATAGCGGGTAAATGATTGCAGGCCGACACTGCCATTCGTATAAAAAATGAGTACGTCCGCGGTAGTGATAAAATCAGCCTCTTGGGCAATCAAGGGGATAAGCTTTTCTTCAGTTAAAAAACCAGTTTCTGCTTCAGTGGATGATAACACCTTGAGCAGCACGCCATTATTAGCCGCTTGTTTAACGATCGCATCGAGGTTCTGCACGATTTCCCGGTCGGCAATCATGAGCATGCGAGTGTCGTATACGAAGACTTCTTTTTCTATGGTAACTGATTGGTCTGCCTGGGTGATGGTGAGTGCAACGCGGTGGATGCCCGTGCCGGAAAATTGATATAAAATTTCTGGACCGAACTGAGCAATGGTGCTGTCAGAAAAATCCCAGCGATAGGTGGCCACTCCCGCATCCGGATTGAGTATCGAATCAGTGGCGTCAAATAGTGTTTTTTTCCCAAATTCAATAAAATCTTCAGTGATTATGCGCGGCGTCAGGGTGCCAGCGATGACTGATTCAGCGGTGAGCGGCGTTTGTTCTATCGGGGTGATCTCCTCGCTTTGAGCGAAAACCGGATTGCATAAACTCATGAGGAGGATAGACAGACCGAGATAGGCTCCTATTTTAGATTGCATACGGCTAGTGCGTTAGGGCGCTCCAGAGAGTTTTCAGTAAACTCTGGTGCCAGTGGTGATAATATCGCTTCCAGGCTTTGTAGGGGAAGCCGGCGCGAGGGTTGAGTTCAAAAATATAAGGTCTTCCTTGTTCAAATCCGAAGTCAACAGCGTACATGCGTGGAGAAATATGGCGAAATAATCGATCAATCTGCTTCACTATTTTTTTTGCAGCCGGCGGGATGGCTGAGTATGGAATCTCGAGCATGCGGCCACCCTGAGCAATATTTGCCAGGTGCGAGTCAGGACGCGGGATGCGCACGTATGACTGCACTATTGTACCATTCATCAGCAGGACCCGCATATCATGTCGTTCGCGGCAGACTCCGGGGACGCCACTGCTCGTATCTATGTATTCCTGTATTAGGCCGTCGTAGCGGCGCAGTTTTTTAGCAACGACAGTTTTTGATCCGATTACAATTCCCTTTCCTTCACTGCCATGGATTGGTTTATACACGACGCGCTCCCCTTTTATTTTTTTGAGCGCAGCAGCGAATGATTTCTTATCAGTCGTACGGAAGGTGGGCTTCATGAATTTTTTGAGCAGTTGGTAGGTGCGCCATTTATTATCTGTAATCTGTATAAGCTGCCATTGATTAAGAATTGACCAATCTCGCCCACCATTACTTTTGAGTGGTGCTTTATTAAATACCACCCGAGCGTAAATTTTTTTATTGAATCGTTTGAACGTTCCTCTGGTGACGCGATAACCGTCGGTAAAGACGCCATTGCCTATATGTTTGTCAGCACCGCGGACAAGGAAGACGGCAAATTTTTTTTCCGCCAAACGCATAAAGTCCGTGATTGATTCACGGTATTGGGGATGATTGAAAGGATATGACCCGAGCGTTCCTTTGCCGGAACAATAGACAAGGTTTGGTTTTCCGTTCGTCGAACGGAGTTCACGAGATACGGTGGACATAGGTCTGAGATAATGGTGCCGCCGGTCGGACTTGAACCGACACGGGGTTGCCCCCAAGGGATTTTAAGTCCCTCGTGTATACCAATTTCACCACGGCGGCATGTTGTTATTTACGAATACTGTCAAAGAGGATAATACCCGTGGCTATGCCAACATTCAGGGATTCTTTCCGGCCATGCATGGGTATTTCGATGATGTGATCGCACTGTTTGAGCAATCGGTAGGGTAATCCTGATACCTCATTACCAATCAGGAGCGCGCAGCGTTTTGGGTATTTCAGTTTCGTGTAGTGGATACTCTCGGCTGACTGTTCGAGAGCAATGAGTTGGTACCCTTGTTTGTGGAGATCATCAAGCGCTCGTTTCGTTTGTCGATAGTAGGTAAAAGGCACCGTTTTTTCCGCGCCCAGCGCTACCTTATCAATCTTCGGGTGCGGTGGTTGTGGCGTGATGCCGCACAGGATCATGCGCTTCACGCCAGCGGCGTCAGCAGTGCGAAAAAGCGCGCCTACATTGAACCGGCTGCGGATATTATAGAGAACCACGACGATATCACGATGATGCATGATGATGGGATGGAGCGGCAGACCGGATTCGAACCGGCGACCTTCTCCTTGGCAAGGAGACGTTCTAGCCAACTGAACTACTGCCGCACGTCGAAATGGTAACTTCGGTTACGTGCCCGATTTCACATCGGTCACTCCACCTTCGTTTCATTTCTCCTTATCCTCACAAATGCTTCGCATTTGTTCGGAGTAGTTATGAGAGGAATAGCACTGACGTATCGAAGTGGAGGCCACGAGGGGAATCGAACCCCTGAATAACGGTTTTGCAGACCGTCGCCTTACCACTTGGCTACGTGGCCATGGATGAGTGCCTCATTTTTGGTTGTAAAGGTTTTTTCTGCATGACTTGGTCCCGATTCGCTTGAGCGAATCGAGGATCCTCGGTCCGGTGACGGACCGGGACTACGTGGCCTCGTGAGAATCATCTAAAAAGTGCATCAAAAACTGATGAATGTATGGTGAATAGTATCAAAAAGCCTTTGAAAAATCAAGGAATCTAGCCATTACAAAACCCCAGTTGGACTGGGGTTTTGTTCATTATAGGATTTCAACCGTGATGTACCGGACGCCCCATTGGATAGCGGCTTCGCGGGTTGGCATCCAGATATCTGCAGTATGCCAATACCGGGCAGACATGCGATCCTCGACTACAAATATTTTATCTCCAAAATATTCAGGAAATCGGACTTTTGAGCCAATTGGCAGGAAGTTAGCGGCAATAATACCGTCTCGAACCTGGGTACCTGAGGCAGTGGTAAATGGATCACCGTCAGTTTGGTCAACCGTTGAAGAATAAGCCGTCACCGTGATTTGCATGGTTCGTTTAGCTTCTGGGCGGGGTATGTCAGGGTTTTCCGGGAGCCGATGCAGATTTGGAGATTGCACCTCGATCGCGGCAGGCACTGGGGCAAAAGTAATCTGTTCGACGAGGGCACTTTCAGCAATGACTGACTGGGGAAATGAGAATTGCCAAAGGACGACGAATGAAACGGCAGAGATTATGAGTTTTGTTTTTCTGTGACTCACGAATTGTCTAGAAAACATAGAAAAACATTAATTTATAAATTCGCTAAAATTAGCCATTAATTGATTATATTACTATGGTTTTTGGCTAATTTTAGTTATTTTTTTTACCAAAAAACACCCTATCATGTAGGGTGCAGATTTTGGAGTCAATCAGATTAGCACGGACTATTAATTTGGTCAAGCCCCTCGAGGGGTCCGCGCATTGATCCAGGGGGTGCCCTACCGGATACCCACGGTCTCGACGGTCTGAGAGAATATTTTCATAATTTCCCGTAATTCATCGTCGGTATACGGGTGCTTGTTTAAAAATGAGCTGTCGTTAGCCTTAGTTGGGATAAATTTTTGTAAGTAATATTTTTCTGCTCCGCGGATAAGCTGAGCCATTGATCGAAAGTCTGCGGTACCAAGCTGTTCGCGGACAATGGTGGTGCGGAATTCATAGGGCAACCCTGACGCCATAATCAAGCGGATACTTTCTTGGATATCAGCCGGATTAACCGGCATATTGGTAATTTCTGCATATCGATTAAGGGGACCCTTAATATCCATGGCTATATAGTCAATCAATCGATCCTGAATGAGTGAGTCGAGCATGGCGGGGTTGGTGCCCTGGGAGTCCAGCTTGATTTTGTATCCCAGCGCTTTGATGGCGCCAATGAATTGCGGTAAGTCGGGATGAACAGTTGGCTCGCCACCGGTTATAACCACGGCCTCCAGTTTGCCCTGACGTGCCCGAAGAAATTCTAAAATATCTTCCACGGGGATGGGCGGGAGAAAATACTCTGGTTTTACTAGTTCAGGATTGTGACAATATCCGCAACGAAAATTACACCCGGTGGTGAACACAATCGCGCTCACCAAACCGGGGTAATCAATCATCGAAAATTTTTGGAGTCCGCCGATGCGCATGGCAGTCGGACGATTAACTGTTGGCCGTCACCGGTACTTTAGCCGTTGGGGTTTTTACTTGCGGCGCTACCGCTGGCTGGATCATAGTTCGGTTCTTAAACTCCTCTTTCTTGCCTTTGTTCCACTGTTGAACTGGTCGGAGATAGCCAACCACACGGGAGTACACTTCACATTGAGCGGTGCAGGAAGGGCAGGTAGGATGTTCACCACTTAAGTATCCATGGGTGGGACAGACGCTGAAGGTAGGGGTAAAGGTAAAATAGGGTAGTCGATAGGTTTCGCAGATTTTCTTCACCATTGATTTCACGGCATTTCCATCAGTGATTTGTTCGCCCAGGAAGAGGTGGATGACGGTACCGCCGGTGTATTTGGTTTGCAGTGAGTCCTGCAGGTCGAGCACCTCAAACATGTCGTGTGTGTAATTGACTGGTAAATGAGTCGAATTGGTATAGAATGGTTCGGCGTTATTCTGATAGTCTGCCTCATTCGCCGCGATGATGGTTGGATATTTTTCTTTATCCTTTTTCGCCAATCGGTAGGAGGTGCCTTCGGCTGGGGTAGCCTCAAGGTTGTAGTTGTTTCCCGTTTCTTTCTGGTAGGAAACCAATCGGTCGCGCATGAAGGAGAGAATTCGTTCGGCAAAAGCGTGCCCTTCTTCGGTGCCGATATCTTTGCCCAACAGATTGACCGCCGCTTCGTTCATGCCGACGAGGCCGATGGTAGAGAAGTGGTTTTTCCAGTATTCATTAAATCGTTCACGCATGTGGCGCAGGTAGTATTTGGTATACGGGTAGAGGCCTTTTTCCGTGAAGCGTTCGAGGATTTTTCGCTTGATTTCTAGGCTGTTCTTGGCAATATCCATCAACCGCTCAAGGTTGGTGATGAATTCTTCTTCATTCCGCGAGGTGAAGCCCAGGCGCGGCAGATTTATCGTGACGACACCAATTGAACCGGTGAGGGGGTGCGCACCAAAGAGTCCGCCGCCGCGTTTTTCCAGTTGGCGATTATCGAGGCGCAAGCGGCAGCACATGGAGCGAGCGTCCTCTGGGCTCATGTCTGAATTGATGAAGTTGGAGAAATAGGGAATGCCGTACTTGCCGGAAATTTTCCAGAGCAGATCGGCAATCGGGCTCTCCCAGTCAAAGTCTTTAGTGATATTGTAGGTCGGGATGGGGAAGGTGAAGACGCGGCCTTTGGCGTCACCCTCGAGCATAACTTCGAGCAGCGCTTTATTGAAGATGTCCATTTCTTTTTGGAAATCTTTGTATTGCTCTTTCTGCGGTACCCCGCCAATGATCACTGGTTGCTCCGCAAAGGTCGAGGGTACGGTGAAGTCCAGAGTGATATTGGTGAAAGGTGTTTGGAAGCCGACGCGGGTTGGGACATTGATATTGAAAAGGAATTCCTGAATGACTTGCTTTACTTCCTTATAGGTCAGCTTGTCATAGCGGATGAACGGGGCGAGTAAGGTATCGAAATTTGAAAACGCTTGAGCGCCAGCTGCTTCACCCTGCAGGGTGTAGAAGAAATTTACGACTTGCCCCATGGCAGAACGAAGATGCTTTGGTGCTTTGCTTTCAATTTTTCCGGCGACACCACGGAAACCCTGGCTCATCAGGTCGTAGAGATCCCAGCCGACACAATAAACCGATAAAATATTCAAATCATGCATGTGAAAATCGCCACTGGTATGCGCATCACGCACTTCTTTGGGGTAAATTTTGTTCAGCCAATAAATTTTGCTAATTTCCGACGAGATGTAATTATTGAGTCCCTGTAAGGAGAAGGACATGTTACTATTCTCATTCACCTGCCAGTCGAGTTCATCTAGGTATTGGTCAACCAGATTGACGTGGGCGGTGTCGGCAATTTCGCGCATTTTAGAATGTTGCTCTCGGTAGATGATATAGGCTTTGGCTGTTTTTTTGTACATTGAGGAGAGTAGTGTTTCTTCAACAATGTCCTGAATCTGTTCAACCGATGGGATGCCATCACCGTTGATGACTTGATCAGCCACGCTTAAGACGCGTAAGGTGAGATGTTTCGCTACCTCGCGGTCGAATTCGCCAGTTACTTGGCCTGCTTTGGTTATGGCGTTCACAATTCGCTCGGGATCAAAGGCGACGACGCGTCCATCCCGCTTACGTATCTTGGTAAACATAGTGATGATTTTTGTTAGTATTTATTGATGTAAAATTTGCAGCGGCACGAATCAAGCCTATGCACACAAGATGTAGTGTCGCTAGAGGTAATGATACCACTATATGTAGTTTTGATCAAGTCTTGACCTTTTCCGGTGCTAAGGTAAGAGCAAATCGTTTTCCGTACTACCCATTGTAGCACATAGCTCTGTTCCTGGATCGCCGATAATGATTTGCATTATGTGGACAGGTTCGTCAAAATGCATGATTGTACGATTTTACGACGCTGGAGTAGGATGAGGGTATGACTTCACTTCAGAAAAAACGCATTTTGTTGATTGCGCCAGCGCTTGGTCCAATTGGATCTGGTGAAAATGGAGGTGTGGAGCGCCGGATTCGAGACATGATACGTGCATTAGGCAAGCGAAGGTATCACATTACGGTTATGGCACTCCCGGGGAGTACTGGAATTGACGCCACGATTATAACCGTGGCCGGAACGCCACCATTTGACGCCACCAAGATATCGCGTCAGACAGAGCCGATGTATCCATCGGGAAATGCCGTGGTGGCAATGTGGGAAGCCGCGCGCTTGGTCCAGAATCGGTTTGATTGCATCATTGGCCTACAATATGACATCCCCGCATATCAAGCCTCGGTTCATTTTACCACTCCCGTCGGCCATATTGTTACGGTGGGGTCGCAAAACCACAGTATTGATCGGGCATTGCGAGCTGCTTATCGGCGCTCCCCTGATCAGATTGCGTTTTTAAGTAAGTCACAGGCGGCCAGCTATCCCCAAGTTACCCATCCGACTATTTTTCCTATTGGTACTACCGTGGATACTGCAATATTTCGGCCTTCACTGAATCCTCAGCGACGGCTGATATGGGCAGCTCGGATTTATAGAGAAAAGGGGCTTCATATAGCAACGGCGGTCGCCCATCGTCTTGCCCTGCCATTGGATATTTGTGGCAGGAAACAAGATCCTGAATACTTTATGCAGTGTGTTGAGCCGTATCCTCAATTACAGTGGTCTTATCACGGATTTTTACCTGATCGGGCATTTGCTCAGGTGATCGGCAGTGCTAGCGTTATGCTCGCACCTTATCTATCCCCGGAAGGTATTCCCGGTACGGTCATGGCGTCTCTGGCATGCGGTACGCCCGTGGTGGGAACTCCGGCGGGTGGAATATCTGATGTAATTACCCCCTCAGTCGGTCGTTTAGTAAGTATGGATGCCGAGGTGCCAACTTTTGTCCGAGCAGTCAGAGAAGCCATGCAACTAGATCGACAACATATCCCCGCCGCGATAAAACGGTACTCACTGGAAGCATTCGCCGATTCACTGGAACATTGGATAGAAATATTAATTGGGGAATCAAAAAACAAGGCTTGATTGCCTTGTTTTTTGTTGGAGCGGGTAAGGGGAGTCGAACCCCTCTCATCAGCTTGGAAAGCTGAGGTAATACCGCTATACCATACCCGCACGTGTTATGAGGAAACACCTACGGTTATTCCTCATTACTCTTTTTCCCTTTAGTTGTATGCCTCGCTCGGAATAAATCCGAAGCTCGGCATGCAGGGATGTTGTTAAGGATCCCAGAGATATTGGTTCAGGTCAATGTAATAGTTGCCTTGGCGCTTGGTTACCGCGACACCATCTTTTTTCAGTAGCGCTGCTTGCTCGTGGCAGTCGTGCGTCTCACAGGTGGTACTGATCCGGCCTTCGCGATTGATCACTCGTTGCCAGGGTAGTGCATCCAATCCTGTCGTATCGATCGCATGCAGTGCCCAACCAACCATACGGGCGGCGCGGGGCGAGCCGATCAGGCCCGCGATCTGGCCGTAGGTGGCCACCTTCCCTTTCGGAATTTGTGGAACGATCTGATAGACGCGTTGGTAAAAATTGCCAGTCATACGTTTTCCGTATGCTGTACTGTACGGCGAAAAACCACTGGCGTCAAGACGTGGTTTCTACTTGTGGCAAAGGAGATGTTTTTGCTGGCACTGCATTGCGTATTGGCACTTCAATCGTTGCGGTAGCTGGTGCCGTTCGCATCGTCTGAGCGCCCAGAGTTAATTTGGCACGGAGGCCGGTCTGCTCCAGGATTTGCTCAGGCGTAATCGCCTGGAGTGCGGCATCACGCTGCTCGGCAGTGTAGAAGACGGAATAGATTTCGGGAAGCATAGCATACAGCATTTCATTGAGTGTCACCTTTTCCGCCAGTGCTCGGAAATGTTCTAAGCTGGCGGTGCCTTCACCAAGCAGCATGTCGATACCTGTGGCCGGAACCAGCGAGCCGCTGATGGTTTGGAGATAGGCGAGCACTAATCCGTCGCCGCCATAGGTGGCGGTGGGGATAGTGGCAGCCTGAGCCGCCTCATTTGCCAATCCGGCATTCTCAAGTACTTTGATCCAGGCGGCTTTGGTGCGGGTGAGGTCAGAGACCTGGGAGAATCCACCGAGACATTTCATGCCATAGTACAATGCAACTACTTGGTAACACAGTAACATGCTGGGCATCAGTTGTTTGGTGCGCAATCCTTCAGTAATTGCTTCTGGGGTGAGCGGTACATGCAGATCCATGTCCGCGGCGTGTAAGGTATCACCTTCCAGTGCCATACGTTTTCGATGAGCGCGGTCATTCAAGGCCCAGAAGAAATGCGTACCCGTCGCTTGGGCATTATTAAATCCACCCGGGATACCGTCACAGTGTTCGAGAGCGGCATCACGATCAGATTTTTCAAATAAGAGTCGGTAGAGTGGGGATTCGGGATTATTGAAATGGAAGCGGGTGAGTAATTCCGTCACGAGCGTTTCGATTTCTAAATAGACAAGATCAGGTGTGGCTGAGGTTGATTGATGTTCATTGCGGAACAATTGTGGCCAGAGTTTATAATTGAGTTGGGTAATCTGCGCATTGAGATCCGGTTCTGACAATACTTCGGAGTCGGCAAAGAAATCATCAACAACTTTTTTTACAGCTGTATGCCGTTCGGGCATGATATCGTTTGATTGGAGTTTTTTATCCAATAGCTGATGCGCTCGAGCAATATCAGCGGCAGTATAGGCGCGTGTTTTCCAGACCACGCCCATCTTTTCTTTATCAGGTAAAATTGGAATACGTAAGAGGTTGCCTGAGCCATTCATGCCACCATGGACCAACAGTCCACGGGGATAGGCTGAGGCGTTATTGACTGATACCGAGGCAAATGAAAAGACTACCAGATGATTTAATGTAGCGTCTCGCTCGCGGTCATAGGAAAGCGCACCAATCAGATTTGCATTCACGAAAAAAGGATGGTCAATCGGACCATGATGGTCAGTGGTTGATACCAGTGGGTAGTCACGTAATTGTTGTGCCACTGCTTCGCCGACTGAGTCACCGAGGCGTTGTCCAACCAACTCACGGGTAACTGAAATCAGCTCGGAGCGACGTGCGTCCAGCTGGGGCATCCCCGAAAACTCCAAGAAATTACGCGTGTAGGATCGTAAGTTTTTATTGCCGTGCTCCTGGACTATTTCAGCCAAGATCGGGCTTTTCTGCATGACTGCTGCTTTCAGCGAGTCGAGCGTTTCTGACTGGCTACTATGCGAAGGGTCTCCTTCAGCAGGTTCGCTTGTTACTTTCATAAAAGTATTTGAAAAACCAGTATACCGGAAGACCCCCTATTAGTCAAGGGGGGCCTTTTTTGGGGCTTTGGATGAATTGTGGATAGCCGAATTTGGGCTATTTGGGTGGTTTTACCCAGTAATAAGCTGATCAATCTTGGCGGCCAGGATGAAGTCATTCTCATGCAGCCCACGAATAGCATGAGTCCAGATGATAAAAACGACGCGATTGTAATGCACTGAGAAATCAGGATGATGGCCTTCGGATTCAGCAAGTTCCTCCACCTGGCGCAGGAAAGCCATGGCTGCCCGGAAATTGTTGAAGGTGAATTCTTTGGTCAGCGCCTGGACGTCCCGCGATTTCTGTTTGGTCATGGTGACAGACCAGCCAGGCACCTGTGGCATGAGTTTCTTTATTTCTGCGTCGTTGAGGGGCGGGATACCGCCTTCACACGGGATGCACCGTTTCGTGGTGAGTTGGTCGGTCATATGAGTTTGTTAATTATTGTTCGGATTTTTTTTGAATTCGTTGGGATTGCCGCACTGCATTTCGGATAACCTTTTTGATGAGGAACGTCGTCGCTTTGCTATTAATTACTTGAATCCCTTTAGCAGTGACCCCTCCGGGGGTAGAAGCGTGTGCGACCATTTTTCTCCATTGAACGGTCGGCTTCTTTACCAGAGATATAATCGTGTCATTAATTACTTTTGTCAGGATTTTTTTATGTGTGGGGGAATCTCCAATGACGGCAAAAATTTTAAGTAGTAACGCTGCCACGAAGGCGCTGCCGCATGACGCAAGCACGGTGTAGATATGCATATCTTTATCAGGAATGGTTTGAAGCATTGATGACCAAGCGTTGAGTTGTGAGATGATTTGTTTTGTTCTTTGTCCATTCTGTTTATCGCGCACCAGTAACGCCACCCCTTTTCGCTCAGCAATCAATGGAGACGGCATATATCGGAGTACCACCGCCCTTGGTATTTGACTCATGATGTATGATTGAGAGATGGCTGCGGCAATGCTAATAATTATGGGTGCAGCAACATGGGGGGCAATTTCTAGGAGGACACCCTTGAAATCCTGAGGCTTAATACATAAAAAAATAATCTGGGCATTAGTTACCGCCGTGCTGTTTGAACTCGAGTATGTGACGCCATACTTTTGAGCAATTGCTTCACCCCGTATTTTATTTTTTCGGGTAATCACAATAGCATCCGGAGTATAGCTCTGGATAAGACGAGCAAGAATTTGCTCACCCATTTCTCCGCATCCAATGATGGCTATTGTATGTTTCATGATGGCGGATTTATTTTGGACGACGAGATCTCGGCTTTGCCGGAAACCAGCGGCCTCCTCCGACGGTACCGTCGGAGGCGCTTACTATTATGTTATGGTCGGGGTGACTGGACTTGAACCAGCGGCCTCTTGCTCCCAAAGCAAGCGCTCTAGCCAACTGAGCTACACCCCGTTATTTTTTAACATTTCGTTTTTCGTTGGTGCGGTACCCATTATCTTCTGCCCAGGATAAGTATAATCGTTTGCGGAAGCCGCCTTTCTTTTTCATATTTACCTTGCGCGCCCGTGTAATATCGGTTGAACGGATTTTTTTAAGTTTCTGGATTTCGGCAATGACTTCCATTACGTCAGCGAGTTCGCTGACCAACTCCGCGGTATCCTTAGCTTTTGGTAATGCACTCGCCTCTTCTTCAACTTTTTTAATCAGTTCACGTTCAAATATTTTCTTCGGCAACGTACGCACATGGTAATCCGCTCCCGCGGCAGCGATCCGCTGTGGGATGTTATCGCGAATGACTTTGTTGTAATATATTTTCTTCATTCGCCGGGTGATGAAACTGATGAAGGCGTGGTGCCTGGAGAGCTTTTGTTGTCCGTGGATAGCAGAAGGCGCTCTTTCTCCTCTCAGTGCCGCGGGTCAGAATCGAACTGACGACGCCAGCCTCTTCAGGGCTGCGCTCTACCACTGAGCTACCGCGGCGCTGAGAGGAGAAGGCTATTTTACAGGTGACGCTCCGCCTGAGGCGGACGCTCTACCACTGAGCTATCCAGGCACGTCGAAATGGTAACTCCGGTTCCGTTTCCCGCTTTCAGCAGGCAACTCCACCTTCGTACACATTTCTCCTTTTCCTCGCCTGCCCATGGGCAGGCTCGGTATTTTTTAATGAGGACACGTGTGATTGGAAATGATGGTGGGCGACTCAGGAATCGAACCTGAGACCTCGTCATTATCAGTGACGCGCTCTAACCATCTGAGCTAGTCGCCCGCGATCAGCAGAAAGTATGTAAATGGCCACTTGGTTTTTTTATTTATCCTAGCGCGACGCGCTCCCCGCCCGACTGGACGACGCCAGTCGTTCGAGCGGGTAACCATCCCCGACGTTCCCGAATTTCGGGAAGTCGGGGCTCCGACCTTGCGTCGGAGCTGAGCTAGTCGCCCCTGTAAATAAAAAAACACAGCTATTGATTGCTTCACATTCTAGCAGGTTTCCTGAGAAAAGCACAATACGAGCTGTGTCTTCATTTGCATCCATGTGACAGCTGAAAAGCGATAAGAATTGGCCAGAGTTCCGACTGTGTATCTCGCCCTTGCGGGCGGATAGACGACCAGTGTGCCCATCAGAACCGTGAAGTTCTGTGAGCAGTTACTCCTTAGAAAGGAGGTGATCCATCGACAGCTTCCGCTACCGATGCCTTGTTACGACTTCGCCCCTATCATCAGCCCTACCTTAGGTCCCCTTGCGGGGAATTTCGGGTATTGCCGACTCTCTTGGCGTGACGGGCGGTGTGTACAAAACCCGAGAACGTATTCACCGCAGCGTAGCTGATCTGCGATTACTAGCGATTCCGGCTTCATGAGGGCGAGTTGCAGCCCTCAATCCGAACTGGGGATAGTTTTGATGGGATTAGCTCCACCTTACGGTTTGGCGGCCCATTGTTCTATCCATTGTAGCACGTGTGTAGCCCAGGGCGTCAGAGGACCATGCTGATTTGACGTCATCCCTTCCTTCCTCCTCGTTATCCGAGGCAGTCTGATATGAACAATGTAACATATCATAGGGGTTGCGCTCGTTAAAGGACTTAACCCGATATCTCACGACACGAGCTGACGACAACCATGCAGCACCTGTCCAAGCACCCTCGAAGGAGGCCACGTTTCTGCGGCCGTGCAGCTTGGATTTCAAGCCCTGGTGAGGTTCCTCGGTTATCGTCGAATTAAACCACATGCTCCACCGCTTGTGCGGGTTCCCGTCAATTCCTTTGAGTTTTAGCCTTGCGGCCGTACTCCCCAGGCGGGATACTTAAAGCGTTAGCTTATTAACCGACACTGAGAGGGTCGACACTCCCAATGCCTAGTATCCATCGTTTACAGCGTGGACTACTGGGGTATCTAATCCCATTCGCTCCCCACGCTCTCGCTCTTGTAGTGTCAGGGTCATCCCAGTAGACTGCCTTCGCATTTGGTGTTCTTGCCGATATTAACGCATTTTACTACTACACCGGCAATTCCGTCTACCTCTTCTGCCCTCAAGTATGCCAGTTTTCCCTGCTGCATCCAGGTTGAGCCTGCATATTTAACAGAAAACTTAACATACCACCTTTGAGCTCTTTACGCCCAGTAAATCCGGATAACGCTTGGGGCCTTCGTATTACCGCTGCTGCTGGCACGAAGTTAGCAGCCCCTTATTCCTCAGGTACCATCATTAGTTTTTCCCTGAGAAAAGTAGTTTACACTCCGAAAAGCTTCATCCTACACGCGGCGTCGCTCCCTCAGCCTTGCGGCCATTGGGGAAGATTCTTGACTGCAGCCTCCCGTAGGAGTCTGGGCAGTGTCTCAGTCCCAGTGAGCCGGGTCATGCTCTCACACCCGGTATCCGTCGTCGCCTTGGTAGGCCATTACCCTACCAACTAGCTGATAGACCATAAGCCCCTCCCGAAGTGATAAATCTTTACTTAATCGAAAGTATCGACTAAGCACATCCGGTATTAGCTCGCCTTTCGGCGAGTTATCCCGAGCTTCGGGGTAGGTTACTAATGTGTTACGCTCCCGTCTGCCACTCGTGTATTGCTACACGCGTTCGACTTGCATGCCTTAGACACGCCGCCAGCGTTCATCCTGAGCCAGGATCAAACTCTCATAAAAAAGAGAATTCGTTTCATCCGGCCTTGCCGGATGAAATAGCTCTATATTACTTATGTCACTTTTTCTTAACCTGAAGTGATCAAAACAGGTTGTGATTCCTTACCAGCGCTCTTCGCGCGTGATAATAACCGTGGAATCTGGTAATATTCTTACCACTTTTCAGTTGTCAACGGACTCCAAATCGATGGTGATGGCGCGCCGTGCTTTGTTGAGGACATCCTGGCTTGAACGCAGGTGCACTCCACGGCATAGTTCGCATCAGAGTTTAAATAAAAAATCCCGAGTAGCTCAGGATGCACAATATCACGAAGAAATCTTGAAGTTTTCGTAATGATTATGCTCGCTAGGCCATTTCCTTTCGTTTTTTATGTCAACTTAGCGAAATATTTGCCACCCAATCGTGGTGTGGATTATTGTAGAGGATTTGTAGCGGAGTGTCAACCCCGTTAGAAATCAGATTCTAACTAGGTCAAGACGAACGTTTTGACGTTTGATGGCGTTTTCGCCACTCCTCGATGACTCGGTGGTTACCCGAGCGGAGCTCTCGCGGGACGCGTGCACCACGGAAGACTTCGGGGCGTGTGTAGTGGGGGTATTCTCGGTAGTTGGGTGAGCTAAATGATTCGTCGTGCGATGAGGTGTCATCCCCCAGGACGCCGGGCAATAGCCGTGATACAGCGTCGACAATATTCAAGCTCGGCAGCTCCCCACCGGTGAGTATATAATTACCAATGGACACTTCTTCGTCCACGTATTTCATGATTCGTTCATCGACGCCTTCATAATGCCCCGCGATGAGAATGAGCTGGTCGTATTTTTTTGCATAGTTCTTCGCCGCGGCTTGATCAAACGTCTTTCCTTTTGCCGACAGCAGAATAATGCGTGACTTTCTTTTGCGTCTGATAGATTTTAGACAGCGGAAGATCGGCTCCACCTTCATCACCATGCCCGGGCCGCCACCGTAGGGGCGATCGTCGGTCGTGTGGTGCTTGTCAGTGGCGAATTTCCGAATATCATGGACGTGCACCTCGATCAGTTTTTTTGATTGGGCGCGTTTGAGGATGCTTGCCCCGAGATACGAGTCAAAAATGTCAGGGAAGATGGTGAGTAAGTCGAATCGGTACATATGAAGGTAGTATAAACCAAAAACCGTCACGGGTATACCGGAACGGTTTGTTGGTGACTTGATAAGTCAAATCTTATATTTTGAGGTCATCGACAGCTGAAGTATCAGCTTCTTCTTGTGGACCCGATGTTCGCGATCCTTCGTCTCGTGAACCGCCCCGGTTGCCTTTGCGGTAACCTTCGGGTTCATGAATCTTTAAGTTGACGCGTGCGTGGTTCTTGGCGCCGACAACGCGGAGCAAGGTGCGTACCGCTTTTGCCGTTTGGCCCTGGCGACCAATTACTTGGCCGAGGTCCTGGGGGTTCACTTTGAGAGTGATTAACACGCCCATCTCGTCGACGGTTCGGTCAGATGAAACATCTTCCGGACGGTCAACGAGGGCTTTGACCACGTACTCGACAAACTCTTGGTCTTTTTCTGCAGCCATGTTCGTCGATTCGTTAGTTACTGATTAATCGTGTAAAGTGCATGACCAGGTGCGTCGACCAACACAGCGCTGGCGTACCAGTAGGATATCAATGCCGCCGGGAGGGTGTCAAGCAATGAGTTAATAACAGGAAACTCGTTGCGCATAATTTAAGCAACGCATCCTCCCCCATTTATCTTTGAAACAGGTATCGCGAACGGTGACGACCGTTGATTGCTGTACTTGATTGACGCCATCGCTGACGGTCACGGTGACGGGGTACGTTCCGCTGCTATCAATATTAGTCCACCAGACCCAGGCATTGCGTCCTGGCCAACATCCATCATACGATTGGAATCGTTTATCGCTTACGGTGATGGTGAGCGGATCATGTTCGTAATCGTACGCATTCACCCAGATGATCGCCATGTCTTGCTCATTGACGGTGAGTGGCGCGATCGGTCTAAACACGGGTGGGCAATTGTTATTGGCGCAGAAGGTGGGATTGACCAGCGGGTTGGCATCAACTGCCCCGGTGGAAAAATTTCGCGGGAGATCACAGATGCCATTGAGATCAGTATCGTTGCATCCTTCACCGGGCTCGTCATAGTCACTATAGTAATTGCCACGCCCTTCGCGTTGGAGTTGGGTTTGAGGCGAGCTCCATAATTGATCGTAATTTCCTTCCCCATTGAGTCCATTATCTATAAATGTGTTCTCGTAGGCAAATATTTCTGAAGATGAACTCTGGAGCTCGAGGGCACCATCAATCAGATTCGGATCAGAGCCATTGTGTGAAAAGTAATTATGATAAATATTCCACCGTTCAATCACATCTTCATTAGGGTTGAATAGTCCGAAGGAAACCATATTTAACATACGATTATCTTGGATAACCATATCAGTGATAGGCACCTGTGGCGCTTCCGTACTACCCACCAAGTACATGGCTCGTACACCATGGTAGCCACCGGTGTATGTGTTGTTGGTGATCGTGAAGTGATGTGTTCCGTTTCCGAGCCAGACTCCCTCGGTATTGGTATTGGGGTCGTATTGGACAGTGGAATTACCGTCGATCGTGTTGTGGTGCGGGAAATAATAAGTGGGTGATCCACCAGCATCAGTTTGGCCAAAATAGGCCTCGATACCAACATAGGCACCATTCACGGTATTGCGAGTGATTAGATTATCATGCGCGTCGTGCACCAGAGAAATAGCTGAGATCATTTTATAGTTACTGACGGTGGTGTTGTCGGTGATAATGTTATGATGGGCTGCCTCCTGGTACCGTGGAGCGTCCGATGCGGTGAATCCATGTAGCATGATGCCACTTCCCGCAAGGGTTGGCGACGTTGGCTCATAATTGTAGTAACTAGCTTGATTATGGTGGATGTTATTCGAATCACTGGCACGGTCAATCTCTATGCCACCATTCTGCCAGTAGCTGAAGCCAAATTCATTGTCATGGATATTATTACTGTCAGAATTCAGCGTCACATGAATGCCGGTCATACTTACGCTGGTGTTATGGTGCACATCATTGTGGTCGGATTCCCAGAGGCTCATGAAAATGCCGTTGGCCCAGTGCCGTTTAACATCAAACGGTTCTGACCTGTTGTAGGAGATTTCTGAATTATTGGTATTTCTAATCATGAGGTGGCTCCAGTAGTTGAGATAGTAGAGCTCAACATCGGTGGCGTATTGTAAAAATGTATTTTGGGTGATCGTCAGACCAGTGCTGATCGGGCCATCGGGATCGCTACTGCCCGAGATAATGCCCAAAAACATATTTTTTAGCGTGCAATTGGTCACGGTGACATTATTGAGGCCTGATGCGATTTTAATACCGTCAGTCAGATGATTAGGTGTAACGTCCTCGAGGATGGCACCATTACAATCGAGCGTCACATTATCCGCAGCAATGGTAATAAAGGTGCTACCGGGCACATTATTACTATAGGTGCCTGGTTCGAGGGTGGTATTGTCGGTAATAACCATGCCGACCGTGGGGATGACATTGGTGGTGCTCACCTTTGTTGCGACAAAACTATCCTCAATCAGACGGAGGGTTGGCCAGCGCAGTGTTCGCTCTTGAAGGTAGCGTGCCGGAGTAGCGGTGGAGGTGGGTTCATGTCGCTGATGCGCGTATGCTGATGTCGCTACAATCCCCGGGTCTTGAACCGGTTCTTGAATTTGGATTGACGTATCAATTTCCTCTGCGATCAGTTCAGGCGCGATGAGGCCGCTGCTTTGGAGCGGCGCTATCAAGAGGGCAAACAGGGCAATGCTGAAATTAATTTTTTTCATATATAATCTTAAAATAAAATATACCCGCATGAGTAACATGCGTATTAGTGAACTCCCTCCATGCGTGTAAACAACTCTATTTGAGCAAGGGGAAGGATATGCAGTGGCCTAGCTTTTAGGCAGCTGCAGGCGGAGTCGCTGGTGCGGCTGGCGCTGCGGCAGGTTTCGACTCCCCTTCAGGAGCGGCCTTCTTTTTGATGTTTGCCACTTTGACTTTTGCCGTGGTTACCAATTTTTGATCAACCAGTAAGTTATGAACAGTCCCTGAGGCTTGGGCGCCATGGGAGAGCCAGTGTTTTACCCGATCAACCTTCAGATTGGTTTCACGCGTGTGTGGATTATAGGTTCCGAGCAGTTCAAGATAGTCGCCCGTGGTATCCTTGGTTTTCTCTGAAACGATAACCCGATACAGGGGGTGCTTCTTTTTTCCGACTCGAGATAAGCGAATCATTAACATAGTAGGTGTATGGTAGTGAAAAGGGGGTATCCTGTCAAGACTCTTAGCGATTAACGATTTTCTCAGCTTGCTCCATGTTCATGGAGAGGAGCTTCGAGACCCCGTCATCGCCCATGGTGACGCCATAGAGGATACGCGCTTTATTCATGGTTGCTCGATTATGGGTGATGATAATGAACTGAGTTTTTGAGGATAATCGTTCAACGATGGAGGCAAAACGCAGGGAGTTCGATTCGTCCAATGCCGCATCTACTTCGTCCAGAATGACGAAGGGTGACGGATTGTTGTGAATAATTGCGCAGAGTAAGGCGATTGAGGTCATAGCGCGCTCGCCACCAGAAAGCATACTAATACCGCGGAGGCGTTTGCCGGGCGGGGTGGCATGGATATCAATTCCGGTTACCACTTTTTCGCCGGTGCCTTTTTGAGCTGGCTGCGGCTCCGCTGCTTCTTCGGCATCTTCGTCATCCTCCGCTGCTTCTTCGGCATCTTCGTCATCAATTTCGCTGCCCGGCGCGGGTAGTTCTTCTTTAACGAGGCTTAGGCTGGCGTTGCCACCTTTGAACAGAATCTTGAAGTATTCGGTAAATTGTTTACTAATTTGTTCAAACGCCTTGGTAAATTGGGCTTTAATGGTTTCGTCTAATTCGGCAATAATTTTTTCTAGGTCAGCGATGGCTGCGTTCAAGTCGTTGCTCTGGTGGGTCAGGAAATCATACCGTTCTTTTGATTGCTGATATTCTTCTGCCACCTGGGTGTCGATGCCGCCGATAAGTTCCAGTTGTTTTTTCAGTTTTTGGATATCATTAAATAATTCTGGTTGTGGTGATGCCTTGGAGCTGGTGGCATAGATAGCGTCGCGCTCTTCATCGGATAATTCATCTACCATTTCGCGCTCGAGATCTTCCTGGCGCGTCTCAAGTTTTGCGAGCTCGACTCGGATTTCGCCCAAGGTCGTGGTAATGGCATTGAGTGATTGCTGTTGTTCGTGGAGTTTCTGTTGTAAAGCAAATACCTTTTCTTTCTGAGCCTGCTCCTGTTCATTAAATCCGCTGAATTCAGCATTGATTTTGTTTAATTGTGCATCCAGGTCAGCCACTTTTTTCTGGAGATCTTTGAGCTCTGTTTGCATGCTGGATGTAGCGCTATCCGATGACTGGCCGCTCCGCTCTATTTCTTTTGTGACGGTTTCCAGCTCTGATTTCGTTTGTCCATATTGTCCCTGGAGCATCGCTTCTTTTTCTTGAGCTACGTGTAATTTTACCTGGGCGGTGGTCAGCGTATGGGTGGCGGATTCTTTTTCACGGAGAATGGTGGTGATCGATTCTTGGAGTTGCATCACGGCAAGCGGGTCCCCGGTGCCAGACTTTTGCACTTTATGGCGGAGTTGGGCGATTTGGCTGGAGAGCGCCTGCGCCTCGGCAGTCAGGCTACGGAGGTCATCGGGCGTCGTGGTTGCTTGGAGATGCTCGAGTAGAGTTTTTTGGCGGTCGTAAATCAGCTCAAGCTCAGTGGCGATTTCAGGAACGGTGATCGCTTTGCTGGTTGTCAGTTCGTCTTTTGCCGCGGTTAAACGTTCACTGGTGGTGCGATAATCGCTCTCGAGGGTTTGGCATTTTTTTTCAGCCGCGGCAACAATCATTTGTTGCTCAGTTACTTCAGTATGTGCGGCAGTAACCGCTGCTTCGAGCGAAGACTGAGTACCGGTGAGCTGTTCCTGACGACGTTCGAGCCAAACCGTATTGACGTCGCCCGATTGGTGTCGGGCACTGTCGATTCTCCCCTTGAGTGAGGCTTGGTCGCGCAAGAGTCGATTTTTTTCGGCAATGATTTCTGCGTAGCGGCGTTGTAATTCGCTGAAACGATCTTGGCGCGATGACCCGCCGGCTAATTCCTGCATTTCTTGTTCAGTGGCACGCATATCCTGTTCCAGCTTGGCACGGGCGGCATCGGTCTTTTGGAATTTTTCATCCTGGGTTGCATGCTGGCGCTGGAGATCATTCCAGGTGCCTGTGTAGTAGGTGTGTTGGATGCCTTTTAATTCTTTCAAAACCTCTTCGCGTTTCTCGAGGCGATGAACCTGACGGGTAAGGGAACGGACGCGGGGTTCGATTTCCTGGATCAGTAATTCAGCCTGTTGGAGGTTTTCTCGAGTTAGGTTGAGCTTATTTTCTG
Source organism: Candidatus Kerfeldbacteria bacterium (assembly GCA_016214565.1). Taxonomy (NCBI): domain Bacteria; phylum Candidatus Kerfeldiibacteriota; species Candidatus Kerfeldbacteria bacterium. The sequence continues at coordinate 347,517 of JACROE010000002.1, read as the reverse complement.
CTTGTTCTTTCTTGATCTGAAATTGGCGGACACCGGCGGCTTCATCAAAGTATTCTTTTCGCTGGGTCGGACTGGCGGCCAAGAATGCGTCTACCGTCCCCTGGCCGATGATGCTGTAGGTGCGCTGGCCAAAGTTAGATTTGGCTAAGAGTAGGAGAATGTCATGCAAGCGCACTCTATTTTTATTGATGTAGTATTCCCCTTCACCGTCGCGGGACATTTTGCGGGTGATGACGACTTCGGAGTAATCAATCGGGGCTTTGCGATCTTCATTATTCAAAATCATGTCCACTTGGCAGTATCCCAAACGGGTTTTCTTATCCGATCCAGCAAAAATGACGTCGCCGGACTTTTTGCCGCGGATTGATTTGAGGCTTTGTTCGCCCAAAACCCAGCGCACTGCGTCGGCGGTGTTTGATTTGCCTGACCCATTCGGCCCAACGATAGCAGTGATGCCCGGTTTGAATTCGAGGGTAGTTTTATTGGCGAACGATTTGAATCCCTGGATGACCAGTCGTTGCAGATACATAGGGTTGATGTACGGGGTTGGAGCGCGAGTGGGTACAAATTAAAGAGGATCATTCGCGCCCTCAATGGGCGCTATTCTACCATATTTATAATGAAATTTCAAAAAGAAACCAGGAGACATGAGTGCCTCCTGGCAAGATTGGGCCTAGGATTACCTATACTTGTTTGACTGAGCGGAGATGGGGGTAGCGTTCGGCTTCGATTTTGTCAATTAATTTTTGACAATACCTCACTAAGAGGAGGAAGGTTCCCATCAAAGCGAGGTATAGGGCAATGCTTCCCAGGACGAGCAGAATTTTCACAAAGCTATTCGTGAAGAAACTGCTAATCAACATAGCCCAACTGACAAACCCGCCAAGGGATATACCGAAAAAGTGCCACCCTTTTCCTATCCGTTTGCGGTAGGAAGCGATGATCCAAGAGAAGCAGGAAACAGGGTACCCTAGTAGGGCGCCCATGGCGACAACCACTTCACGTGCAGTCATATGATTCTCCCGATGGTTTGAATGTGCTCTTTGATAAATTACTTTAGTGTAGGGTGCATTTTAATGGTATGTCAATAGGATAAAAAACCGCCATACCTTGGACTGGTACGGCGGGTGAGAGAGTTGAATGAAAAAGGTCATCAGATGATTGTGTCGGCCTAAGCAGCCAGGCACATGAGCAACTGATAGTGAGTGAAATCTCGCTCACAATAGATGCAGCGGGCAGACGAATGTGTCATGGAGCGATTGATGATACGGAACCGTGAGATCGCTTCCGGTTCGCGGTTGGTGATGCAGCTGTCATTTGGGCAGCGGAAGATTCCCTCGACATGGGAGGGGACTTTATATGTCCGTTTGACCTTGATGTTGTTTCCCGGGAATTCGTTGACCGTTATTTCCGGGAAAATGTACTGCACCGTGGCCGCGCTGATGGGGTCGAGCATGATGTCCGGCAGGAGCAGGACATCTTTTTGACCCTCGTATTTGCGGGTGTGTACATGCTGCACCAACTGGCGCGGCAGTTCATCCGTAATGCAGCTGATTGATTCGAGAATGCGGATTACATTGATCGCTTCCCCAGACGGGATGTGGTCGATGACGGTGCCGTGGTTGATCGGCTGGAAGAACTTCACCGGCTTCATATCAGCCGCAATCGGAAATTCGCGACTTTCGCTGAGCAGATCCCGATCAGGCGACCACTGCCCCAGGCCCTGGAACGGATCAAGCAAGGCTCGGACAAAAACAGCCATTCGGGCGGGGATACCGTATTCAGCCTGTTCAAAGGCGACCATGCGGGGGTCGTGCTTAATGTCCGCGGCAATCTCTTCCACTGAGGGGAGTGGATGCATGACAATGACGTCGGGTTGGCACGAGTCCAAGAATTTCTTATTGAACACATATTTACCCTGAACCGATTGTCTGAGGATTGGATCTGTGATCCGCTCCAACTGGAATCGGGTCACATAGATGACGTCGCAGTCGCGCAGTGCTTCCATAGATTCGCTTTCGCACACGATATTGATGCCCGCCTTGTACTGCGGCAGCATCTCTGCACCTTTCGGTGCCACCAGGGTAACCCTGATATTGTCGAAATGCTTCAGCGCTTGGATCAGCGAGACGGCTGTCCGGCCATTCGCCAGGTCCCCGACCAGGCCAATATGCAGGTCGTCTAAGCGCCCCTTCTTCTCCAGGATCGTGAGAAGATCCAGGAGTGTTTGGGTGGGGTGCTGGTTTCTGCCATCACCGCCATTGATGACGGTCACCTGGTGGCCGTACTGTTCGATAACTTCCGCCACCCAGCGCGCACTGCCCTCCTGGGTAGCGCGCAGGACCAGGATGTCGGCACCTTGGCCGGCAATCATCCGGGCGGTATCAGCCAGTGACTCGTGTTTCATCAGGGATGTCCCTTCAGCACCCGAGAATTCGTCGATTCGCATACCGAGATTAAGCGCAGCCTGCTTATGGGACTTGTGCGTCCTCGTCGATGGTTCGAAAAATGCCAGCACTGCTTTCTTGTCAGGGAATTTGGTGCTGTAGGTTCTAGCCAAGGCATGTTTTACCATGCTTTGTCCGGCCTTCACCATGACTTCAATTTCCTGACGGCTGGTGAAGTCATTGGTGCTTAAGATATGTGTGTACACAACAAAACCTCCTACCCTCCATGAGGGTGGCTAGATTGTTAAGAAAACTATGTTAATTTTGTTTTTTGTCCAAATTAACCAGAGGGTAACACGTGCATGGCAAAGCGTCAAATGGAAAAAAAGAGAGCTCTCGAAGGGGGTTCGAGAGCTCGCAGAGGGTAAGTATCTATAGTGTGACAATGAGCAGAGGTTAGGCCATCTGTTTTGAAGTGCCACACTGCTGGCAGATGGTGTTGGAGCCGGGATTCCCCGACTGACAGCTCGGACAACTCCAGCCAAGGGGCGGCTCTGGTTTTGTAGTCAAGCGCACCCAATTGGAATGGGGTTTCTTCGGTGGGATTGCCTCAGAACCGTTGCGGCAGTGAGGACAATCTTCCGGCGTCCAGCGCGGCATATTCTGGTCAACGACCGAAACATACTGCTGATCGCCGAATTTCGTCTCGCCTGAACGATTGAAGAAGATACCGACAAACGGTATCAGCTTGGCACCACCGTCAGTGGCTTCCATCAGCGCCGTCTGCTGAGCGCGTAGCGTGGTCGCCTCGGTGACGAGTTCCTCTATCTGGAGGACCGTGTCGCCGGGTTTGATGCCGAAGCGGACGAGTTTTTTTACCCCGTCCTTTTCCTCGGTGTAGGCAGACCGAGCGCCAAGGAATCCAGCCACACTGTCGCTGAACGTGATGCCGGCCATGGGCGAGCCCAGCACCCAATCGATGGAGCCGAACTCGATGCCGGCATCCATGAGGATTCGCGCCTGCTGAGCGGCCATCACTTCCTTGATGAGCGGATATTGGAAGAGTTCAGGACAGTTGATGTAACCAACCGAATGTTTTCCGCTGGTGAGGAGCGCGTGCGGCCGGGTCGGATCGCCGCCGTAGTCGAAGTACCAGTGTGCTTCAGCGATGCCGATAAGCCGGAGAATTTCTTCCTGCGGTAGCGGGAAGCCCTTGAGGATCGCCTCAATCTGCGGGCGGTTGTTGAACACGCAGAAATCACGCGTTGTTTTCAGATTCTTGGTTGACAAATGAATCACCTCCTTATACTGCATTGCGCAGCGCGTTCACTTCGTCGTTGGAATTCTGCGCTTCACGCTCAGCGGCCTGATCGAAATCAGGGCCAGCTGAAGCATAGAGCACGTTTCTCGAGAAATTGATGATGGCCTGTCCACCCTTGTTATGCTGCATGGTTGCAGCGGCATCACCACCCTGGGTTTTCAAACCCGGGATGAGGATGGGGATGTCGAGGCCGATAGCGTCACGGACACGCCCGAGCTGTTCGGGCTTGGTGGCACCGACGACGAGGCCAAAGTGGCCAGAAGCGCCGAAGTCAGCGACGGTTTTTTCCGCCACGTGCATGTAGAGCGGTTTGCCGTCGCATTCCAGGAGCTGATAGTCAGCGGCGCCGGGGTTTGACGTGAGACACAAAGCGATGACGGCGAGACCGGCCTTGAAGAAGGGGTGCGCGGTTTCATTGCCCATGTACGGATTCCACGTAACGGCGTGGAAACCTAACTGAGCCAGACCTTCGGCGTAGTGCTCAGCAGTATTGCCGATATCATTACGCTTACCGTCCCCGATCACCAGGTGATCAGGATGGCGTTCACGAATGTACGCCACGGTACGAGCAAGTGCGCCCCAGCCCTTTTTGCCGCTACTTTCGTAGAAGGCAAGGTTTGGCTTGAAGACACTGCAGTACGGCGCCACGGCGTCAATGATGCGCCGATTGAACATCTCGATACCGACGTCGGCACGAATGCCGTACAGTTCAGCGATGTGCAGCGGGACTTTTTTACGGTCAAAGTCCAAACCGACGCAGATGATGCTATTCTGCCGTGTTTGTATCGCTGTGAGGCGATCAACGAATCGGGACATGCGTTCCTCCTTGAAAAGAAAGGGTTGAATTGTGATAGGGCTATTTCTAGCGTTTATTTAGGTTTCACCACACCTTAACATTAGGTAAAGGTTGGGTCAAATAAAAGAACGCGTCAGTTGGGGGCTGACGCGTTACATTTAGGTAGGTACAAATAGCAGACTATTTTACCTGGCAGAAGGAGACCTTTCGAGTCGGGCGCGGCGGGCGGTTCCATGTCCTCGGGGTGCGTTGGGCAGCGCCCCGTGACTGATGTTCTAGCGCATAGACGAGCCAGTCGGTCGGATTGACGGTCAGCGTTTCGCTGCCGACGCGGAACGGTTTGACACCATATTCTTTGCCGGGCTGGGCAACATTGGTCCGCTTGCGTTCATGTTCGAGCGTGTGGACCCGGATGGTCAATGGTTCTCCCGGTTTTTCCGGATTGAAGATGACCAATTCATTCTTGGTGCCAAAACCGTTTGATTCGACGGCAATGCCGAGAATAATGTCATGTTCGTTATGCGCCGGAAATACTGCGAAGACGTGGCCAACGGGCACGAGATTGCCACTAGCCATGGTACACCTCCATGTGTTTGGTTGTTTTGAAGGACTATTTTTGGGTTTCTGTTTAGTTTCCTCACACCTTACCATCTGATATTGGTCGGGTCAAATCAAATGAGAGACGGTTTAATCGTGGGCAAATAAAAAGTGCCGCCCCTTTTTCAGCAGGTTAGGGCGGCACCGGAATCCATCAGAGATGCGTAGCGTTGTGCGGGAAAACGCGCGATGTCTGATGGAAGGATCTGTGGCATGCCCCGGAGTCCGAGTTGTTCGGAGCTAGGTGGCTAAGCGGAGCGCTTCATTGTCCGGATCTTCATATGTTGATCCGCCGGCAGTTTCAGCAGGCACAGCGCTCGCCTCTGATGTGAACGGGGCATCAACCGCTTGGATGCAGAAGACGGTCATGCCAGAGTGGAAGTTTGTTGTATCACCAACTTTGATGGCGCAGCGTTCGCCGGCGCGAACCAGCTGACGGACATGGTGATCAACTTCCATCGAATCGACGACGACCTCTTGGTCGAGGTGTGTCTGGCGATGAGTCTCACAGAGGAGCTGGTCGCCTTTACACACCTGTTTTTTGACCTGAATGCCAACGCATCCGAGATTGGGGAAGAGTCTGATAACTTTTCCCACCTCTTTCATTACCGGCATGCCGCCGGACTGAGGTCCGGTCATGGTACATCCTCCTTGAACGTTGGGGTGAAGAAAGCAAAAAGATCGGTTTCGTCACTACCGTACTGCAAACTATTTAATTGGTCAAGCAATGGCAATTACCAACCTTTTGCCTGGAGGGCTTTTTCCGCAGCTGCAACCTGCGCTTCTTGCTTTGACGTTCCTTCACCCTGAGCCACGAGTTCAGTGCCGGTATAGACACCGACGATAAATTTCTTGGCATGGTCAGGGCCGGATTCCTCAATCACCCGGTATGACGGCGTCACGCCCAGGCGCTCTTGGCTGACTTCCTGGAAGCGGCTCTTCGGGTCAATGTGGAGTTTATTATCCAGTATTGCGGTGAGCCGCGATAGCACATGATCAGTGATGAATTTCTTGGCCGCATCCCAGCCCTGGTCTAGGTAGATGGCACCGATGATTGCTTCAAAGGCATTCGCCAGGATATAGCCGCGTGCTTTGCCATTTGAATCTTTAGCTTCGCCGCGGGAGAGATAGAGGTGTTCGTAGATACTGAATGTCTCGGCAATGTCAGACAGCATTTTGGCGTTGACCAAGGCCGCGCGCCAGTTCGTCAGCTCGCCTTCGGGATTGGGGTAATTGAGATAGAGAAATTCGGTCACGACTAATTCCAGCACGGCGTCACCCAGGAATTCGAGGCGTTCATTATTTCCCAGGCTGAAATTGCGATTTTCATTCAAATACGAACGGTGCACCAGCGCTTGCTGGAGTAGATTGGGGTCACGGAAGGTGACGCCGAGTCGTGATGCTAATGCTGATTGATCGTTCATACACAATTACGTATGTCGATCATCCCAAACCATCGGGTGCGCGTCGTAGGCGCCCGCTCGTCTAGGATGATGGGGTGGCGGCTGGCGGTGTTGCTTCGTGGGGTTTGGCTGGTGTTTCCTCGCCAATGGCGACTTCACCACGCTCAACCATGTCTTTGAATATACTCCCGAGGACGCCATTCACAAACTTGCCGGATGATTCGCCACCAAAGGTTTTAGCTAGCTCTATGGCTTCGTTGATCGCCACCTTCGGCGGAATTTCGCCTTTTGAAAATTTTAATTCGTAAATGCCGATGCGTAATACGTTGCGATCCACGACGGTGATTTGCTCGAGCGGCCATTCCGGCGCGTACGTGGTAATGAGATTATTGATGTCAGTTAAGTAATTAACCACGCCCTTAATAATATGTTTGGCAAAGCCATTGTCATTGAAATCAGGCGCAAACGCCTTCATATTGGTGTCTGCCAGGTGCGGCAATTCAGCTGCATTGAGTTTATTAAAATCCCACTCATACAGAGACTGCATGGCGATCGTACGAGACAAATGGCGATTGGACATAGGCTTCGTGCGTACGGGGGTTACCCGGACTCTTTATTTATTTTTTGCCCGGTCTTCTTTTTTCTTGGCGCGTTTTTCTTTGCGTGAGGCCTTCGCGTCAAGCTGGAGCACGTCCCGGCCACGGTAAAATCCATCAAACGGATTGACGTGGTGGGGCAGATGCGGTTTACCACTCTTGGTGCTGTGAGAAAGCGTTTGCACTTTCATGGCATGATGGGAGCGGCGTTCTCGTTTTTGCTGTTTGGTGCGTCGTTTTGCTTGAACCATATGTGTATTCAATAATTAGTATACTGTTTTTTTCGTGTCTTGACAAGGGGGCAGGCTGAGCCTATACTCGCTTATCGTATTGCTCGTTGTCAGTTTTCTTCCTTATTTCCTGTAGTGCAACACTCGAATCTCCAGAAAGGAGTATTTGTATGCAGTCACCGCGAAAAGCGCTGGTGGTTGATGATGAGGAGATTCTTCGTGACTTGGTCACGGAGATCGCGGAACTGGAAGGGTTTCAGGTTACGACATGCGTGAATGGCCGTCAAGCGCTGGAATTGGTCCAGCAGTCTCCCGACGACATATCACTCGTGATCACCGACCTGGAAATGCCCTCCATGACGGGGCCGGAGCTCATTCACGCATTGCGTGAACAGGGCTCGCAGGTGCCGATCATCCTGATGTCTGGGAACCCCCAGAAGCTCGGCCAAGCCACGGTCGAACTAAGCGGATGTACAATCCGTACCATCGGGAAACCGTTCCAGCTCGCGGAATTCCGCGAACTCATTATTGCCACGACCGCATAGGAAGCGAGTCATAGACTGCACATAGGAATCGTGCACAAGGGAAAGTAGCCGCTCAGTATCACTAAGAATTGAGCGGCTTTTATTATTGGTTTGAGATGCCGAAACAAGTTCGGCATGAGGGATTATTTTTGTCCTCATCCTGAACTTGTTTCAGGATCTCTCTCATACCACTCAGCTGCCAGGTCAACCATTTTCGGGTTACACTTCCGGATTAAGTTAAACTTCCAGCCGCGATGCCAGTTCTTGAGCTGTTTTTCTCTTTGTATCGCATCCATCAGCATTGCAAATTCTTCATAATATACTAGATTGGTAACGTTGTATCGGCTGGTAAATCCAGGTTTGGCTTTATTCTTATGTTCCCACACTCGGTATTCTAAATTTCGAGTGACGCCAATATATAGAATATGGTTTCTCTTATTTGTCATGATATAAACGTAATAGGTATACATAAAAACCTTCCTTTAGAGGGAAGGTCTTTAGATTTTAAAAAGTTGTAGGTGATTTACACAAACGTCACGGTGGCGACGCCGTCTTTGTCGTCAGACAGGCGCATCAAGCGGACACCCTGGGTGGCGCGGCCGAGGACGGACACGGTTTTCAAGGGCATGCGGATGACTTGGCCTTTGTCAGAAATGATGATCAGATCTTCTTGCTCAAGTTTCGCATTGACGATGAAGGCGGACACAATCTTGCCGGTCTTCGGCGTGATCTTGGCAGTTTTGATGCCCGAACCGCCACGACCCTGGACGCGATAGTTGGAGAGGTTGGTGCGTTTGCCGTATCCCTTTTCCATGACGACCAAGAGTTGTTCATTTTGCATGGCTTTGCCGTCAGTAATCATGTCCATGCCGGCGATATGGTCAGTTCCTTTCAGTTTGACGGCACGTACGCCCGCGGCATTGCGACCCATGGCACGCAGTTGTTTCTCGCGGAAGCGGATTGATTGACCCTGTTCAGTAACGATGAGAATATCATCGCCACCCGTGGATGGTTTGACCCATTCGAGCGTGTCGTTTGATTTCAGTTTCACGGCGATCAAGCCTGAGCGGCGGACGACTTTGAAATCTTCCATGTCTACTTTCTTGATGACGCCATTGCGGGTCACCATCACCAGGAATTTGAAATCACCCAAGTCAGCTAATGACAGCGTTGCGGTAACTTTTTCTTCTTGCCCGAGCTGGAGGAAATTAACGATGGCCTGACCTTTTGACGTACGGGAAGCAGGCGGGACATCGTAGCCTTTGAGCTGGAAGACCCGGCCTTTGGTGGTGAAGAAAAGCAGGTCGGCATGCGTGGTGGTTGTTATCAGTTGTTCGACGGAGTCTTGTTCTTTGGTGGTCAATCCAATCACGCCCCGGCCGCCGCGTTTCTGCACGCGGAATGTTTCTGGCGGTACGCGTTTGAGATAGCCATCGCGGGTCACCATGATGACCGTTGATTCATTCGGGATCAGGTCTTCCTGAGTGAATTCATTGATGGCGCCGGCATTGATATGCGTTTTGCGCTCGTCGCCAAATTTGTCCTTAATTTCTTTGAGTTCGGTGGTGATAATGCCGAGGATGCGCTTGCGTGAGGCAAGAATCAGTTCCAATTCTTTGATCAAAGCGCGTTTTTCTTTGAGTTCGCCTTGGATATTGAGCCGTTCCAGATTAGCCAGCTGGGAGAGCTTCATTTCCAGGATGGCGATGGCTTGCGCTTCGGTAAATTTAAATTTCTGCATCAAGTTTGTCCGGGCTTGGTCTTTGTCCTTCGATGCTTTAATAACTTTAATCACCGCATCAATCTTATCCACGGCTTTGACCAACCCCTCGAGGATATGGGCGCGGGCTTTGGCTTTATCTAAATCGTATTGAGTGCGGCGTTTGATGACGATTTCGCGGTGCTTGATGTATTCTTCGAGCACCATTTTCAGATTCAGCACGCGTGGCTGGATGCCGTCCACCAAGGCCAACATGTTCACGTGGAACGAGGTCTGTAAATTGGTCAGATTGAATAAGCGATTGAGGACTTTTTTCGGATAGGCGTCTTTTTTTAGTTCAATCACAATGCGTACGCCATCTTTGTCAGATTCATCGCGCAGGTCTTTGATACCATCTAGTTTTTTATCGGTGACCAGCTGAGCAATATGCTCGATCAAGGTGGATTTATTCACCTGGTAGGGTATCTCAGTCACGATAATACGGAATTGGCCATTCGCCTCTTCCACAATATCGGTTTTGGCGCGCATGACGATTGAGCCTTTACCGGTGCCATAGGCATGCGCGATATCTCGTTTGTTGAAAATAATACCGCCGGTGGGGAAGTCCGGGCCTTTGATGAATTCCATCAGATCTTCAATTGACGCGTCGGGGTGCTCAATCAGGTGGATGGTGCCATCAATAATTTCCGTTAGGTTGTGCGGTGGGATGGAGGTGGCCATACCCACGGCAATGCCCACGGTGCCATTGAGTAGAAGGTTGGGCAGCTTGGCCGGGAGCACTTGTGGCTCTTGCTGTGAACCGTCGTAGTTTGGAATAAAATTGACCGTCTCTTTTTCAATATCAAAAAGGAGTTCTTCGGAAATGCGAGAGAGTTTTGCTTCGGTGTAGCGCATGGCTGCGGCGCCGTCGCCGTCCATGGAGCCGAAGTTGCCTTGGCCATTGACCAGCGTATAGCGCATAGCAAACCACTGTGCCATACGAACCATCGAGTCGTAGACGGCGGAGTCGCCATGAGGATGGTATTTACCGAGCACCTCACCAACCACGGTAGCGGATTTGCGGAATTTAGCACCAGCCCGGAGGCCGATGGTCCACATAGCATAGAGGATACGGCGGTGGACGGGCTTCATCCCATCGCGGACGTCTGGCAAGGCACGCGAAACAATCACCGACATGGCATAGTCGATGTAGGACGATTGCATCTCGGTAACGATGGGTTGCTTTTGTACCTGCGCCAGCTGTCGCGCGGGCTCAACAATCGGCTTTTCTGCTTTAGGATTTTTTTTCAGTTTGGCCATAGGGAATTATTGTTTGGTAGGATCGGTGAATTGAGGAAAGACTTGCTCTTCGAGTTGTTTAATGCGCTCCTCATCTACGGTGGTGGCGTTCGTATTTGTCGTATTGAGGTCGCTTTTGAGATGGAACCAATCAGTCTGGACTGTTTCGATGAAGCTCCCGAGCCGATTACTGATGCGCGACCAGAAGGACGAATCGGTGTCGGCGCTCTTGAGGCTACCACCGCTGAACAGGATGACCCAGCTGATGAAGATGACTGCGGTGATGCCGATGGCAATTGCCCAAACCAGCCGTTCGCGCCCTCCCCCGGCGGTATGGGGCTCAGGAATGGGCAGGGCGGTTGCTTGGGGTTGAGTGGGCGCGCTTGGTACGGGCGCTGGCGTCGTTTTTCGGGTTGCCCGAGGGGTTCGCGCAGTAGGCGCGCGTTTGCGGCGAGGGGCTTGGATTCCATCGACAGGCGTCATGCGAATATTGATTACGCTTTGAGAATAACTACTTGGGAATCATCAGTCGGCAGCTCTTTTTTCACCACGCGCAGTTTTTCTTCAGCACCATTGGGCTTCACTCCCATTTCTTTGCAGAATGGTTCGACACCGGCAAGACTGACTTTCAGTCCTGGCAATTTATAGTGCATCGGGATGATAATGCGCGGTTCAATATCATTAACCACTTTGGCCGCTCCAGCCGCATCGAGGGTATAGGTGCCACCGACCGGCACCATCAGTACGTCAATGTTATCGAGCTGCTCGACCTGAACTTCCGATAATTGGGTTCCTAAATCACCCACATGGGCAATCTTTATATCTTCTGCCTCGATGATATAGATGGTATTTGCTCCTCGTTCAGCGCCTTCGCTCGTATCGTGCCATGAGGGAATGCCGCGGATGCTGATGCCTTTGACTTCGTATTCTCCCGGATTAGAAATAATGAACGGTTCGCCGCCGATACCTTCTGCATTATTATGGTCGTAGTGGTCGTGGCTAATCGTGACGATATCTGCTTGCAACCGGGGTAATTTTAACCCAAGCTTCTGGTCATAGGGATCCATGATCAGGGTGGCATTTTTTGTTTGAATTTTGAAACACGATTGGCCGAGCCAGGTAATATACATAACCAAATAGAGTCCGTTAGTGACCTAGAGCGTACCACAAAAAGTCGTTCCGGTAAAGACCATTTATTGCCTAAATGGGCAGTTCAATCGCGGGTGTACTCGATGGCGTGGTGGTGTCCTGGTCGCGGTGGTTGGCCAATGCGGCGTCGATTTGCCAAGCGATTTTCCGCTGGAATTCGAATCGGTCTGCCATGGGTTCGGTCAGATGTGCCAGGGTCACTTCTGTCGCATTGGTTATTGATCGCAACGTCAGTCTCAATTCAGTTTTTTGACCGAATTGTCGTATTGCGCCGTCGATATATACCGTCGCACCAGCCCCATGGGCCAACGCGCGACGGGCGTCGGTCTCAACCACCGATGGTATGGTATCGAGCGAGCGAGAGCCGAGGAGATTCCATAATTTTTCATCACTGATGATACGGAAGAGCCGCGTGGTGGTGAGATGTTGCTTGATAAAGGTGTTGAATTTACTGACGGTCAGCTCAAATCCGGGGACATTGGGCGTTTGGTTTTCCAGCGGATATACGAGGCAGGGAAGCCGCGGGTCGGTTGTCGAAGCACTATCTTCATCAAGTGTCGGCGCGGTGCTGGATGCGGCATCATGCGGCGGCGCACCGACTGACCCAATGCCGCTGACACGAGGCGGGGCAGCATTACTCGATTTGCTTGATTGGGGATTTTGCTTTTCCTTGGCGGCATCGGCCGCTGCTTGTTCGCGCTGGTTTTCGTACGCCCGGTCTTGTTTATGGAGGGTCTTTAGCATTTTTTCACGGCGGTGAGCTTTCGCTTGCTCTGCGGGCGTCGGGCCGGTTTGATGTGGCGTGGCATCGTATTCAGTTTGGCTGGCGTGCTGGTAAATTTTATTCAGCTGGATATTGGTTGTGCGCGGGGCGTTGGGCTTGATGCCCATCTTTTGCGCTAGGCGGCTGACTTTAAATGAGCCGCTGGTTTTGGCGGTATCCACCACTTTATTAAAAAATTTGCTTGCCTGAAATTTGGACAAGGTGCCCCGGTCGTTTTTGTACACATAGCGCTGGAGATCTTTGTCTGTCTTCAGGAATTGCTTCAGCTTGGTGTCGCTCACTGCGTGACCGTATTTATCGGAAATCAAATTTTTCGCCACATTTCGTGCGGTGCCGATTTGGATTTTGGGGAGATTTTGCTTGGGCATAGATATAGTATACCCCCCACAACCCCCCCTTGCCAAAAAATAGGCTTTGGTGTACGGTATCCGGTACACATTACTAATCTAATTATTAACTCCCTTTGAGGAGCGCTGGATAGGCATCTATCTCAGTTTATTCTGCCATCTCCGGTTTGCCCCTCAAACATACATCATATTATGACAACCGATACGACAGTTGTGCGCTCAGCCATGCAGGATTTACTTGATAGCGGCGACCAGCCGAAATTACCTGCGGTTGGCGACGTGGTTACTGCTACCGTGATTAATGCCTCAAGCAATGAGGTTAATTTGGATATTGACGGTATCACGACCGGCGTGGTGCGCGGCAAAGAAATGATTGATGAATCCGGCACCTACAGCAATCTGAAAGTCGGCGATGCCGTCGAGGCGACCGTTTTGGATTTAGAAAATGAACGCGGTGAAATGGAATTATCGTTCCGCCAAGCCGGCCATCAGAAGGCCTGGACCGAATTGGAACGGCTGCAGAAAGAAGGCACCGTCATTGACGCGCCGATTACCGAAGCGAATAAAGGCGGATTGATGGTGAAGATCGGCAACATCGATGGGTTCTTACCTGTTTCTCAGCTGACCGTCGAGCACTATCCCCGCGTGGAAGGTGGAGATAAAAATAAGATTCTTGAACTTTTATCAGCCTTCATCGGCACGGCACTGAAAGTAAAAGTATTAGACGTGAATGAAGTGGAAAACAAGCTGATTGTTTCAGAAAAAGCCGCCTGGGAAGAAAAACAGCAGAAGATTATCTCTGCCTATCATGTCGGCGACGTCATTGAAGGGCGCGTGACGGGTGTGGTTGATTTCGGCGCATTCATTGAGTTCGGCGAAAATTTGGAAGGTTTGGTACATATTTCCGAATTAGCCTGGCAACGCATCGACAATCCGAAAGATTATATCAAAGTCGGTGACAACGTGCAGGCGAAAATAATTAGCCTCGACAAATCTCGCATTTCATTGTCGATCAAAGCATTGCATGATGATCCCTGGAAGAATGTCGTGGAGAAATATAAAGTTGGTCAAGTTGTTTCGGGCATTGTCCTCAAAACGAATCCATTTGGCGCCTTTGTTGAATTAGATAAAGACATTCATGGCCTAGCCCATATCTCCGAGCTCTCGGACAAACGGATCAGCGATCCCGCCGAAGTGATTGCCGTTGGGCAAACGTATGATTTTAAGATTCTCTCCATTGAACCCCGCGACCATCGCTTAGGCCTATCCCTGAAGGCGGCTCATGAGAAAAAGGAGTCTGCCGAGAAACCTGAGGCAGCGGCAACCGCTGAAACGTCAGCAGCTGCACCAGTGACTGCGGAAACTCCAGTGGCAGCACCCGAAGCAACCGCAGAGCCAGCCGCGCCGTCATCGACTGAAGCACCGGCTGAGTAGGATTGACTTCACTTCAATTCATTTAAACGCACGTTTTTGATTCTCCGCTTGCGGAGGATTGCAGAACGTGCGTTTTTTGGTTATACTGTACTCCGACGCATTCGTCGTTTTCGCATTTAATTATTGGCTTGGAAACACTTCCCATGGGCAGAAATCTAATGAAAAATGTACTGATCTTTATCACCGTATTTATCGGCGTGATGCTGGTATTTAGCATTTTTAATAACCAGTCAAACAAGCCCGAACCGCTGGCCTTCAGTGGTGTAGTGCAGAAAGTCCGAGAGGGTACCATCGAAACGATCACGGTCGATGCGAACACCTTGACGATTAAAACGCGCGACGGCCAAACCTTTGAGTCAACCAAGGAATCCGATAGCGTACCCGCCTTATTGGCTGATTACGGTGTGCTCCCGGAGCAAATCCAGGCGGTGAATATTGAAGTAAAGAGTGAAGCGGGCTTCGGCTTTTGGATCGGGGCGATTCTGCCATTTGCCTTTCCCTTTTTGCTGATTATCCTTTTCTTCTGGATCATGATGCGTCAGGTGCAAGGAGCGAATTCCCGCGCCATGTCATTTGGTCAGAGCACGGCTCGGGATTCAAAAGATCAAGCGCCGAAGAAGAAAGTATTATTTAAAGACGTGGCCGGCGTCAAAGAAGCCAAAGAAGAGCTGAAAGAGGTGATTGACTTCCTGAAGAACCCGGCGAAATTCCTCGCTTTGGGCGCCACGATTCCTAAGGGCGTCCTGCTGATTGGTTCTCCCGGTACCGGTAAGACGTTATTGGCCAAAGCAGTGGCTGGTGAAGCTAATGTGCCGTTCTTCCATATGTCTGGCTCGGAATTCGTAGAAATGTTCGTGGGTGTGGGCGCCTCCCGCGTGCGCGACCTCTTCAAACGCGCCAAGCGCGCCGCGCCCTGCATTGTCTTCGTGGATGAAATTGATGCGGTCGGCCGCCAGCGCGGCACGGGTATGGGCGGTTCGCATGATGAGCGGGAGCAAACCCTGAATCAGATTTTGGTGGAGATGGACGGATTTGATACCGATACCAATGTCATTGTGATGGCCGCCACCAATCGTCCCGATGTGCTTGATCCAGCGTTATTGCGCCCGGGCCGGTTTGATCGCCGCGTGGTATTAGACGATCCGGATATTAATGACCGAGAAGACATTCTCAAGGTACACGCCCGCAAAAAACCGCTTGACCAAACCGTCAGACTGCGGGAAGTGGCGGAACGGACCCCCGGTTTCTCCGGTGCTGATTTAGCCAATGTGTTAAATGAAGCGGCATTATTGGCCGCCCGCCGAGAGAAAAAACAGATCAGCCAGACGGAGTGCCTGGAGAGCATTGAAAAAGTTATGCTCGGGCCGGAACGCAAGAGCCGCGTCATTACTCCCGAGGAAAAGAAAATCATTGCTTATCATGAGGCTGGCCATGCCTTGGTCGCTCATGTTTTACCCCATGCTGATCCCGTACATAAGGTTTCTATCATCTCGCGCGGCAAAGCTGGCGGCTACACCCTGAAAGTCCCCTCCCAGGATAAACGGCTGCACTCACGTTCTGAATTCGTTGATGAATTGGCGGTGATGCTCGGCGGTCGCGTTTCCGAAGCCGAGGTGTTTGGCGAGATTACCACCGGCGCCAGCAATGATTTGCAGAATGTCACCCTGCTGGCGAACCAAATCGTGACGCGCTACGGCATGAGCAAGAAATTAGGCGCCCGCACTTACGGAGAACGCGAAGAAATGGTATTCTTAGGGCGTGAGATCCACGAGCGCCGCGATTACAGCGAAAAAACCGCTCAGCTCATTGACCAAGAAGTCCTGACCCTGGTCCAAGACGCCTATGCCACGGCCGAGCGCCTGATCAAGAAATACCGCGTGTATTTGAATCGGATCGCTGAAACATTGCTGAAACAGGAGACGCTGGAGCGTCAGGAATTCGAAAAGCTTATGACTGACCTTAAGCCAATTCGGGTCTCAGCCTGAGCTGGCCTGTGCTAACAAACATTAGGAGGAAAAAAGTATGAGCCCATTGCGCAATTCGTTTTCCTACCGCGCTATTCTCAAGCGCGCGTATGAACTGACTAAGAAGAATAAGATTCTGTGGTTTTTTGGCTTCTTTGCCGCCTTCCTCGGCGTGGGTGGAGAGCTGGAATCATTGTTCCAGAATTACTCCAGTGTCACGGGCACCTCGAAGACGATCTTGAGCATCCAGACATTCTATCAGGATGGAATTTTTGGTACCATTTTTGGAAACATTCGCGAATTCTTCGGCGCTTATCCCGCGCAGGGGTTTCTTTTCCTTCTGCTGCTCTTCGTGGTG
Source organism: Candidatus Kerfeldbacteria bacterium (assembly GCA_016214565.1). Classification (NCBI taxonomy): domain Bacteria; phylum Candidatus Kerfeldiibacteriota; species Candidatus Kerfeldbacteria bacterium. The sequence goes on along the minus strand of JACROE010000002.1, from coordinate 330,629 downwards.
ACGATTTTGATCCTCTGGCTATCAATTGTTTCGCAAATCGCCCTCTTCGATAGTGCCAAAAAATTAAACGCGAATAAAAAGGTGGTTTACCAAGAGGCCTATCAAGTTGGTAATCGCCATTTCGGTTCAGTACTGGGGGTGACACTGCTTCTCCGCGGGCTCTGGTATGCCCTGCTGGCGGTTTTGGGCAGCGTCTTGGTTTCCTGGTTCCTCGAGCGGGAGAGTTTGGCCGGCGGGATTGCATTTATATTCTTTATCTTCCTGATCCTGATTCCGATTTCGGTGATTGTGTCCTTCATGCTGCGGTACGCGGTTGCCTATATCGTGCTGAAGGAGAAATCAGCCATAGAGGCGGTCCGTCTCGGCTGGCAATTATTCAAAGCTAATTGGATTATTAGTGTGGAGATGGCCTTACTGATTGTGGTCCTCGGCTTGGTGGCAGGATTAGTGATCGCCATTGGTATCGGGCTTGCCTCGGTGCCGTTTATCTTGATCGGCATCGCCGCTACCTTCTTCGGCTCTGCTTCAGGCTTCGCCGTTGCGGTGGTGGCCATGACGATTGTTTGGTTCCTCGTGGCCGCTCTGGTTGGTTCAATGTATGTGGCCTTCCAGTATTCTGCCTGGACACTCCTCTTCACTGAATTAGATAAATCCCGCGCCGAGAGCAAAGTCGTCCGGCTATTGAATCGATTAGGCATACGCACGGCCTAGGCTCATCGCTTGCCGTTTCACCACAATAGGTGTATACCGGTAAGGCGGTTTTTTGCGTTATTTTGATATAGTGAAGTTCATAATTACGGGCGCGTAGTCCCGATCCGGCAAAGCCGGATCGAGGATCCACGTCCACGACGCTACTGCGTCGGGACGGGACTCAGCTCCGACGCAAGGTCGGAGCCCCGACTTCCCGAGCTGCAGGAACGTCGGGGTTGGTAGCAAGTAGTATAATGTAATAATTACGGGCGCGTAGCTCAGTCCCGACGCGAAGCGGTCGGGATTCCGACTGAAACGTCGGAATTGGTAAGCCCGTTAAATGTCCCTGCAAGCATTAAGGGCGCGTAGCTCAGTCCCGACGCGAAGCGGTCGGGATTCCGACTGAAACGTCGGAATTGGTAAGCCCGTTAAATGTCCCTGCAAGCATTAAGGGCGCGTAGCTCAGTTGGTAGAGCGGGTGTCTTATACACACCATGTCCTAGGTTCGAGTCCTAGCGCGCCCACCACGGGTCATCACGAGGTTCGGATTACGTGTGGAGACTTTGCGTCTCCCCACTCCACCCTCAGCTCGTGTGCCCCTTTCCCCATCGAGCCGAGCTCGATGGGGTACCCCATTTTATGAAAACTGAATGAAACCTACCTTAAGTCTATGAGGGTTGACTTCTGGTATGCAGATATGGTAGGTTAGCACATTAATTGCACATTAACTGTTTTTAATATATTTCCGGAGGAGGAAATAATGAGTATCCAAAAAAAGCTGTGGGGCGTTGCTTCACAGAAAGGTCCGCGTCCGACTATGGAGGACGCTTATTTCTTTTTCGAAACACCACAGGGGTGGATCGCTGGGCTTTTCGATGGGCACGTCGGCGGTGAGGGATCGGCTGAGGCAGCGCGCCTTTTTGCTCTCAAACTGTCTTCCGGACAGCAGCATCCACCGACTAGGGAGTATTTGACGGATTTGTTTCGTCAGGTCAATCAGGAGCTGGCCGGCAAAATCGGTGGCACAACCGCACTCGTGGTTATTCGTCACCATGACCAGCTTACCTGCGCTGTGGCGGGTGATAGCCAGTGCGTCATGCTTGCGCTCGGTGGTGAGCTCGTCATAAATGAGCCGCATCGACTTACTCACGAAATTGAGCGTGATCGGGTGGCGCAGGCGGGCGGTACCATTGTTCTACTCAGTGGTACGTATCGCGTTCTCAGGAATGACGGCACACGCGGCCTCATGGTGACCCGCGCCCTGAACAATCCTCAGTATGCTCCCGGCGTTATTCCGGATCCGGAGGTAATCCATTTCACCAATGAGCTCTCAGCTCGTTTCATCTGCCTCGTCTGTGATGGCGTCTGGGAATTCGTCTCACCGGAAAAGATGAATACCTTGGCTAAGCGCAAGCGTTCGCCGCGGGTGTTGGCCGAATGGTTAGTCAGTGTCGCCCTGACTCAGGGCAGTATGGATAATTGCACCGCGTTGGTGGTTCGACTCTAATCCAGTCGATTCATCACAAATCAAAAGCCTGTCGGTAGTTTCTATCGGCGGGCTTTTTTAATTTCTTTAGTAAAATAAAACCGTCAGCAAGGTGCCGACGGTTTACCGAGGTATTCGGTTGTTACTTTTTCAATTTTTTCCTGACGAGATGTTCGAGTGCCTCCGGCGTTCAGAGCTCCATCGAATAATCTTTCTTGATTGTTACGGTCATAGGAATGCCGTTTGTATTTTGCCCGAGAATGAGGAGATCGCACTCATCGAACCCCGCGAACCATACTGATTTCATGGCGAGGTGCGCAATACGAGCATGCCCTTTCCCACTGCCTACGTAGTAATCCGCTTCAATTCCTAAGTGATTTAGGAATCTGAAATCAAGTATCGCATCCGAGTTTCTAATCGGCTGACGAATTGTGAAAATCGTTTCTTCGGCTGGTTTTGTTTTACCGAAGAACTCACAGAGCACGCTACAGATTTCGGCATGTGTTTGAATGTTCATTATTCCCTCCGAAGCAAATGGTTTTGGTTTCACCTGACCTTAGTACATATAAACAACATTGTCAATATACCGTGTGAAAACGATCTACGGGCGTTTTTGCAAAACCAAAAACCCCGCTCTGATGAACGGGGCTTGGGGAATGCATGGAAATGTATTACTGCTGTGGCGCGTCGGGTTTTTTCTTCAGGGCGTCCTTGAGGGTCTTACCAGCGCGGAATTTCGGGATGGTTACCTGCGGGATCTGGATGCGCTCGGATGGCTTCTGCGGATTGACGCCGCCGCGGGCAGTGCGAAGCTTGGCGATGAAGGTGCCAAACCCGGTCAGGGTCACCTCTTCACCGTGCTGGAGTGATTCAATCGTAATATGCTCGAACGCGTCAAGCATATCTTCTGCTTGTTTTTTTGAGACACCCACTTTTTGGGCTATGCGATTGATGAGTTCTGCTTTATTCATACGAGCATTATACAGTTAGAAATTGTTGAATGCGATCAATAGTTATTGTGTGGCCGGTGGTGGGGTCGATGGTCAGGATAACAGCGTTTACGACCGCCTCACCATGGTCAGTGATCTCGTGCGCCCGTGAGTCCACCCCGCGGAATTTATCCAGAATCACGTCGGTGTCGATGCCGATGACAGAATTGCGCAATCCACACATGCCGACGTCGGAGAGATAGGCTGTCCCCTGGGGCAGGATGCGCTCATCAGCCGTGGGCACATGGGTATGCGTGCCGAGCACCGCGCTCACCCGGCCATCGGAGTGCCAGCCAAAGGCGACTTTCTCCGAGGTGGCCTCGGCGTGGAAATCCACGATGATACCAGCGTAGGGGCCGCGATGGTCAGTCAGGATATGGTCGAGGGCAGTGAATGGATTTTCAAGTTCTTCGGGAATAAATACCTGTCCATGTAAGTTTATCACAAGCAGGGTATGCTCGCCAACGCGCACCTCCCGGGCACCAGTGCCGGGCACGGAAGTGCCGTAGTTATCGGGCCGGATCAAGGGGTAGTCAGCGTCTTTGAAGATGTCATAGACCTCAGGTTTGCCCCAGATATGATTGCCCGAGGTGAAGAATTCCACGCCAGCTGACTTGATTTCATCCAGCGTTTTCTTGGTCACGCCGATGCCATGGGCCAGATTCTCGACATTGGCGATGACGAGATCTGGCTGGTATTTTTTCTTCAATTCGGGGAGCGCCGCAATGACCGCCTTACGGCCTGGTTTGCCGACGATATCGCCGAAGAAGAGGATTGATAGGGCTTGAGAGGGCATAAAGGTTTATAAGGGAATAGGGCTTTAGGGAATGAGAAGGAGTGTTGAGTAAAGGTGGTTTGTCATCCTGACCCTGAGCGAACGAGTGAGTCGAAGGGGAAGGATATATTCTTCACTTCGTTCAGAATGACAATTGTTAGGAGCACTTAAGCTCGTTTTGCCGTATTGTCTTCTGAATCCCGTTACTGCCTTCTGTCCCTTTTTATCTGGCGTACTCGATAATGCGTTTCTCGCGGATCAGCGTGACTTTGATTTCACCCGGATACTTCAATTCATCTTCGATCTTCTTGGCAATGGCGCGAGCTAATTCTACTGCGGCGAAGTCATCGATTTTGTCCGGTACCACGAAGACACGTACTTCACGGCCAGCTTGGATGGCGTAGGTTTTCTCCACACCTTCGAAGCTCTTGGCAATGCCCTCGAGTTCATCAAGCCGTTTGATGTATTGCTCGTAGGTGTCTTTGCGCGCGCCCGGCCGTGCACCAGAGATGGCGTCAGCCACTTGGACGATAATTGCTTCCAGTGATTTCGGAGTATCTTCATGGTGCCCTTCGATACAATCGATAATTTCTTGTGACAGTCCGAATTTGCGACCGATGTCTCCGCCGATACCCATGTGGGTACCCTGGACGTCGTGATCGACTGCTTTACCGATGTCGTGGAGGAAAGCGCCTTTCTTGGCGATGGCCACATTGGCACCGAGTTCCTCAGCCAGCAAGGTGGCGAGATTGGAAACCTCGATAGAGTGGCGCAAGATATTTTGGCCGTAGCTGGTGCGGTATTTGAGGCGGCCAATGATTTGAATGAGTTTGGGCGGGAGGCCAGCAATGCCGACTTCGTAGGCGGCTTCTTCGCCGGCTTTCTTGATGTCGAGCGACAGGTCTTTGCGCGCTTTATCAATTGCTTCTTCGATGCGTCCTGGGTGGATCCGACCGTCCTGGATCAGGATTTCCAGGGCGCGTTTGGCCAGGTGGCGGCGGATCGGCGAGAAGCCGGAAATGATAATTGATTCAGGCGTTTCATCCACGATGATTTCCACGCCGGTTTGCTGCTCGAGCGCTTTGATATTACGACCTTCTTTACCGATGATGCGTCCTTTCATTTCGTCATTGGGCAAATGCACCACGGTGGTGGTGGTTTCTGCCGCGTGCGAGCTGGCGGTGCGCTGGATGACGCTGCTCAAGAGATTCTTAGCTTCCCGCTCAAGGTTTTCCTGGGATTCTTGCTGGAGTTTGATAATGCGGCGAGCCAGTTCATCCTTGATTTCGTTTTGGGTGTTTTCCATGAGGACGCGTTTGGCATCTTCTTTGGTCAATTCGGCAATGCGCTCCAATTTGGCGATTTGCTCTTCGCGGATTTTACCGATTTCCACTTTGGCGTGTTCCAGCTGTTCATTTTTTTCCTGGATTTTGGTCTGGCGATCTTCGAGTTCGATCAATTTCTTGTCGAAGAGGGTTTCTCGATTTTCCAAGCGTTCCTGCAGGTGGCGCAGCTCTTTCTTCGAGCGTTCCGCCTCTTTCGATGCTTCCTCAGTGATCTCCAGCGCCTTGTCTTTGGCTTGGATGAGGAGCTCGCGCTGTTTATTTTTAGTGTCAATGATTTGCTGATTGAGTCGCGCCTCGGCAGTGTTGATTTGTTTCACTGCCCAGACTTTGCGACCCCACCAGCCGACGATCATGCCGCCGGGGATGCTTACTGCGGTGAGGATGATCCAGATGAGTAGTCCGTCTGCCATAGGGGTAGTAAGTAGTATTTAGTAAGTTAGTAAGTAGTAGATTGTTAATGCAAATCAGGGTGACACTGGTATTGTGTTACCCTCGAGCTCATGTCTGATTGCTGCCGCGACTATTTATTCTGGATTATCTTGTCGATAATTCCGTATTTTTTCGCTTGGTCAGCACTCATGAAGAAATCACGGTCAGTATCTTTCTGGATCGCGGTAACCGGCTTGCCCGTATGCTGGGCGAGGATGTGGTCGAGGCGATCGCGGATGCGGAGGATGTGTTCAGCGCGGATTTTGACATCCGAGGCTTGACCTTCGGCGCCGCCCATTACTTGATGGAGCATGATTTCCGCATTCGGGAGCGCGCACCGTTTGCCGGCTGCACCTGCAGCCAGCAAGACGGCGCCCATCGAGGCGGCCATGCCGACACAAATAGTGGCGACGTCAGGTTTGACATACTGCATGGTATCGTAGATAGCCATGCCCGCAGTCACTGAACCACCCGGGGTGTTGATGTAGAGCTTGATGTCCTTCGTCTTGTCTTCGGATTCCAAAAACAAGAGTTGGGCAATCACGGTGTTTGCCACTACATCACTCACCGGGTTACCGAGAAAGATAATCCGTTCTTTCAGGAGCCGAGAGTAAATGTCATACGCTCGTTCACCGAACGATGACTTTTCAATAACAGTGGGAATGAGTTGCATTGAGGTCGTTATTTATTAAAAGGTAGTCTCTAGTATAGTGATGTCCACCCCCTTTTGTCAATCCTCAGCCAAAAACGGGCTTTTTTAAAAGAATAAGAAAACCGCCGTCTGGGTGGTATGACGGCGGTGGTGTGTAGGGATAAGAGTGGGTTATTCTGTTTGTGGTTTAACTCCCAAGTAATATGAGTTCAGGTCGAGCGGGTCAGGCTCTTCAGAATAGACATTTGGGTCGTGCCAAATTTTCTTTGGTGGCACCATAGTCCAGATTCTCCGATCCTCATAGCCGATCATAGGGTATTTACCCTCCCCATGATTCCATTCACGCAGCGCGACAATGCGTTTGTGTTCACATGCGCTCGGGTGCTGGGTAACGAACGCAACAAGTTCGATGACAGTTGCTGGCTGGTAACCGGCATCGTGAATCGCCCAGCGAGCATCGCTCACTGTGATTGAGTCATCGAAATGGAATAAGCGCATATCAAATGTGTCGCGTAAGCCCCACAAAATACTATTGGTGCTCGTGTCTGTCGTATAGACGTCGATCTTTGTGAAATGCGCCGCGAGAATGTGCTGGCTGGGGGTTCTGGAATGGTCCACGAAGGTCGGAAAAACCTGTGGGCCAAAATTTGTACTGAACAGCACGAGCAGTGCCACCGTAATGACAGAGAGTCCAATGCGAGTCCTGGACATGACATCCTCCTGGTATGAACGTTGTGTATCTTTTGTTTTTTTGTTCCAATATCTTTGGTCAGTGTGACAAAAAAATGCGTCTCTGTCTACTATTTTAAAATTCAAATAAATAAAGCTTTGGTTCCACCCATGCCGCCACTTACGGGGTTAATCCTCAGCCAAAAACGGGCTTTTCTCGCCCGTCAAACGTGGAGGTCATTATTTGGGTGCCAGATCCTTCGCTGCCACTCAGGATGGTTGCTCCTTTGTCGCAACCACTTCCCACCCGTTTTCAGTTTCCTTGAGCGTGCCCTTAATCGTGAAGCCAGCGGCTTTCGGATGTCCGCCGCCACCAAAATATTTGGCGATTTTGGAAACGTCCACACCATCCTGGGTGGTACGCAGGCTCCCCTTCACCAGTCCATCACCTTTTTCGTAGAGCACCATGATGGCTTTGGCCTTTTCCACACTGTTCAGGAAATTGGCAATGCCTTCGGAGCTTTCTTCGACCCCGAGTTCTTCAAAATCTTTTTTAGTGAGAATAGTGGTGACAATACCTGTGGCTTCATTTTTCTTCAATCGAGACAGGGCGCGGCCCCAGAGCTGTAATTGTTCCAGCGATTTAGTTTGAAAAGTATGTCGGATGATGTCTTTGACGCGAGCGCCGGCGGCTAAGAGTTTGGACGATACGTCCATGGACGATGGCGTGGTGCCGAGATTTGAGAAACTGCCGGTGTCAGTCAGGATGCCGGTCAAGAGCGCGGTGGCCGTCTCTTTGGATAAGGGTAGTCGGAAGTAATCGAGAAAATGGAAAATGATTTCCGCGGTAGATGATGCTTGCGGGTTCACCACATTGATATGCCCGAAATTCGTGTTGGTGTGGTGGTGGTCGATATTAATGACCACGGGCGTACCGGTCATGCGCGGAATGTGTTCGTGGACACCGGCGTACCTGAGATCGCCCGAATCAAGCACGATCACCACATCGTGGGTTGATTCGAGCAGTTCACGTTCATCGAAGACCATCCGTTCTGTTTCCGGGAGGAACGTCAGATACGCGGGAACCGGCGTCATGCAGAACAGCCGATGGTTAATGCCGGCGTGGGTCAGGTAGTGCCCCATGCCAATCATTGAGCCGATGGCGTCGCCATCGGGATTTTGGTGCCCAATCACAATAACCGAAGCGGCTCCATCGAGCGCTTCTTTGATCTTATTAAATTGGGGGTGTAATTGGGTCATATGGTTGACCGCTCACCCTACCCCTCTTCGTGTATTTTGTCAATAAGTGCGTCTATCTGGTCGACGTGCGAAGCTGTGGTATCGAGCGTAAATCGGAGTGAGGGCATTTTCCAAAATCGTAGTTTTTTTGCTAATTCTTTGCGCAGCAGCTTATGGGCACGGGTCATCAGCAGCAGCGCGTCTTCGCCGCGGTCGATAGGCAGGGCGCTGATGGAAATGTCCGCGTAGCTCAAATCAGCACTGGTGTTGACACCGGTGATAGTAATCATGAGGTTCGGCGGGAGTTCGAGCTCGCGTATGATTAATGCGCCGAGTTCTTCTCGGATGAGTGCATTAATCCGCTGGACTCGTTCGAATGACACGGTTAGTTACGATTTTAATTCAATCGAATATATCTCCAGAATGTCGTTGGGCTTGAGGTCGCCCGTGCCTTTCAGTGCGATGCCGCATTCGGTGCCGGAGGGCATTTCTTTGACTGGTTCTTTGCCTTTTTGCAGTCCGGTGATGGTGACATCCGCGATCAGGGCATCGTCGCGGAATATTTGAGCCCGTGCTTCTACTACTGCTTTGCCTTTGGTAATTTGTGCGCCGACAATCATCTGTTTGCGGTCGGTGCGGAAGATGGCGAGCACTTTGGCACGGCCGAGTTCGACGCGCACTTTTTCAATAGTCACCAGCGAGTCGACATAGTTTTGTACGTCATCAATCAGATTGTAGATGATAGAATCAGTCCGCGTGTATACATTATTTTCTTGAGCCATGGTTTGCGCATGCGGACTCATCTTGACGTTAAAACCATAAATGCGCGCGCCAGTGCTGGCCGCCTCCAGGATATCGTTGTCAGAAATATTACCCAACCCCTTTTTTACAATTTCTACGTTCACGTCTCGTGCAACAACTTTTTCTAAGGATTGCGTAATTGCTTCTTGGGAGCCGAGGGTATCAGTTTTGAGAATGATATGGACGGTGGCGCTGGTATCTAATTCGTCAGTCGGGGTCGTCGGTTGTACCTGTTTCCAGGTTTGTTGGTCGTGGTAGCGTCGCGCCTGATGGTGCAGTTGTTTTTCGATTTTGCGCAGCGAACGAGTGTCAGTTGTCACCTGGAGAATATCCCCTACTTCGGGCGATTGTTTAAGTCCAAGCAGTTTGACCGGCGTGGCGGGTGGGGCTTCAGTAATATCTACGCCACGGTGGTTTTTCATGGCGCGGATTTTTCCTACGACATTGCCGACTTGGATCGGATCGCCGCGTCGCAGCGTGCCGGTTTGGATGATGACGGTTGCTACCGGTCCTTCGCCTTTATCGACGTGCGCTTCGATGACGGTGCCAGCGGCGGCACGATTTGGATTTGCCACAATTGTTTCCTTCTCCATTTCTGCGACCAAGAGCACGCTCTCAAGCAGCTGGTCAATTCCCGCGCCGGTTTTGGCGGATACGGGCACGACAATGGTTTTGCCGCCCCATTCTTCGGGGAGTAGATTTTTTTGAGCGAGCTGTTGCTGGACTTTTTGCACGTCTGCGTCGGGCTTGTCTACTTTATTCAGCGCCACGACAAAAGGCAATTTAGCGCTTTGGATAATACTGAGCGCTTCTTCGGTTTGCGGCTTGATGCCATCATCTGCGGCCACCACCAGTATTGCTATATCGGCTACGCGTGCGCCCCGTGAACGCATGGTGGTAAAAGCTTCGTGGCCAGGCGTATCAATGAAAGTAATTGATTTGCCATTGCGGATTGTTTGATAGGCGCCGATGTGCTGGGTGATGCCACCTGACTCCCCTCCCACCACATTGGTTTTTCGGATAGTGTCGAGGAGCATGGTTTTGCCGTGATCGACATGGCCCATCACCACCACGATCGGCGGACGAGTCTGGGTATCAGTGCTGTCTTTGAGAATTGCTTCACGCTGGTCATCGGTATGGGCTTCGGCTTGTTCTGCCGTTGCCTGCGCCGTGGTGTATCCGAAATCTTGAGCAATAATGCTTGCAGTATCAAAATCTATGCGCTCATTCAAATTTGCCAGGATGCCGTTTTTCATCAGTTCTTGAATTACCGCGGCAACTGGTTTATTGATCAGCCCGGCAAAATCCCTGACAGTAATGATCGGCGGGATGGTGATGTGGATTGGCGCGGCGGTGGATGTTTCAACGGGCGTTTCGACGACACCAAGTTTTTCTTTTCGATACTTAGTGATCAGAGAAGCGTCCATCTCAATCATATTTATGATTTTGCGTGCAGAAACATCGTCTACTTTGATTGCTTTTCTGCCAATATCAAAACCGAGGCGGGGCAGGAGATCCCGCATCTCATTTGGTGATACTTTGATTCGGCGAGCAAGTTCGGTAACATTCATAGAATTACGTGTAGGGTAGCGTTATTAGGCGGTTTTGTCCAGTCGGAGCCTTTGCTGAAAAACAAAACGAGGGTGCTCAGGGCGCATCTCGTCTGCAAAGTGTATCCGGTGCTGTAGGTATTTAGGATTAAAACATACGTTGTTTGCCGACGATGACTTTGAGAGATTGAGGGACGACTTCGACGGTCACAGGAGTTTTTACCAAGAGCTGTCCATCCGCCATCACGGGCACGCTGGCCGTTTCGGCAGTAATGGTGAGTTTGGTGATGGGAAACACGCTGGCGCGCGTGTACGTTTTGCGCATGCCGAATAATCCAGAGCGCGTGGGAATATCATGAATGACTGCTTCTAATTTTCCATCAGTTGGATTCGAATGGGCGACCGCACCGTCGATATTATATATTTGTATGGTACTGGTCGTGGTGGTAGGGCTGATCGTGTAGCTGCCCACTTTCATTGAAACGCTGGTGTGATCAGGAATGTGTAGCGAGCCAATAAAATAGGTATTATTTGCCTTGCCTAAATCAATCTTGGTAGTGATGCGAGCAGAAATTGTGTCGCAGGCAGCTACGCCCATCGGGATGCCGAGATGGCGGGCAATTGATTGTGGTTCCCCGACGGGAATAATGCCAAACGTCAGTTTGTGGCGCGGTAATACGCTAATAATTTTACTAACGGTGTCATCGTTGCCAATCGCGACAATGGTTTTGGCACCGCGTTTTACTGCAGCCGCAACCATATCAGGAATACTTTTCAGCATCGTAACCCGTTCAAGATATCCGTTAATACCAAGCTGCATGATGCGATTTTCAATCTGATGCATCACGCTGATATTCTTTTTTTCCGTCAAGAAACTGTCGACAATGTAGCAGTACATGGAACCGTAAACTATTTGCCGTGATTAATTTTTTTATCCATTCGTTCTGGCCGCTGCTCAGACGTTTCTCGTTCGGTATCAACACCCATCATTATTTTTCCCTGAATGATAGCACCTTCTTCGACCGCGAGCCGAGTAGTCTGAAGATTGCCGTATACTTTCGCTGTGCTGGAGAGTCGGGTGTGTTCACTGATGGTGACATTCCCGCGAATTTCCCCGGAGAGAATTAAATTTTTTGCCGATACTTCAGCTTTGACTTTTGCTGATTGGCCAATGGTTAAATCATGGTTTGTCTTGAGGGTACCCTGTACGATTCCTTCGACCGTGACGTTGCCCTCACCATGAAAAATACCTTCTACTTTGACGGATGGGCCGATAATTGTTTCTGCCTGTCCGGGGTGTGAGGCGTTGCTTTGAGAGTTGGGGAATAAGGCCATACTCGTTAAAACGTTAAATATTAGATTGCGTCCCTTCATTCTAGTATCAGTAATGCAGTACCGTCAATGAACAATTGAATAATTAGAAGTGATAGTATACACTCAATACTACTTAAAAAGACATCATAGCCACTATGAGCAAAGAAAAAAAGCGATATTTTCAGGGAATGGAGCATTTACAGCCCGCCACTACGACTGATGGAACTGCGACGCACGTTCCCACGTCTGATGAGGTTTCAGACAAGCTAATGCGAAAACAGATCAGACATGATCTTATTTGGGTCATTGGCATACTCCTTGTCCTTTTTATTGGTCTGGCAGTAATTATGGAAATTGACCGGAATTCAAACCTGGTAAATAATTGGGCACACACAATTACCGAGCTATTTGTTAACTAGTCTTTTACGACTCAATTTTTTAAATAAAGTTGGCCAAATAACTATTTTAAACTCATTTTTTTGGCTAATTTAAGAGAAAAAATACATAACACAAAAATATACACTGCATATGTTCCATGTGGAACATATTAAAAGCATTTTAAATTTTTGCCCCCATAGTTCAATGGATAGAACAATCCCGTCCTAAGGGATGGATCTAGGTTCGATTCCTGGTGGGGGTACCACGATATTTATTTAGAACTGTGGGCCAATAGCTCAGTTGGTAGAGCGCTGCATTCGCATTGCAGAGGTCAGGGGTTCGACTCCCCTTTGGTCCAATTACGCATACATGTTCTGAAATATATAGTAGCAGAAAGCATTGGGGCTATGTGTTATTATGTTTTTATGATTTTTTGGAAAAACAACGGCAGTGGTTATTTTAGCTTATAAATTGTTCCACGTGGAACAATTTGAAAACCATTTATTTAGATAATAGAAAAAGACTCCTGAAATCAGGAGTCTTTTGAGTTTAGAAAAAATTGCTATTTTAAGCACTAACTTTTTCAACTTCCTCGAGCCAGTCGTAGAATTCGGTACTGAGGTTGACGATGCTAATCATGATCCATTTCGACACCTTGGCCTCGGTGGGAGGTTTCAAAGTGTCACTTTGGTGAATAAAAGCATGTCTGCTTTCCCAATGTAATGATCCGTAGCGGTAGATCCACCTTGTACCTCTTTTGGTTAAGCCCCGCTGATATCGGTTCATTGCAATGCGTGCAAAGATTCCACCGGGGTTTTCAGAGGATTCATCACTTGCAACAAAGGAAAAGTGGCATTTTGACCTTTTCAAATTTAAGACAGTCGGCCATTCCGACCGTTGATGGCAGAAAGTGACTACCTCTAAGGTTAGGCGAAAGTGCTCTTTACCTTTTCCTCGTCTTTTCGGCAAGGTAACCTTAAGTACCGTTGGGACAGATGGATGGAAAATTTCCGCTGGAAGGTACTGTTTCGAACGAGGCGTAACACCAATTCTGATGGTTAACGCTTTCATGGTTTAAACCTTTCATTTGAGAGTTTGTTCTATTTGGTTTCTTTGTTTCTTTAAATAAATTTATGAACTTTCTCATTAGTTGCAAAGTTTAACATAAATCTTTTTAATGTTCCACGTGGAACATTTTATTAAAAGATTGCCAAGAATTATAATTATGATAATCTACTAGTTACATTCACCTTGGGCCTCTAGCTCATCTGGTAGAGCGCTTCCATGGCATGGAAGAGGTGAGGGGTTCGACTCCCCTGAGGTCCACCACGCGTTCACAATTACTTCGTCCTTCGTGTGACGAATCAAGTTCGTCCCACTCCGCACGTCAGCAATGTGCCCGCTTTTCCCCATCCGGCAGGGCCGGACGGGGTGCCCCGAAGAAAAAAGTCTGACATATATTAGTAAGAAGTAAAACGTTTCTTTTTGTATTGTTGCCAGGATATGGCGGGTGTTGACAAATTGAAGAGACGTGGTAATATACCCCCAGGGGGTATATCTATGAAGAAAGACGATCAACAGTTTATTAATCATATTCACCGTATCAAAGGCCAGCTCGATGGCGTCGAGCGGATGGTTCAGGATTGCCGCAATTGCGACGAAGTGATTATCCAGCTGATGGCCGCACGTTCCTCGATTGAACAAGCCACTTTGAAATTGTTACAACAAGAGACGGACAGCTGCTTGCGTTCCAGTTCAAAGAAAGACATGCAGCGCCTGAATAAAGTGGCGTCGACCTTATTAAAATTTAGTTAATAATTTATTATTTCATTATTCTATGTCAGCAGTACATGTGACCGATGAAACCTTTGATCAAGAAGTCCTCAAATCTGACAAACCAGTTTTGGTTGATTTTTGGGCAGAGTGGTGCGGACCGTGTCAGGTACAGGCACCGATTATTGAGCAGGTTGCTGGAGAATTTGAAGGCAAAGCAAAAGTTGCAAAACTCGAAGTAGACGAGAGCCCGGTCAAGGCGCAGGAATACGGCATCATGAGTATTCCTACCCTGGCCGTATTTAAGGGCGGTAAAATAGTTTGGCAAGCCTCAGGCATTCAGACTAAAGAAACCATGGCTAGCCAGCTGAATGCGGCGCTGGCGTAACTTTATATCTGTATGCATCATCAAGTTATTATCATTGGTTCAGGACCAGCGGGGTTAACCGCCGGTATTTATTTAGGTCGGGCCTCTCTTAAACCATTATTAATTGCCGGGGAACAGCCTGGCGGCCAGTTAACCACGACTTCTGACGTTGGGAATTATCCAGGCTTTACCGAAGACATTGCCGGTCCGGTCCTGATGGATCGGATGATGCAGCAGGCCAAACGGTTTGGCACGGAGATCGTGATGGACAATGTCACCAGCGTTGATTTCACCAAAAAACCCTTTACGATTAATACAGCGAATACATCATATACCGCTGATACGGTTATCGTTGCCACCGGCGCCAGTGCCAAGTGGATTGGTTTAGAGAGTGAACAGCGGTTGCGGGGCAAAGGAGTCTCCGCCTGTGCTACCTGTGATGCTTTTTTCTTCAAAAATAAGGATGTGGCTATCGTCGGCGGCGGTGATACGGCGATGGAGGAGGCCACCTTTTTGACTAAATTTGCGAAATCAGTCACCGTCATTGTCCGAGGGCCGAAGGAAAAGATGGCAGCGAGCCGCATTATGATTGAGCGAGCTCAATCAAACCCAAAGATTACCATGCGGTTCTCTACCGTCGTGGAGGAAGTATTGGGCGACACGGTTGTGACGGGGGTTCGCGTTAAGAACATTGAGTCAGGCGATGTCGAAACAGTGCCCGTACAGGGGTTGTTTGTGGCGATTGGGCATAAACCAAATACTGAATTTTTAGGCGGAGCGCTTGAATTAACTAAGGGGTATATCAAGGTGACCGATAATACCAAAACGTCGGTTGAGGGTGTATTTGCTGGAGGGGATGCTCAAGATTGGAAATACCGGCAGGCAGTGACCGCGGCAGGTTTGGGCTGTATGGCGGCGCTCGATGCAGAAAAATACTTAGCCGCTCTCCACGCTTCATAATTTTATTCATCCATCGGGGCATAGCTACACTACCTGCGTGTTTCACGTGGAACATATTGCCTCATCTACTATGACACTGCGTATCTCACAACGCGGCAGAACCGTTCCCGCCTCTCCCATGCGGACGTTTCATGCTAAAGCAATGCGCGCTCAGCGGCAGGGGGTAGCCGTACATTTTGTTAATATTGGCCAGCCGGATCTCCCGACACCGGCGTCATTTACTCATGCACTTCGCCGGTATCGTGGCGCGGTAGTCGGCTACGCTCCATCACTGGGATATCCTGAGGTGCGGCAGGCCTGGCAACAGTATTATCTCCAAGCTAAGATTCACGTTTCGATTGATAATATCATTGCCACCGTGGGCGGCAGCGAAGCGTTGCAATTTGCTTTGATGAGCGTGGCTGATCCCGGAGATGAGGTGCTGATATTTGAACCAACCTATCCAAGCTATATTTCGTTCGCCCGAATGCTCGGCGTGAAAACCGTTCCGATTCCGTTATCAATTACCAATGGTTATCACCTGCCGTCAACCAAGGAAATTGAACGACATATTTCGAAACGAACACGCGCCATCATTATTTGCAATCCGTCGAATCCCACGGGGACAATTTTATCCGATGCCGAGATGCACCGCCTCGCGCGCCTCGCGCGGCAACATTCATTATTTATCATAGCTGATGAAGTGTATCGAGAATTTAATTTTCGCGCGTCCGTGACGCATAGTTTTCTAAACATGCGGTCAATTCAAAAGCAATTGATCGTTGTCGATAGCGTTTCCAAACGATTCAATCTGTGCGGTGCGCGGGTGGGCGCCTTGGTCAGTCGTAATCGGCAGGTACTCGAATCATGTGAGCGATTTGCCCAGAGTCGCTTGTCCGCTGCGACCATAGAGCAGCTGTCTGTCATTCCGCTCCTGCGGCAGAATAAAAAATATTTGCATTCAGTACGATTGATTTATCGCACTCGTCGCGATGCGGTAGTGCGTGCGCTCAAAAAGTTGCCAGGTGTGACGACGTATGTGCCAGAAGGAGGACTGTATGTGATGGCGGGATTGCCCGTTCGCGATGTGGCGCACTTTGCTGAATGGCTGGTATCGAAATATACATATCAGGGTGAGACCGTATTGATCGCCCCGGGATCTGGTTTTTATCAAACGCCGAGAGCCGGGAAGCATGAGGTGCGCATCGCCTTTGTATTATCGCCGGCGCTACTCAGACGCGCTGTCAACATTATTGGTCTTGCTTTGTCCGCTTATCATTTACAATTTCCCCGCTATGCCATCCATTAATCCGTTTGATAATGCCATGCATAATCTCCGACAGTCCGGCAGTGCGCTCGGCCTGACCGATGAGCAGATTGAGAAAATTGGTATGCCTGATGCTATCCTTGAGCGAGAACTTTCCATCACGATGGATTCAGGAGAAGTAAAAGTTTTTCGTGGGTATCGAGTACAATTTAATAATGCGCGAGGGCCGTACAAAGGCGGCATCAGATTTCATCCTGAAGCAAATCTCGATGAGGTGAAAACGCTGGCGTTTCTCATGGCCATCAAGTGTGCGGTGGTGGATATTCCGATGGGTGGCGGCAAGGGAGGTATTCAGGTAAATCCAAAAGAATTGTCAGCTGCAGAATTAGAACGGTTGTCGCGAGCCTGGGTTCGCGCATTTTTCAAAGATATCGGTCCGGAGAAAGATATCCCAGCTCCGGACGTGTACACCAATCCGACGATTATGGCCTGGATGGCCGATGAGTATTCGAAGCTGGCTGGTAAGCCAACGCCGGCTACATTTACCGGCAAGCCGATCAGTGCGGGTGGATCACAAGGGCGGGATACGGCGACTGGACAAGGTGCGTATTATGTACTTGAAGCTCTGGCGGCGCATCGTGGCATTGTTCCTCGGGAAACAACGGTAGCGGTTCAGGGTTTTGGCAACGCCGGATATCATATTGCGCAGATTTTGCATGATGCGGGATACCGGGTGGTGGCCGTGTCTGATTCGCGTGGCGCGATCTATGATAAACGGCACCAGGGCATGGATCCAAAAAACATAATGCTGACCAAAGAAGAAAAGGGAGAAATTGGCGGTTGCTACTGCGCCGGTACGGTTTGTGATTGTGAGAATTATCAAAAAATTACCAATGACGCTTTACTCGAATTAGACGTCGACATTCTGGTCCCGGCGGCGCTGGAAAATCAAATTACCGCAGATAATGTTGAACGTGTTCAAGCGGATATTATTTTGGAGGTGGCAAATGGCGCGCTGACCCCGGAAGCGGATGCGGCGCTCTTTGCTCGGAACCGCGTGGTGGTGCCGGATTCCCTGGCGAATGCCGGGGGAGTCACGGTCAGCTATTTTGAGTGGTTCCAAAATACGTATGCGGAATCCTGGGAGGAAGAAAAAGTGCAGCGTAAGCTGCGCGAGGTGATGGTGACCACCTTTGATGCTATCTGGAAACGAGCCCTAGATCAGGGGCTCACGCTGCGCCAAGCCGCTTACCACATCGCCCTTGAGCGGATCGCGGCTGCGATGCAGAAACGGCATTCGTAGGGCGCTGGCGTGGGTTGTGGATAGACCATAGTGCACAATTGTGGAGGTGTGCTATAATGCTCCCGAGCCGCAGAAGGCTCTTCATTATTTATTACCATTCTAATCGTATGGCAAGCGGTACCCAGTCAATTGATCAGGCGTTTATCGACGAGCAAAAAGAACGTTTAGAGCAAGAAAAAGAGCGTTTGGAAAAGCAGCTTCACGGCATGACCGGCGGCGATTCTTTTGATAAAGATACGGCCGAGTCGCACTGGAGCGATATGGGCGATAAAGAAGAAGACAATGCGATTGAAGTGGCTCAATTTCAGGATTCGATCTCCCTGGAGCGGAATCTCGAAGAGCAATTGGAACAGGTTAATTCCGCATTGGCTCGGATGGAAGACGATCGGTATGGCGTCTGCGAGGTGTGTGGTAACGCGATTGAAGAAGATCGCCTACGCGCCTATCCTGGAGCGACCAAATGCATGACGTGCGCCTCGAAGCGTTAATGCATTCATATGCGTACCCGCACAGTTGTCATAATCGGTGCGGTGCTGGTGGTACTCGGTTGCGCTGATCGTATACTCAAAATTATTGCCCTGCACGTCATTCCGGCAGAAGGGTGGTTTGTGTTTGGTGATATACTGGGCATTCGATTAGAATACAATACGGGCATTGCCTATGGATTAACAATCGGACGCCCCTGGGTAGTGATTGCATTAATATGTGGGGCAGTGCTCGGGCTGAGTGCTTATGGCGCTCGATTATGCATGCGGCGCCAACGGCTGGAGGCGGTGGGGGTGGCCAGTATTATCATGGGAGCCCTTTCAAACATGGTTGATCGGATTCAGTATGGATCCGTCATTGATTATTTTTATATTACGGGCATGCCACGCTTCAATGTAGCCGACCTTATGATTACTGGAGGGGTGGTGTTGTGGTTGAGTTTCTTATGGCACCGGCGTCTTGACGCGCCGGAGCAAGTAGCCTAGGCTCTGATTAGAATAGTACTTTAGGCATTATTATAGGAGGATAGTATGGAAACAGGGCCAGTTACTGAATTCAAAGCCACGCATCTGCATGAATTGATGGCTCGAGTGTTTGGGCCGTTAGCCCGGTGGTGCGCACGAGTGGGTATCGATCCGAACGTATTTACCTATACGAGCGTTGGGTTCGCCGCTTTTTCCGCGGTCATGATTTGGTTGGATCATTGGTTTCTTGCGGGAATTTTTTTGCTCTGCAACGGAGCCTGCGACGTATTGGACGGAATACTCGCGCGATCAATGCCAGAGCGATCTGAGCGGTTGCGCCAAAAGGGAGCCTTCCTCGATCCAGCAGTCGATCGCATCAATGATGGTTTCTTATTCATCGGTTTGATTCTCTACGGGGTTGAAGAGATCATTAGTGTTTGGCCGACGCATTTAGGGGGATATCGTTTTTTCCTCATCGCGCTTATTGCAGCTGCGATCGCTCATCCTATCTCGTCGTATTATCGGGCGCGCATCGAATCGCTCAATCTGCGATTTCAGCAGAAGAAACCGCTGACGCGAGCGGGTCTTCACGTGGCGCTTGGTTTCGTCATCATCGGTATGTGGCTGATCAACGGACCGTGGCGTCATGAATTTTTTTTCTGGTCGGTGACCCTCTGTGTGTCGCTGCCGACGATTATCAATCTGGTGCGGCGGTTCCGCCACTCGTTGAAAATCTTCGATGAACATTATCAGTAGTCGCTTTCGCCATTTCCCATTATGCGCCCCTCACCATCACCATGATTGTGCGGGGCGTATTTATTATTGCCTAAAGAAGGTGGGCATGCTAGGATAGAGCAATTTAAAAGAGTTCATTGTATTAACATCCGATGGAGGTTTACGTGCGAACACTAATGTTGGCATTGCTGATGGCGATCATGGTGAGACTGGGACAGGCGGCGCCGGTGCCATTGTATCTACGATTTCAGGAAGAAGCGCGCACGGCGCTTGATTCATTGAGTCAGGTCGGTGATACGACTGGCATGGCACAGCTCATCGTGCTGCACAATCTTGCTTTTCATCATTATCCCGACAGTCGGGATCAGGCTGAGCGACTCCTCAAAAAGTCGTTCAAGCATGACACTACTACTTTGGTGCAGGCGTATCGTGGTTCACTGGCGATGATCAAGGTGAGCGATCGGGGGAAAGCTGGCAATGCGCTGCGCGGAATTGGCAAACTTTTTGGAGTCTCTGGCTCGGCGTACGATGAAGCACGCGACGGCTTCAAAAAAATCACCGAGGCGTTGATTCGCGATTCACTGGGTGGTCACCATCAGGTGCAGTTGCGATTGATTCGTGCTACAGCAGCAGCAGAGGCATTGGGATTTTTACCAGAATTGATGGATGAGGCGACGGCTGATCTGACGTGGCTCCAAGAGCATGTGCCGCAGAGCGATTCGGCTGTGTATTTCTTTGTTCAATTAACGTGGGCAAAGTATTATTACGCCGCTTCACAGAGCGCATTGTATCCGCCAATTCAGACGGTGCTTTTGAGAGAATCTAAACGATATCTCGCCATAGCCTATCCGAGTGCGGTTTCACCGGTACTCTTACGCGAGTATATCTTCTGGCTCACTCGAGTCGGGTAGCATCTGCTTTCTCTCACGTCGCTATCTTTGTTCTAAGGGCTGTCATCTGGCGGCCCTTTATTATTTATACTGAGAAGCGATATACTACTTGATATGCGTATCAATAAATTTATCGCTGCCAGTGGGATTGCTTCGCGCCGCAAGGCCGACGCTTTGATTGTGGCAGGTCAGGTGATGGTGAACGGTATTGTTCAGCAAACGCTCGGTACTGAGATTGACCCTGATCATGATCGTGTGACGGTTTCCGGACGCGAGATTAGTGCTGCGTCAACGCCTACTTATCTTTTGTTTCACAAACCAGTTGGGTATGTGTGTACGCATGCCCGGCATCATGGTGAACAATCCATATTTGAGTTATTGCCCGAGACGTATCGGCATTTAGCTATCGCTGGTCGCCTGGATAAAGATTCATCGGGACTGCTGATATTATCCGATGATGGCAATTTTATAAATGAATTGGTCCACCCGCGGTACACCAAAGAAAAAGAATACGAGGCGACACTCTCCCGGCCGTTAAACGCTCAGCAAAGTAGCGAATTGCACCAGGGCGTACGGCTCGAAGAGGGTGTGGCCCGTGTCGATCGGTTGACCAGAGTACATGGATCAACCTATCAAATTATTTTGCATCAGGGGTGGAAACGTCAGATACGTCGGATGGTGGAGGCGGTTGGCGCTCAGGTGGTCAGTCTGGTCCGTAGGCGGATTGACGATTATCAGCTGGGGAATCTGGCTGAGGGTTCGTTTCGCGAATTTAAGAAATAGCAAATCTTGACAGTCCCGAATGGTTTGCTAGGATACACCCATCGAGAAGAATTAACATCAAAAGCCTTCCCCCTAAACACGGAAGGTTTTTATGTCTGTATCAATCATTGTTCCCTCGGCAACTATTTTTGGTCTCGAAGCGCAGCCCGTCGAGGTCGAAGCAGATGTGGCGCGTGGTTTGCCTAAAATGTTCATCGTCGGATTACCGGATACCGCGGTTCAGGAAGCGAAGGAGCGGGTGCGCTCCGGTATCCGCAATAGTGGCTTTGATTTTCCCGCCGGTGTGGTGACGGTGAATTTAGCGCCGGCTGACATCCGTAAAGAAGGGTCTGGTTTTGATTTGCCCATAGCAATCGCAATCTTACGCGCTCGAGGTGAAATTCATGCTCGGGTGAATCTCACTGATAAATTATTCGTTGGTGAATTAGCGCTTGATGGTAGCGTGCGGCCGGTGCCAGGCGTATTGTCCATGGCGATCATGGCAGCTCGTCGCGGTATTCGCGAGCTTTTTGTGCCGGTAGCCGTAGCCGGGGAAGCAGCGGCAGTAGCTGGTCCTCGGGTGTATCCGGTTCGGCATTTGACTGATGTTGCCGAACATTTAAATAAGCGAATAATAATTTCTCCGTATCAACAAGTCAATCAAGAGCAGCCCATCGTCACTTCAAATTTTGACATTGGTCAGGTGCGTGGGCAGATACAAGCGAAGCGGGCGCTGGAGATAGCGGCGGCCGGCGGCCATAATATTCTCATGATAGGCCCACCGGGTTCGGGTAAGACTATGTTAGCCCGGAGTTTGCCGTCTATTTTACCTCCCCTGACGCCAACTGAGTCGCTGGAGGTGACGCAGATTTATTCCGTATTGGGAAAATTAAATCAACCGACATTGGTTACGGAGCGGCCGTTTCGCTCCCCGCATCACACGACATCGGCCGTGGCATTAGTGGGTGGCGGGAGCTCGCCCCGGCCGGGTGAGATTTCTCTGGCACATCGAGGCGTGCTTTTTCTGGATGAATTTCCTGAATTTTCTCGACACGTGGTGGAGAGCTTACGTCAGCCTCTAGAGGACGGCGTGGTAACGGTGTCGCGCGCTGCGGCAGCGATGTCGTTTCCCGCACGTTTTATGCTCGTGGCGGCGCAGAATCCTTGCCCCTGCGGCTATCTCAATGATCCCGACCGGCCATGCAGCTGCGCACCCTTTCAGATAATTAAGTACAATAAAAAAATATCCGGCCCAGTCGTCGATCGCATTGATATTCATATTCGAGTTCCGCGATTGAATTTCACCGAAATTGGGCAGCCGTCAGCACATGATGAGTCAGCGGCAATTCGAGCGCGGGTACTCGCCGCGCGACAACGGCAGGTTGAACGACTTCGAGGAACCGGGCAAACGATGAATGCAGAAATAACCGTGCGTGAGATTCGGACCCACTGTCAGGTCGGTGAAGCGACCTCCGCGTTGCTCAAAAAGGCAGTTGACCAATTTCATCTTTCGGGTCGGGCATATTTTCGCATACTCAAAGTAGCCCGAACGATTGCTGATTTGGAAAACGATACAAACATATCGATCGATCATGTGGCTGAGGCGCTGCAGTATCGGTCGAAAACTGATTGACATGATCGCGCGCTGAGGAGTAGAGTGGGGGTATTAAAAACTTTTTAAAACAGTTCACTCTACATAATACCCAAGGAGGGTACAATGAAGACGAAAAGAGTCGTCTGTCCAGACTGTGACGATCAGATTCGTGATGCCATGGATATGGGCTTCATGAGAATGGTATGCGTCTTACTGCTGTTAATTTTCTTGGACTATTGGAGAGCTTTCCTGTCGTTGGCGTTTGTCGGCTTGACGTTATGGTGTGAGGTCCATCTCTTCCGCTGGAATGCCGCTCAGTTTGTGGTAGTGAGTGGCACGTTTGTCCTTATTGGGCTTAGCTATATCATCTCCGTTCTTTCGCTTGATAATAAAAGCTGGAGAGCGCGATCTACGATGGAGTTGTGGCGAAGGCGTGGTGGTTTTCGATACCACTGTTTGCTGGCCGGTGGGGCAGCTTTGATACTGGTAGCTGGTGCGGCGATGGTAGAGTATCAACCAAACACATCTGTGCATTGGCTCGGTGTAATCATTACGCTGGTATTAGTTCCCAGTATCATACTTGCCGTAGGCTATTTGAGTAATGATTCATATCATATCCAGGAGTAGTTCTCGTCTGACGATCCCGACCCGTAGCAATAAGCTGCGGGTCGATTTTTTTTGAAATAACTGGAGGGAGGACAACCGTGCAGATTAATGATGATGCCCTTCGACGTTGCTCAGGGCAATGGTGCATCGCTTTCTGATATCAACAAAACAACCGACGAGGTCCCTCGTTTCACTCGGGACAACCGTGTACCAGAATCGGTACACGGTTGACTTTTCGTTAAAAAAATGCTAAAATATATTTGTTGTAACTAAGTACTACATGAAAGCCATGGCTATGGTGGAGGAAGTCCAGGCCAGCAAAACAAAAGAAAAACCAGCCGCGCCAAAATCAGAAGCAGATATCAAGCTCGAGCATGACATCTCGCGTTTAGGTGAGGAAGAGAAATTAAAACGTCTCCGTTGGTCTGTCGCCGTGCGGTATATTGTCATCTCCGCAGTGTGCATTATTACGCTGGTAGGATACCAGATTGGTTTTGGGTTTGACTTGATCGGGGTGCTGATTGCCGCGACTATTGGATTCATTTTCAATCTGACGTCAAATCTCGTTTTTCAAAATATTTATTATCCGCGGTTTTGGCCGTATATCGGCATCGTGTTGGACATGATCATTATTACTTTGATTGTGCATGCCACGGGCGGTATCGAGAGTATATTTTTGCCGTTGTACCTTATTCAATTAGTTGGTACTAATGTTCACTTTAGCGCCCTTGCCGCACCAATTAATTTGGTGCTCGGCGGTGGCATGTTTGTGGCCTTGATTACGGCTGAATACACCGGCGGGATTCCTCACGCTTCAACTGGAATTTTTACCGAGCCGCTTTTCCTCAATCAACGGTATCTTTTTGGAATGGCAATCACCATGATCAGTCTGATGGGTATCAGTACGTATCGCAGCGGTTACGTGGTGCGTAGCTTGTCTACGGTTGAAGCGGAATTATTGCGAGCTAATCAAGAATTAGTTCGGTTGAATAAGATTTATTCACGCGTCAATCGCCGGTTGAAGGAGATTGATCAAATGAAGACGGAATTTATTTCTGTGGCCTCGCACCAGATGCGGACACCACTCTCCGGGGTGAAGTGGGTGATGCGGATGATTTTGGATGGGGATTTGGGTGAACTTAATCAGCAGCAAAAGGAAATGCTGCTCAAAGGGTATGAAACGAACGAGCGGATGATCTCACTTATTAATGACCTTTTGAATGTGTCCCGCATTGAGGAAGGTCGTTTCCAGTATCGATTTGTTCATGCTTCGCTGGAAGAATTAGTCGCTCATATATGCGACGAATTGCAGCCGGCTACTCGTAAGAAAAATGTGAAGCTGTCATTTGTGAAACCGACGCGGGCATTGCCAAAAGCAAACATTGATCCCGATAAAATTAGATTGGCGGTACAAAATCTCGTGGATAACGCCATCAAGTATACTCCGCCAGACGGCACCGTAACGGTTCATCTTACCGAGGATCAGAATCAATTAATTTTCAGCGTCCGCGACTCTGGCGTGGGCATTCCCGTAGATCAGCAGGGTCGCATTTTCTCGAAATTCTTCCGGGCGGATAACGTCATTCGGATGCAAACGGATGGTTCGGGTTTGGGCCTCTTCATCGCAAAAAATATTGTGGAGAATCACCGAGGCACGATCTGGTTTGAGAGTCTGGAAAGCCGCGGCACCACCTTCTATTTCTCTCTACCCATTCATGATCAGGTGGCAGAGACTCAATATGATCAATTTATTAAAAGTATTTAATCATGACATTTCCTTTAGTTCCATTCATTGATTTATTGAATGGTATCATCTGCGCATTCGCCAGCGTTCGTCTGTATCAGGCTTACCAGCGTGATGCTTCTAATCGTGTACTCTATTTCTTTGCGCAGGGGTATTTGGCGGTGGTGGTGGCATATTTGTTTTTTTCCATCCCGCGCATTTTTCTGTGGGATAGTTCGATGGCGATTGCTATCGGATTTATCGGAGCACAGGCCTGTCTCTATCTCTCGGTTGCTTATTTTTCGAAAGTTTCAATGTTCTTCATCAGTGTGCAGCGTATGCAGCTGGTATTTTATCTCATCTTGATCGTTTCATCGGTGGCCATGGTGTTGACCGTATTGTATCGGGGCAATCCATCGTTTGATCCGGTCACGAGTATTACCACCTGGGATATTCATCCGATCGTGAGCATCGCGAGTTTGATCATCCTTGGCGGCGTGCTGTTCTGCAGTATCATATTTTTCTTTATGCAAGGCATTCGAACTCAACATCGATTAGTAAAAACGCGCTCATTTATTATTTCTGGTGGACTCACCCTTCTCTTAGTTACCGCCTATACGTATTATGAGGCGTTAACCCCGCTCGGCGTGCTGGTTTCGGATTTATTTTCCCTCATGTCGTATTTAGTTATCTTTTTTGGTATAATCTATGGACGTGAGCGCCCGAAGCCCTGGGCGACCCCGACACAACCATCTACCTCCTATGACCAACTCTAAGCAAACTATACTCATAATTGAGGATGAAGACATCCTCGTCGATGTTCTGAGCAAGAAACTCGAGCAGGTTGGATATCAGGTATATTCGGCTCGGGACGGCGCCGACGGTTTGGTACAGGCGGAAAAAGTACATCCGGATTTAATATTACTGGATATTGTCATGCCCAAAATGGATGGGTATGAAGTGCTGACCGCACTGAAAGAGAAGCACGGATCGGCTATGCCAGCCGTCATGGTTATTTCAAATTCAGGGCAGCCGGTGGAACTAGAAAAGGTTAAAACGCTGGGCGCTCGAGATTACATCATTAAGGCTCAATTTACGCCGGATGAGGTGCTGGAAAAAGTGCGCGGCATTCTCGGTGGTATCCAGCCAGCCAGCGCTTCGCCAACCGCCAGTCCGAAGGAAAACCAGACTCGAATATTAATAGTCGAGGATGATCAGTTCCTGCGGGATTTGCTGGTGACGAAATTGACCAAAGAAAAGTTTGATGTGACCGCGGCCATGGACGGCCCCAGCGGCCTGGAGAAAATTTTGACGACACGTCCGGAAATCGTACTGCTCGATATTATCATGCCGGGCATGGACGGATTTGAGATTCTGAAGCGTATTCGGGATAACACTGATATGCAGATGGCGCGCACGCCAGTCATTTTGCTGTCCAATCTCGGCCAAGAAGCTGACGTGGAGAAAGGGCGTAACTTGGGAGCTAATGATTATTTGATCAAGTCGAATTTTACCATTGATGAGATCATTGAAAAAATTCAGAAGACGTTGAAGCAGGTTGGCTAATTTCTTGCGTATACGAAAGCGCCTCAGTCGAGATTCGGCTGAGGTTTTTTGATTGGCGAGCGCTCCGTTCGATTTATAGATAGCTCAAGGGATTGACCTGGACGCCATTCACAATAACTTCGAAATGGACGTGCGGCCCGGTGCACCAGCCGGTACAGCCGATCATACCGATAGTCTGTCCTCGGGAAACGCTGTCACCTACTGAGACAAACATTTTTGAGTGGTGCGCGTATAATGTTTTGATGCCATTGCCGTGATTGATGATGATGCGATTGCCATAGCCAGAACCCCAACCGACTGCCTCGACACGGCCGTCATCGGCGGCATAGGTCGGCGCCGTATAGGGGCCGGTAATATCGAGGCCCGTATGTCCCCATTTGAAATATTGGCTGACGCGGTGGCCGGTGGTTGGCCAGAGTAATTTTCCTGATGAACCGCCCTGTGTTGATGAGGGAGGAATAGGGCCACCAGCAAAGCTGGATCCACGGGGTGAGGTGATCGTAGGAACCTTTGGCGGCTCTACTTCACCGCCAGGAATTATGAGAATTTGATCAATATCAATATCAGTGGCGTCAACGAGCGCGTTGTACTCAATTATTTCATTAACATCAGCTTTATACTTTTTGGCAATTGCCTCGAGGGTTTCGCTCTTTTTTACCTGATGTGATACGCCGGAAATCGGTAAAATAGTTAGTTTGTTTCCGGGTTTAATCACATCACGTGCCCCAAGCCGGTTTTCCCAGAGAATGGTATCCGTAGAAATGCCAAATTTTTCCGCAATGACGCTAATCGTATCGCCACCCTCGACGGTGTAATACACCACAGATTCGCGCGGTCGATCGCCGACCGTGGTACTGGAGAGATTTGGGTTTACTAGAGCGCCGCTGCTCGCCAGGAGTGCGCTGGTGCCGGTATCGGCTGCGGTCGGCGTGCCGGAATTCAGCGGGGTAACCGTGCCGGTGATTCGAAAATAGTCGGGGGTGGAGTACGTGTCTTGAATAGCCGTTTCAGTAATCTCGACATCTTGAATATTTGTGGTCATCGCGCCAAGCAATAAATCCCGACCAAATTCCTCTGCTCGTGTTTCTTTGATTACGAAGTTATTAACAATAACAGCGACCGCCAGGAAAGCGATGATGGCGTGGATGGATGATTTATTCAGCAGTGGGTAAATGATTTTATTCTTTGCGGGAGCAAAAACTATATCCAATCGATTTTTGACGGTTCGATACAAGCTATAAGCGTGAATAAATACGTGGCGCAATAAAAAACGCCCAATTACTCGAATCGGCCGCACAAGGATCCAGTTCAGCATTGAGCCCAAGACCGCGCCAACCATCATCACCCCTTCCAGGGCGCGCAATAATGCGGTTATGATGATTGATTTAAACCGGAGGCTCAAACAATGATAAATTACTGTTTAACCCGCCAAATAGGTATATTTGGCGCCACTCCTTATCTCCATAAGTTTCAATTGCGAACAATACCATAGGTATATAGCCATGTCAATCGGTACTGATTATATCGCTTGAATTGGCAGTAGTGAAATGTTAGAGTGAATTGTACTATGCGGAAACACTACAATCATTCGGAAGTTGAGCAACGCTGGCAGGAATCCTGGAAGCGGGATCAGGTTTGGCGTGTTTCGGATACGGCATCGGGTGATTCGTCGTACGTATTGGATATGTTCCCCTATCCATCGGCGCAGGGTTTGCACGTCGGCCACCCAGAGGGGTACACCGCATCCGATATCTATACCCGCTATCTTCGCGCTCGGGGAAAATCGGTGCTCCACCCGATGGGGTTTGACTCATTTGGCCTGCCCGCAGAGAATTACGCTATCAAAACTGGCACCCACCCCGCCAAAACCACCGCAGAAAACATTGCCAACATGCGCCGGCAGATACAAAGTCTCGGGTTTTCCTATGATTGGTCACGCGAGGTTATTACGTCTGATCCAAAATATTACCGCTGGACTCAGTGGATTTTTGTTCAGCTGTTCAAGCACGGCCTCGCCTACGAAGCTGACGCGCCGATCAATTGGTGTCCGAAAGATAAAACCGGCTTAGCTAATGAAGAAGTAGTAGACGGAAAATGCGAGCGTTGCGGCACGCCGGTGACCAAGAAACAAATTAAACAGTGGTTAGTAAAAATTACTGACGAGCGCTATATCGAGCGATTGCTTCATGGATTGGATACTGTTGATTGGCCAGAGTCAATCAAATTATTACAGCGCAATTGGATTGGTCGGAGCGAAGGTGCGACGATACATTTTCCGATTGAAGCGCAGTGGCCAAAACGAGTCATCATATTACATGGGTACCAGGGCAGTCCGGACACGGGTTTCAAAGTATGGCTCCGCGCCGAACTTGAGAAGCATGGTACGCGCGTTGACGCGCCACAGCTATCAATCGAGGAGATGCCGAGCCTGGAGGAAAATCTTAAAATTGTGAAATCCTTGAAACCGGATTCAGACACGGTTATTCTTGGGCATAGCCTTGGCTGCGTGCTGGCATTGGAAGCCGTCCAGCAATTAGGTTTGAAATTAGCTGGGTTGGTATTGCTTGCACCGCCCCATGTTCCAGCTCAACCGAATGTCACCTATCCCGCGGGAGTTTCGCAGTATAGTGACTATGATTATGATGTGAAAAAAATTAATCGCCAGGTGCCACGGATTACCGTGATTGGCGATACGCATGATGACTTGGTGGCACCAGCTGAACCAAAGGCGCTAGCGGAATTATTGGGCGCCCACTTAATTATGGAACAAGCGCCACGTCCGCATTATGCTAATCGCGAACTCGGATCGTTTGCCGTGCCGACGGTGTTGGCAGCAATTGCATCTGGAGCTAATCAACAGGTAACGGTATTTACTACCCGACCGGATACAATATTTGGCGCGACGTATGTGGTGCTGTCACCCGAGCACTCATTAGTTGGTTTAATCACGACTGACAAACAACGCAGTGCTGTTGAGCAATACCAAAAAGAAGCGGCGGCCAAATCTGATCTGGAGCGCACTGATTTGGCAAAAAATAAAACTGGCGTTTTTACCGGCGCGTACGCAGTCAACCCCGTTAATGATAAGAAGATGCCCATTTGGATAGCTGATTATGTGTTGAGCACTTATGGTACGGGCGCCATCATGGCCGTGCCAGCGCACGATGAGCGGGATCACGCCTTTGCCCAGAAATTTAAACTGCCGATTGTGCCTGTCATTCAGCCAGATCGGGTGATGCCGAAGATGCAGCCGCCCATGGGAAGCGCCGGCGCTTGGGGTACCCTAGATTCCGACATTGAGTACACTTGCTGGACGGGTGATGGTGAGATGATCAATTCCGGCGAGTATAACGGCATGGATTCGGTTGAGTTCAAGAAAAAAATTATTGCCTGGCTGGAGAAAAAGGATTTAGGCAAAACATCCATCAATTACAAAATGCGCGATTGGTTATTTTCCCGCCAGCGGTACTGGGGCGAACCAATCCCGATTGTGCATTGCGCCAAATGCGAGGCGGCGGCAGTCCCGGAAAAAGATTTGCCCGTTACCTTGCCCGACGTGGAGAAATACGAACCAACCGGCACCGGCGAATCGCCACTGGCCGCAATTGAATCATGGGTCAATACGACCTGCCCTGAGTGCGGCGGACCAGCCAAACGCGAGACAAATACCATGCCGCAGTGGGCTGGGTCTAACTGGTATTTCTTACGCTATTGCGATCCACATAATGACAAACAGCTGGCTGATCCAGAAAAATTGAAAGCCTGGTTGCCGGTCGATATGTATGTGGGTGGTGCGGAGCATGCGGTGCTGCATCTTTTGTACGCGCGTTTCATTTATAAGTTTTTGTTTGACATTGGCGCAGTGCCGAACGAATGCGGTGAAGAACCATTTGTGAAACTGAAGAATCAGGGGATTATCCTGGGCGAGGATGGACAGAAGATGTCGAAGTCGCGCGGCAATGTGATTAATCCTGACGATGTCGTCAAAGAATACGGCGCGGATGTGCTGCGCATGTATGAAATGTTCATGGGGCCGTTTGAAGATGCGAAGCCGTGGAGTACCAAGGGGATCATTGGTGTTCGGAGATTTGTTGAGCGGGTCTGGGAAATATTTGATCGGGTTGAGCGGGGCAAAACTGAGGTTGGGAGTACATTACTGCATCAGACTATCCAATCAGTCAGCGAAAAGATTGAGCTGTTCCGTTTTAATACCTGCATTAGTGATTTGATGAAATTAACCAATGAATGGGGCACTGCTTCTGTGGCACAAACTTCATTTGAAAGATTTTTACAATTACTCGCACCATTTGCCCCGCACTTGGCGCAAGAACTCTGGCACCAGCTGGGACACACGACGTATATAGAAAACGAGGGGTGGCCGAAATTTGATCCAGCCAAAATCGTTAAAACAGAAGCCACCTATGCTATCCAGGTAAATGGCAAACTTCGCGACACGCTGGTAATGCCGACTGATGCTCCTCAGGAAGTGGTCGTTGAAAAAGCAAAAACCAGTGTGGCCGTGCAGCGGCATCTGACTGGTGAACCAAAAAAAGTAATTTTTGTTCCCAAAAAACTGGTGAATTTTGTGGTTTAAGGTTTCTGACTAAATAAGGTATACTGAAAAAACACCAATGCTTCCCGAAATTGAACTTTTGTATAATTATGAGTATGCTCGCCGGCTCCAAGCGGTCTCGGATGACCCTTTTGCTGATGCCTGGCAACGCATTATTCGAATCGGTGCTGATTTTGAAAAGATATTCGAGCAGACGCAGGCTCGCATCCTCGAGCTCATCCCCCAGTACAGTGGGTATGATTGGGCGGAGCATGCAGACGCGGTTATTCCCATGTATCTGGTGAATACGCCCCCGTCGTTTGCCCATCCGCTGACCTTGGCAGTGAATGAAGAACCGGGAGAAATGCTGGAGGACTGCATTTACCAGCTGGCGCACCGCAATATGTATTTCGGATTTCCCAGCGAAGAGCTCAGGCAGTCATATACCCAGGCGGTGGTTGATCATGTATTGGCCGGACTGAATCTTCTCGAGAATCGCGCACCTGCCATTGATCTAACATCAAAGACCGTGAAAGATTATTTATCACATTCATAATGGATATCGTACGTCTCAATCTCTCCAATCCTGAAAAAAATATTATTGAGCAAGCGGCAGCCGTGTTGAAGCAAGGCGGCGTGGTCGCCTATCCTACCGACACTGCTTATGGTTTGGCAGCCGATGCGCTGAATGAAAACGCGATCGGTAAATTATTTATTATCAAGCAACGGGTGCAAAAACCATTGCCGGTGATTGTCGATTCGGTCACCATGCTGAAAAAAATTGCTCGCGTTTCTGCTGCTGAGAAAAAAATTATGGATGCGTATTGGCCGGGCGCGGTGACAATTATTTTTGACAAAGTGGAGAGCGTGCCGCCGTTCCTTACTCTGGGGTTACCCACGGTTGGTGTCCGCATACCTGATTTGCAAGCAGCTCAAATGTTGGTCAAAGCAGCGGGTTCGCCGATCACATCAACGAGCGCCAATTTGAGCGGGAAAGGGAATTGCTATTCTGCTGAATGCGTCTTGCGCATGTTTCAGGCAAATGATGCGCAGCCTGATCTCATTCTTGACGCGGGCGATTTGCCCGAGGTTCCCGTTTCTACCGTGGTGCGGCTGGAGAATGGGAAGATAACTATTATTCGTCAGGGTCCGGTGAAAGTGCGCGGCGCGCAGCCTGCCAAAGCGGCATAGCGTATGCTTTTCAATCGCTTTCGCTCACATTCCCCCCACTATTTTTCAAAAGATCCATCGCGGGGTTTACATGGGTTGTATTGGGCTGTCTCGCTGATGGATTTTGGCATCGCCGCGATCTCGCTGTTTGAGCCGATTTTTTTATTCAGTATTGGGTATACATTAGCAGAGATACTATTTTTTTATGTTATTTTATATGGGGTGTACCTGGTGCTTTTGCCGGTTATTGGATCATGGGTTGGGCGTCTGGGGTATGAGCATTCAATATTTTACAGTCATTTTTTTCTCATTGCCGCCTATTTAACTTTATTTGGGATATCCGAGGTAAGTGCGCTCTATTATGTGGCCCCGGTGATTTTTGCTATACAAAAAGCCTTGTATTGGCCAGCCTATCATGCTGATTTAACTATTTTTTCTCGAGCCGGACAGCGCGGGCGAGAGGTCGGGTATATTGAGATGGTTAGTATGGTCATGATGATTATTGGCCCCATGGCAGGTGGATTGATTTTGGGATGGTTTAATTTTAGTGTTCTTTTTATTGTCGTTACTGGTTTAATTCTGCTTTCGGCGCTGCCACTGCTCCATATCAAAGAAATTCACGCGCGAGTTCAACTTTCGTATCGTGAAACAGTGTTGCAGTTATTTTCCCGGGAACACCGACGCAGCTTCTTTGCCTTCTTTGGTTTTGGTGAGGAGTTAATTGCGTTGGTGGCTTGGCCGGTTTTTTTGTATGTTGTGATCGGCAATTATTTAACTGTCGGGTGGGTTGTTTCATCGGCAACGCTGGCAACGGCTCTGTTGGTGCTCTGGTTTGGTCATTTGACAGATAAATATCCGCGATTAAATATTTTACGTGCAGGCACTCTGCTCTATGTCGTCACCTGGCTAGTTCGCGGATTAATACGGAGCGTGCCGGCCGCCCTGGCGCTCCATGGCAGCGCTCGATTGGCAAAAGAAATGGTGTACATTCCGATGGAGTCAATACGCCTAGAAAAAGCGCGTCGTGTCGGGCCGCTTTCCTACGCCATTTTTTTTGAAATGTCCTTAGCATTGGGGAAAATTGTTGCCGGGCTGATTGGTTTCTATAGTGCCACGTATTTATCTGATCCATGGAATATCATCTTTATGACTGCCGCGTTCTTTAGCTTGTTATATTTCTTTAAAAAAGATGAACCGCGCCCCTTTCCTTTTATTCGGGCGCTTTAGAAATCGATGAAACATTTGGGAAAAAATGAAATTCAAACATTAGCTCGGCAGTATGGTATGAAGCCTGATCGCAGCCAGGGTCAGAATTTTGTAATTGATGAAACAGTTATAACGGATATGGTTCGTGCCGCTGGCATTGTACCGGGTGCTCGGGTATTAGAAATTGGTCCGGGGTTTGGCAGTTTAACCATAGCCTTGCTCGAGGCCGGGGCTACCGTGGTTGCCGTAGAGCAAGATCGGCGCCTGATACCCGCGCTTCACAAATTGACCAGCGTGTACCCGCCG
Organism: Candidatus Kerfeldbacteria bacterium; assembly: GCA_016214565.1. Classification (NCBI taxonomy): domain Bacteria; phylum Candidatus Kerfeldiibacteriota; species Candidatus Kerfeldbacteria bacterium. The sequence continues at coordinate 296,602 of JACROE010000002.1, read as the reverse complement.
CTTCACCTGGTAACCGGTGATATTTTTCAGGTACGGCGTGCGCTCCCGTTGCTTATTCAGGATGGCACCTATCAGCTAGTTTCAAATCTTCCTTACAATATTACTTCCCGGGTACTCCGTGAATTTCTTGAGACCCAGCCTCGGCCGACCTCGGTGACCGTATTAGTCCAGCAGGAGGTGGCGGAGCGAGTCATTGCTCCGGCTGGCGCCATGAGCGTTTTGAGCGTTGCTGTGCAATTGTATGCTGATTCGGAGATAGTCCGTCTGGTGCCGCCATCCAGTTTTTGGCCGGCACCGGCGGTTACTTCAGCAATTTTACATCTCACCAAGATTGGATCAGATGTTCACGGATTTTTGAAAACACTAAAGCCATATTCAGCGGCTGATTTTTTTCGATTGGTTAAGATCGGCTACTCGGGTCGGCGAAAGCAGCTCCATAACACCCTGGCGGCAGGTCTGAAATTATCAAATCAGGAAGTTCAAAAAACCTTATTGTCGGCTAAGATTAGCCCAGAATCGCGACCTCAAACATTAACCATCAGGGACTGGATTAGGGTGGTGCACGCCTTTATGAAAAAACAGTAGTCGTTGTTTGACATTACGGCCAGATTGTGATATAATGGGCACACATAAATGGAGATTTGCTGATGGAGAAAAATGAAAAGCAAAATGTTCTCCGTAAACTATTTTCCGATGAGTATGTGGGGCAATCAGCGCAAGAACAGCGCATCCAGAAGCGGGCTTTTATCAGTCTCGTTATTTTAAGTTTTCTAGCGCTTGGCTTCGGTAGTTGGTATATCGCTGATGCATTGCGCGATCCATTCCGGCCTAAGGTTAATGCGAATAGCTCAGTGGCGACGGGAGACCAAAGCACCAATACCCAGTTAACGGGTATCGAGGGTCTCCGCACTAAGGATACCGACGGTGATGGGCTGTCCGACTACAATGAGTTCTATGGGTACAAAACTAGCGCCTACATCGCCGATAGTGATAGCGATGGATTGACTGATAAGCAGGAAATTGATCAGGGAACCGATCCAAATTGCCCATCTGGTGAAAATTGCGCTCGGACTGTGGCGGGCAATGTAAACACGGTGGTTAACGGTATTTTTGGTGATATAAAGCCGGACGACAATACAAATTCTGCCGCCGGTGTGGTTGATCCAGAGAATCTCACCTCGGATGAACTGCGGAAGATTCTGCGCGACGCTGGCGCATCTGAAGAATTATTAGGTCAAATCCCCGACGACGAATTGCTTGAGACCTATCAGCAATTGCTCAATGAACGTGGCGATACAAATACAAACAATGCTGCAACTGGAAACAATACTGGCGGCACTATCACTCTTGAGACATTGCAGAATTTATCCGTTGAAGAGATTAGACAATTTTTGATCGAGAGCGGAGTGCCCGAGGAAACGCTTGCAGAAGTTGACGATGCCACGCTGTTGAGTATTTTTCAGGAAAGTTTAGAGCAAAACACCCAGGGTACTAATACGAATTCACAGTAAGCACTTAGCTCACGTTTCGTTCCCCATACATGTCGTCTACAAAACAAAATCACCATTTGAGCAAAGGACAGCGATTGATACTCGCCGGAGCCATGGTGTTTTTTGTTTTGCAATTAGCTATTCCGATTCTGGTCGTTCCGATGCAGGCACGGGCGTTGTTTGGCATTGGGGATGTGAGCATCACCGTCGGTGATATTCCACGGACCATTTATGAAATTTTGAGCAAGACATTGAAGACCGCGGCTGACGTCGGGTTCAAAAATATATTGCGTACGTATTTAAATAATTTGGCATACAATGTCGCGGTGCAAATCGCCACAGGCGAAAAAGGTCAAAAGCCGCTTTTCGTCACTAAGCCAGAGGAGTTATTAAAACAGGCAGGCGATGCGGCAGCTGGTGATTTTCTCGATTCAATTGCCTCAGATTGGCTGGGGAAGACGGAGTGCTCGGGGTACACTGGTAGCAAATGTAAAGCGGATTCATCGTGTCCTGAATCATATTTATTGTGTCCCGATAGTCTCGAGGTGACGGGCTGTACCTCCAGTATCGAGGAAAAAAATAAATGTATTGCCGCTGGTTGTCGCTTAATTACCTGTAGTACCGAAGATTGTCCTGAGGTGGACGCTATCGTGGACAGCGATTTATCGAATGATTATCATTTTGAATATGGCGCACCAGAGTGTGCTAGTAATTTTAGTTTATGTGACCTGCCTGGCCCAGGCGGTCCTAATGATCGTTCGATTCAGATTAAGCTCAATGTTTTGGCTCGAAAAGCGTTAACCGATCAGGGTGGTGCGAGCATTAGTGGCCGATGTCCGCTGACTGACATTATCGATAAGTATGACGAATACCGAACTGCGATTGATAATTATGAGGGGTTACTAGGTAAGACGAATCCTAATAAACAGTATTTAGTAGAATTTTCTAAGACATTTAATCCTGAGGCGACTCAGTTGGGCGCCTACCTTGATATTTTGAATAAAGGTAAGGCTGCGAGTGACGCTGAAGTTGAGATTAATAAATTTGCTCAGAGTTTAGCCGGAGAATTCAAACCGGTTAAGAGCAAGATAAGCGGCGCGGTGAAAACGCCTGCTGGTCTTCTTAGTAATGCCGCCACGAGCATATTTGGTAAATCGATTGATCCGTATTTGACCTATACGGGTACCGCCATCGCCGACGCGGTCGGTATCTTTACCAATACGCTTGCCAGCAAACTCATCCAGCGGTATATCTTCGGTGTCGATCCGGCTACATCGAGCGGGAGCGGCGGCCGGAGTGGTATCGCCAGTTTCTTGGGCGGCTCATCGCCTGGGGTGACGGCAGCAAAATTTTTGTTTGCTGATTTACAAAATACCAATTACTCAGTAGCGGGTACCACTGATATATTAGGCAATCTATCGAGCTGTCCTGATCCAAATAATCCGACACCGACGAATTGCGTGATTGATACTCGTTTCCGCACTGCCATTGAGCAGGAGCTCACCCTGCGGCAGGCTCTGGAGCAGGGCTTGATTGATGGAAGCAAGCCGTTTGGTTTTGATTCGAATGGGCTGGAGCCAGAATATTATAATGGGTACCCGTATCGCAGCTTATTAATCTTGCGCAAATATCGGATCATTCCAGTTGGTTGGGAATTGGCTGCTCAGTATGGCAAACAGTTTGCCTCAGGAAACTATAGTTTGAATACGCTCATCGCTGACTATGATGATATCGAATCGCCGTTCTATAAATTAGTCGATCCGAATTGGGTGCTCAAATCTCCCGAAGTATTTTGTCGTCGCCAGGGTGCGGGTGAGCAGATTATCGCCAATACCCCGATCCGCAATGAAGATACCAATGGCGATGGTCGGATTGATACTAAAGACGCGGCCACTGCTGTCGTTCAGCGTCAGGGCGATTATTGCGCTGATGAACAGTTGTGTCTCCAGGAAAATGCCGATGGGTCGTGCGCTCGGTATGGGTATTGTGTGGAGGACAAGCCAGTCTGGAAATTTAGTGGCACCCAGTGTGATGCTCAGTTTGCCAGCTGTCAATCATTAACGAAATCAGACGGTACCGTTGTTTCATATTTGCTCAATACAGTTGAAACCAATGGATGCAATGCCGACAACGCCGGCTGTCAGTGGTATTGTTCCAGTTATAATAATACTACCCGGACTTTTGAGTGTAATGGCAAACCGCCAGGGGCTACTGGTAGCGGCGCCAAACTTAGTTTTAATAATGATATTAGACAGTGTGATTCATCAGCTGCTGGTTGTACTGAGTACATCCCGCGTTTAGGCAGTGGCGCAAACGTTTTGACGAATACTGATTTTGAAACGTACGATCGGACTGCAGCTGGAATTTATGATGCGCTTAAGGATAGTCCCGTGGCTGATCATTTTCAGGGTTGGGTAAGCGGTCAGGACTTGAGCGGAACTCCAAATTGCGGCTTGTCGACGCTAGCGGTTTCCGATGCCTATGAAGGGTTTACCGCCATTCGGCTTGCCACCCACGCAGCTGATTGCCCAGGCTTCCCGGCTTCGGGTACCGGCACCTTTACTGATGGAGGTCGGATGCTCTGGAATGTAAATCAACCAGCGGGGCTACTCATGGGTGAGCGAGTGGAGGGTCGCAGCTATAGTTTATCGTTTTATGCAAAGACTGCTGCGGATGATACGGATTGTACGGGGAGCAACGGCAAGGCAACGTTATATTATTTGCCATTTGGCAGCGGGGTCGGTACCGAGGCAAATTTTGGCACGGTGACGGCAACGGATGGTTGGACACGATATTCAGGTACATTTACCGTACCCGAGGTAGCGTCTGATGAATATAATGCCATCGCCTTATCAATTCATCGCGACCAAACAGATCAATGCGATATCATCGTTGATAATATTCAGTTTGAAGAAGGCAATTTGACCGCCTATAAGTCATACGACCAGAATCCGAAAACATTTTTGAAACAGGCGGATTCGTGTAGCATGTTGGAGCTTGGTTGCCAGGCATACACCTCGGTAAATAATGGCAGAACCGTGACGGGCGTTATCTCATCGCCGGGCCTGTGCGACCCGAACGTTCCTGGCTCGTGTGATCAGTGCCCCGCGGAATTTGTCGGGTGTTCAGCCTTCCGCGAATTAGCCATTGAGCGTCCGCCGTATCGCGCTCTGCGTGATCCGGTTTCATTCGTGCCTGACAGCGGACAATCCTGCCCCGCTTCAGCCGTCGGCTGTGAGGAGTACACGAATCTCGAAACCGTCGCCCAGGGTGGCGAAGGGAAGGAGTACTATAGTTATATTCGAATGTGTGTACCGAGCGATGATCCACAGCAGCGCACCTACTATACCTGGGAGGGTTCGAATGAATTTGGATTCCAATTACGTGAGTACAGTCTGAAGAAGAGTAATCAAAATGATGGCCCCTGTACTAATATGGGAGCGGAAGGAGATCCGATCATTCAGGCGCAGCTCGGTTCTACCTGGCCCACCTGTATCGATGGTGGTTCGGTTGATCGTGATGGTAACGGAACGGATGAAGAATTCTATAATCCGGCGACCTGTAGTCCTGATCAGGTTGGCGTCAATCCTGATTGTACTGAGTACTATGATACGGCGGGTGTCACGTATTATTTGCTGCGCTCGCGCGTTATCTTTGCCTCGGAGGACTGTAAGAATTTCCGCAATTCGAATGACGGCCCGAATATGGTGTATCATATGGTACCCGGCCAAGGTATCAGCTGTCAGGCTGCCTATGCCGGATGCCGCGCCTATAAGGGTAATGCCGGTGATAATTCACGTGATCTCTATGTGAAGGATTTTGAAGATGGATCAATCGGCGCCTGGACGGGCAATGCCAGCATTTCCACTGAGGCGACCAGCGCCGGTGGCCACTCCATGCTGGTGTCAAATAGTGCGGCGATTAATAATGCAGGCGACACACTTGGGTTTGCCGCGGGTAACCAGTACACCATTACCTTCTGGGCGCGATCGGCGATCGCTGGCACAACCAATGTTTCATTTGCCCTCAACACCACGCCGTCACTGAGCTTCACTGGCCAAGCGTCAGCGGGTGAATTGTGGAACCGATTTACCGTCGGTCCCGTCTTTGTTCCTGTTGGTGCGGATCCAGCCAACGCGCAATTAGTCCTCTTCTCCAATAATGCTTTCTATATTGATAATATTGTCATCAGCGAGGTGGTGGAAAATATTTATAAAGTAAAAGGATCGTACAAAGAGTGCTCTGGTTATGAAGGTTGTGATGAATATAGCGACCGCGATGGCAACCAGCATTTCCTGAAATCATTTAGTCGTCTCTGTGGTGAAGATAAAGTTGGCTGCACGGCGATGATTGCGACGCAGCAGAGCACCAGTCCATACAGTTCGACATTTACTCGTGAGCGTTATTTACGCGGCGACGTTAATTATGACGGGCGGCTGTCGGCTGACGATGTCACGCTCATGAACGAACATTTTAGTGGGGCGGATAATTACTTCCTTAATGTTTCACCTGCAGTCGGCGATGTGAATATTGATGGAGCGATTAATATTGCCGATGCCGTCGCGCTCCTGAATCACATCAATAATGGCACCTCACCCGCTGAACCGTATTATTTCGAGGAAGGAACCACGCCTGAAGATGAGACGGTATATATCGTGGATGATCCGGAGAAGGTATGTGGTGCAAATCAAGCTGGCTGTACTCAGCTTGGAAAACCCGGCTTGGATGGTGATGGTAACGTGACTGCATTTACTGATACCTATCTCGTGGTTGATCCTGATCGCTTTGGTCAGGAAATGTGCGTTTTCGCAGAGAATCAGTGTGATGCCTTCACCTCGGCAAATGGCTCTCAATATTATTTCAAAGATCCGGGACAAAAACTGTGTGAATTCAAGCGAGTATCCGGCCAAGATATATCTGGCTGGTACAAGCTCGGCACCGACCAAGGCGCGCCAAATTGCCCCGTGTCTATTGGTATTTGTTCGGGTGGCGGAGCGAATGACGGGAAAATATGCAATGCCTCCAGCGACTGTGATAGCAATTTCTGCAACCGCAATCAAAACATTGTACCGCAGCCAGTTGATGGCTGGGTCGGCGCGTGTTCATCGGGCGCCTCGGGCTGCACCGAGTATCGTGATCCAGAGCAAGTGCAGACCGGCGGGGAAATTGTATCGCGCAATTATTCAGAGAACGGCGGATTTGAAACGTTTACGACTACGGCTAATGCAAGTATCGCCACTGATGGTGTTATTGATACCGCGTTGCCGGATGTGTTCACTCCGTGGGCGAGCTCACAGACGTCAGCAGGACGCTGTACCGGTGATGCCAATCGAACCTGTAATACTAATGTGAACTGTAGTGCTCATGGCGCAGGGGTGTGTGACACGTCTCAGCGGGTGGCCTGCGGTTTGCGCATGCACGCTGATTCCCAATCGAATACCGGCAATGTGGCGGCGCGCGTAAAGACGTATGATGCCTGCGGCAAGAGCGTTAATAGTTCAATCACATACCATTGCGCGATTAATAGTGCCACGACATGTACCAGTGACGCTGATTGTGGCGCTAGTGATTATTGTCTCGGCGACCAGGCGCGCTATATCTGGTATGGGGTGAATACTGATAGCATTACTGATAATCGTGCGTTCAAAGTGTCGTTCCAGGCGCGGCTTGACCCAAATGATGCCACCTGCGATCCGTCAAACAGCGGAAACACCGATATCGGATTTGGGTTGGTGCGAACGATTGATAATCGCGCTTGGCCAAATGGTCGAACTGATTATCGACCGTACAGTAATTTTAATGCGACGAATTCGTGGACCACGTTTGAAAATGTCGTTACCTTTGGTTCAGTTGACCCCGACGACTGGTATAATACGTCCGGCTCTGTCGAAGAACTACAGAATAATTTCTCCATGGTGATTCGTCGGAGCGTACCAGCCGGCAGTTTCTCGCCTTCCCCGAATACCTGCGATATTTTGATTGACAGTTTTTCAATCGTTGAAGTGGCCGATGTCTTTGACTATGTACCGTACTATTATATTGATGAAACTGTTGATCAAGCGAGTTGCAATGGTCTGGTGGATCGAGAGGAAGGCTGTCGCCTCTTCAATGATACGTCGAATTCCGAATTGCCGTATGTTTCGACTCTTTCAGTTGATGGCGAAACGCCCGCGCTCTGCGCTGATCCTAATGAGTGCGATTCAAACGCGGTGATTAAGGTTATTCGAGATCGTGAGTGCAAACGCTGGCTTGAGTGTGAAACGTCAGTCCGGCAGGAAGACGCTGAGGGGAATGTCGAGGAATTATGTTTGTCGCGATACGTCTGTGAGGAATTGGATCCGGAGACTGGGCAGTGCACCAAAGTCGGCGAATTTGAAAGTGTGAATCAGACGTACGATTCACCCGCTTTCGTGAGCAAGATTCAGAATTACACTGGGCTGGTGATGGCAGGGCTGGACTGGGACCGTCGCTGCACTAATAATCCATCCATCACCTGCACCTCTGACGCGCAGTGCGGCAGTGGCACCTGCGACGATCCGCAGATATATGAGGGAAGCTTGCCCGTTGCGGCTATGGAAGAGGTTGGTTCTATCAGTATTAATGGAGAAATTATTGAAGATGGGGATTTCGGTGATCGTGATTACGCGCTCAATCAAAAATTATCATGCCCGCTGAGCGCCTCAAGCGATACCTGCGTAGAAACGCCTGGATTATTTAATGCTACTGAGATTGCCTTGGTTAACCTTGATACGGCGTGGCAGCCACGCAATCTGCAGGGAGGCACGGCGGTCGTTACCTGGGCTGAGGAAGATATTAATAATGGCACTATCCCATCCACCAGCGGGAATTTAGATGAAAACAACGTTGCTCGCGTCAAAACCAGCGGTAATGTTGGCGCCGGCACTGCCAACTGGAATGGTATATATTATGACCTGCATAAGTCAGCTCAGCGATCAGAAGAGTATTACGTTTCCTTCAGATTGCGCTGGGGTGTGCCTGCATCAGCCTATGATACTGTGCGCGTACAATTTGCCTATGTCAATGCAAATGGAAATGAGCTTGATTATAAAACAGTTGGCGACTTTGCGCCGACGGTGAATTGGAAAGAATATGTGTATGGTCCAATTCGCATCGGAGACACCAATAGTGGCGCACCGGTTGATTTTGATAGTATTCGCTTGGAAATCGTCCACAATTTCCAAAGTGGGGATACGGTTCCCTCCGTTGAGTTCTATCTGGACGATGTTTCTATGAAGCCAGTTTTGCAAACGAAAGAAAGCGACCAGGGGTTGTTATCGCGAGATTGTCGTTTATTCCCTGGAGTCGATTCGCCCTATTGTACCTACACTGACGAAAATAACACAACCCATAAAGGCTGGGAAGGTTATTGTCTAGAACATGATCCTCGCTATCCGAAATATTGCCTTAATTGGTGGCCGGTTGATTTATTGAAAGGTGATTCAAGCGCATTTAGCTCACTGAAAATTACTGGCTACTCCGGCCGTCGCCCACTCTATATGTGTCTGGGTGCGGAAGGGAATTATTCGACTCCAAAAGATATTCGCGGAGCAAATCAGACAACCTTTTCCGGGGCAACGGTAAATTCAGATAGTGCGGGCACTACCCGGGGTAATTGTGGCATTTCTTTCCCCATCTCCCCCTTACTCAATCTGAGCTATCGGTACCGCGGCCCCATGTCGACCATTATCGTTAATCAGTCTGGTACGGGTGAGTGTGATGAGGCGGGTAATATGGCCGGAACGGTGCCTGCATCAAATTGTCAATTTAAAACGGGAGTTTGTGGCGCGTGCGATGCAGGTGATGGAGGGACGTGCAATGCCATTAATTCGACCTACAATGCCGCAGTGGGGGATCAGTATTATAAATGGGAAGTCCGGGATATAAATTTTGTTATGCAACGATGGGCACATACGGATTGGGATTGCAATACTACGGCTACCGATGAAGGTCGGTCAATCTTTATTCTCAATGCTAGAAATAATTGGGATGCCACTTGGTCGTGCTCGGGTAACAGCATTCGGGTACGGGTAAATTGGGCAGCAAATAATCGATTGCAGTCATATACGGTAACCATGACCGATGGCAATAACGGCGGTGGTGCTTGGGTGCAGGGAATATTTAGACTTAATGAAATGTGTACGTCGATTGCCTCAGTGGTAACCTGGGATGATGACAAAGCGTGGTTTGAGCGCACGAACACGAATTCACCCTATCTATTACCTGATTTACTGTATCGCTATCATCAGCACACGACTCCGTATGGAGGCATCATTCAGCCGAGTCCGGCGATTTCGACACCCTCTGCCTGGCGCTGGGATAATGGGGTAGGCAGCGGACCAATTTATATTGAAAATAAATCTGATGACACGCTGGCACATGGAGGGTCATCCTATAGCTGTCCCAGTGGTGGCTGTGCTGGCCGTATGTGCAGCTGGAATTTAGATAATGACTGTTCGACCCAATCGCTGCAGCGAGCCTGTCTCGAGGGACCCGATCCGGATGATTCGTCAGATGATGGATATTGTCTCGGGTTGGGTGAAGGGTTCTGCTCAAATAATGCAGAAATATATTGTCGGGTTAATTCAGATTGTCTTTCGGGAGTTAATGATTTTGGTCCGTGCCTCTTGGGCGGTGGTGGTGCTTCTCCTATCACTACTATTCCCCAGGGTAATGATCGACTCCGACGGTTATTTGCGCGGCCTTTCCTGGCCTGGCGCTGGGATAACGCAACGGCTGGGTATGTCGAAGATACGACCAATTTAGTTGGTGCAACAAATTTGCCGGCGACCTGGATTGGCCAATATGCGAATATGTCCGTCTGTCCGTATAGTGCGCCTAAGGGTGCCGCTGAGCGTCCGTTGTATCCCAATGATTATTGTGGCGTGCCTCCAGTGATTGATACCGTCTTGTGTGGTGCGGGCGGACAGCCATCAACCAGCGGCTGTCAGAATGTCAGTGTCGGACAATTGGTTCAGCTGACCTTCAATGTCAATGCCGATCCGAATCAGAAGCCGGTTAAATTGATTGAAGTAGACTTCGACAATGACGGTAATGCTGATTATTCCTCAGTGGGAACCTATGATTCTGGCACGGTGTTTGTCACGCATGAATATACCACTGGCGGAGCCTATCCGATCCGTATCAGGGTGATTGATAATTGGGACTGGTGCGGCGTGCTCAAGGGCACCGGTTCGAGCTGTCCAAGCGGTGATTGCCGCTATCAGGTCGATGGCTCGCCATGTGCCAACCAGGGCTGGTTTGCTACCGGCGTGACTGCCAACGTGAATCCCTAAGAAGACTGAAATGATTTTGTTTGAATAATATTCGTATGCGCCAATTCGTGCATACCATCATGAGCTATATATCTACCCGTCCGCGGCTGAAAATTACCTTGGCCATCGCGGCGGTTTTGGTATTTGTGGTTGCCGGAACTTTTGGCATTGGTTGGCAGGCCATCGCGCAGACAAAAGAGCCAACTAATACAACCATTGGCGGTATCGTTACCAGTGCGTTAGCGTCTGCATTTGCTAATGTATTATTGTGGGTCGCGTCACTGCTCGGGAAATTACTGATTGTGATTATCGACATTATTGTTGACATCGCTCAATATAATGATTTTTCGACATCGCCGGTAATTGAACAAGGCTGGACTGTCGTGCGAGACGTGTCGAACATGTTTTTTGTGTTAGTGCTGCTCGTTATTGCTTTTGGTACTATTTTGAAAATTGAGTCATATCGCTATCAGCGATTATTGCCGAAACTCGTCATCATGGCCGTGCTGATTAATTTTTCGAAATTGATCGCTGGTTTCTTTATTGATTTTGGTCAGGTGGTGATGCTGACATTCGTCAATGCATTTGCCGATACTGCCGCGGCTAATTTTACCTCGGTCTTGAAACTGCGGGATATGTTGAATTTTTTGGGTAATAACCCAAATCTTTCAAGTGTTACACCATTTGAAATGGTGGCGGCGCCAGCCCTCGCGGTTATTTTGCTGATTGTGGCACTGATGGTCATGGTGGTCATATTAGTTATGTTACTGATTCGATTGATTGCGCTATGGGTACTCGTTGTCTTATCGCCGCTTGCCTATTTAGCAGCATCGTTCCCCATGACGTCCAAATACAGTAGTCAGTGGTGGAGCACGTTTGGCAAATGGGTGACGACCGGACCAATACTTGCCTTTTTCTTGTGGTTGTCCCTAGCGGTGATGACGGCTCATCCAAACCTTATTGGTTCGACTCAGATTGGGGAAAGCAATGTTATTGATTCGACTTCAACTGTGACCGCCACCATCTCGGATGTTTCAAATTCTCAGAATATGCTCGGGTTTATTCTGGGCATATCTATGTTGGGTATTTCATTGGCAGTTGCCTCAAGTTTGGGTGGAACCGCTGGTCGGATTGCCGGACAGTTTAGCGATAAATTGAAGAAAGCGGGTTCGTCGTCATTGCGCATTGCTGCCGCTCCGGCTAAATGGGCGGGCGACGGGGCAAAAGCGCTTGCTACCAGCCAGGGTCGACGCGTACGGCGCTGGTATGAGGATCGAGCGCCGGCGGTGATGCAGCCGTGGAACATCGTGAAAGGTGCTCGAGAGCGTGGTGAAGAACTTGATCGAATGACTCGTACGGTCGCTCAGGCAAAAGGTCGTCAGTTTTGGGAACGCGTTTCAACTGGCGGCAAAGTAAAGATTCCGCACATAGACCGGGCTGAGGCGGCGCTGGAGTCCCAATTTGCCAAAGATTATCACGGCATGAATAAAGAAGAAAAGGCGGAGTCAGCTCGACTACTGTATGAGGGTTTGCAAAAGGATCCGAAGAAATCGGAATATCAGCGCCGTATGCGCTCATTGATTCGGATTGCAGCTGAAGGAGGGCATTTAGATGACATCATGCAGGATGAATATTTTCAAAAGCACGCGAAGTGGAAGGATGAAAACGGCGTTGAAAAGGTGGGATTTGCAGATGAGAAGGGGTTTTACGGGCGTGAAAAGCTCAATCTATTTTTACGTAATGCTCTCGGTGGTCCGGATGGACACGATGAGCAAGGACATCGTTTGGTGTATGAATTAGAGGAAATTGGTAAGAAGGTCAAGCACGAGGAATATGGAGGGCATAATACCTACGATGCCAAGACTGGTCATTATAAATGGCTGGCCAAAGATGATGTCAGCAAAGCCATGAGTGAATACAAGAAGGGTACGGGCCGTGCTCAGCTTGGCGCATCACCGCATACATTTACTAATTTACGCGAAGTTAAGAAATTCTTAAAGGACGATAAGGGTAATTTTGTTAAAAAGAATGGCCGTTTTGTGGTTGATGAATTCATGAGGGATAAAGATGGCAAGGTTTTGAAAGATGAAAAGACTGGCGAGCTAGTGAAGGATCCAAACGCCAATATACGTCGGATGACAGGGGGCGAGATGGATAGCTTTAATGAAGCGGCGTTTCTCGCCACGTTCCGCTCTCAGCCAGCCAATAAGATCAATGAGCACTCCCAGGTTCGTACTGCCAGCGCCATGATGGGCGGTACTGATGAAGAAATTGACAAAGAAACAGGCGCGATGCTGGGGGATAAGGTTGATAAAGAGCGTATGTTCCATATGATTGATGAGTGGTATCAAGCGCCAGCAGGATTCTGGAAGAAAATGGGCGGTGATGGATTGGTGAAGTTCCAGGAAATAGATTATGAAACTGGTGAGGTAAAGGGTAACGTGCAGAATATTTTTGATTTAATTATTGAAAATGCTCAGAAAAAAGCAAAAGATAAGAATCCTAACGCTGACCTACAAGTTGATAAAGCTACTGGAGTAATCAGCGGGAAAGACGTTTCTGATGAAGAAAAGCAAAAACTCGCCGAGCAACTAAAAGCTGTTGCTGATTTCTATCTCGATGGTAAAGAAGTTGGCAAGCTAGGTGATAGTGAAAAATCAATTGCTAAAGCATTTACCACTGAAAAGTCAGAAGATAAGAAAGCAAAAGATGATAAAGGCAAAAAAGAAGATGGTGGAGATGACGAGACTGATGCAGGCGCTGACAATGAAGAAGGTGAAGATACGAGCGATACTGGCGAAGAAACATCTAAGTCTAAGAAAAAATCTAAAGCCAAACCGAGCGCCCCGCAACCCAAGGTGGAAGTTGTACCCGGCGGCCCTGGCACGAGCGGTTCATCAGCAGAAGGACGTGATCAACTAGTGGCTGATGTACCTACAGAGGATCTCGCATTACCGGATGAGGCGTATGATAATCCTGAAGTTCAAGCAGCTATGTCTCCAATGCAAGCCTTGAACGCTATGGTTTCCCGCATGGATCAGAGTGTGGTGTCACAGGATCAGATGGTGGCAGCATTGGATAAAGCCCAAGAAGCGCTTGAGAATATTTCCAAGACGCTTGGGGATATGGGTACGGAGAAATTTGGTGCCACTGCCAAGCGCATGCAAAATGAAATGATTGACCCGCTGCGGAATAAACTTGATGGGTTAAGCCAAAATGATTTCCAAGCATTCCGCCAAGCGCCCCAAGGTGAACAATTGAAGATTTGGCGCGAAATGAGAGATTTGCTAAGAAAATTGCAGCGTCCTGGTCAAAAAGAGAAGGCAGGGGATGCGACTGAACAAGAAACAGAAGATGAAGACGACGAGGAAACTACATCATCTGAATCCTAAGTATGCTTGAACCGAACGATATATCAGTAAGTTCAATTCAACAGACTGATTTCAGACGGCGATTACGCGCGGCAGTCGACGAGTTTCAGCATAATTATTTGGTTGGTGATGCCCATGATTTATACTTGGCCTTGGATCGGACGCTCAGCAACCCAGCCTTAGCTCGTGCCGAAGAGGTAAAAGAAGCTATTGGCGATGATTTTATCGTACTGATGTATCTTGCTTTCCCCCTCCTTGATGAAGCGCCTGCATTGCGTTTGCTTGAAAAACATTTATTACTCGCTTTACGGAGAGGCGTTATCATTGAAGAATTGATTGGTCGGCGGTTACGGTTGTATCGCGATGTCGAGCTGGATAGTGTTCTGGTCAGAAAGATTGTTGAGACGATATCGCATAATACTGAGGAAGTGCGGACTCATGAGACGAAGGTAGGCGAATCGGTATTGACCGTCGCTGAGTGGATTAAGAAGCTGCTCGGCACTCATAGTTCGACGAAAGCCATTAGCACTCTGGAGATTATCCAATTCCTTGAATCTCAAACTGTATTGAGTCACGCGCCCAACCTCAAAGATATGGTGCGACGTTTACTCATGCTCTTTGCTCGAGTTCAATCGGTGTTTCTCACTGGCTTACTCGATGTTCTCTTTACGCCATTACTTGAGCACTATGCACTCGAGGACGCAGAAAGTGAGCTGATTAAATCTCCTGCCAAAAAGCCAGGGATTAACACCAACGTAGAAACATTATCAATGCTTAAGAATTTGTATGCGCGATATTGGGAATCACGAGCGCCCGTATTGGAGATAGAGGATCGGCTGATGGCCACTACTCAAGGGGATGTGCAAAAAATTAAACGCATACTCTCCGCTGCTTCACGCGAGCGTGACACAAATACCTTGGTTGCTGCATTGAAATTGCTGGCACGGGAGGGGGCGCTGGTGCCAGCGCTCCAGTCTAGTCCCGCCTGGTTGCAGGCAGTGGCAGAGTATGTCGACACAAAATATCGAGGCGCATCTGCTCATAAGGATCGAGCGCGTTGGGTGGCAAGTATCCGGGCTGGGGCAGTCAATATTCCGTTAGTTTCAGAATTTTTGCAATATCTCCTCAAAGAAAAGATAGGCTTGTCAGAAAACGCTTCCGCATTGGTGGGGGTAGAATTGGGCAAATTACTCGGCCATGATTACGAGCCGATTGCCTATGGTAATCAGGAGACCGGAACCTTTATGTGGTCTACGTTTCGTCTCGAAGGGGGAAAGCTGATACCGGAGAAATAGCACTCATGTGAGGTATTAGCGGTGCGAGACCGCGTGTCTGGAGGGCGCTCATGTGCCTTCTTTTTTTATTGAAAAATAAGGGAGAATTTGATACCATGATTGTATAATTGAAATGAGGAGCATCTCATTATTAATGTAATATTATGTCGTCTGCTGTTGCCCGATTTGGTCCATGGAGGATTAAGCCGTCTAGCAAGTTGCCGATTTTTTTGCGTTTCACCATTAATTCTTCTTTTGCCAAGGAGATAGCCCGGCGCGTAGGATTTAGGCATTATCTACTGAATCGCGTGTACCTGCATCATATGATGTATTGGCCGGCAAAGGAATATGATCTATTCGAAAAAGAAGTGATTGGTCATCTGCGGCGTAACGATGGGTGGATTGAGCGCTATTGCCAGCGCGAACTCCGCAAATCTGAGCGACTGTATCGGTGGGGCCACGTTCTTCAAAAAATTAATTGGCAAACCAAGAATACGGAGTATCTGCGGCGCACGCTTGACCGGCTGCTTACCTTTTATCGGGAATTAATGTGTCCGTGGTATGCGCAGTATCCAATTGATATATTTTTTGAGGATGCAATTGAAAGTCAATTAATTCGATATGTACCAGCAACCCATCCAGATTTTCGAAAGATTGTTTTGATCTTTACCGATCCGAAGGCCATGACTGACGTGGCGCAGGAGAAATGGGAGCTGATGAAATTAGCTCAAAAGCTCAAGCAGTCCGGAGAGCGACTGTCAGCATTGTCAGCAGCTGGTCGACGCGCCATTGAGCGACACGTGACGCGCTATGGGTATATTAATCGAGGACTTGCAACGAGTAAGCCGTATACGTCTGCTGATATAGTTAGTCGTATTCGTTCCGCTTGGCAAGACGCCAAAGGTATAGATCAGTTGATACGCGACGCCTCTCCTCGCAAAGCACTGCATGAGTATCGGTGGGCAGTCGGACGGGTGAAGCCCGATGCTGATTTCCGCAAGCTGATTACGCAAGCACGTCTGCATTCCTATACCCGCAATCGCCGTGTTGAAGCATTTTTTCTCGGCGATTATGGTGCCAGTTTCATGTATCATGAAATCGCACGCCGGTCACATTTCAATCCGCATGAGATAATGGAGGTGACGGTGCCTGAAATGTATGACGCCCTATCAGGGAAGCCACTTCCCACGGCTTCGGAAATGAAGCGCCGGCATCGTAATTATGCTATGGTTGTTCGCAATGCTACCACTCGACTTATTGTTGACCCTCAGGCGATAAAGAAACTGGAGAAAAAATATTTTGTGAAAGTTGAGCGTGTCAGGGAGGTGCGCGGTCATATGGCTTGCCTGGGAGGTATTATACGAGGCCGCGCTAAAGTATGTTTGGATAAAAAAGAAATTGGTAAAGTTAAAAAAGGTGACATCTTGGTGGCGCAATTCACCACTCCCGACTTTGTGCCGGCCATGGAACGCGCCGCGGCAATTGTGGCTGACCAGGGAGGGCTTTCCTCTCACGCTTCCATTGTTTCGCGTGAGCTCGGCGTCCCGTGTGTGATCGCTACGGAAAATGGAACCCGTGTTATCAAAGATAATGACCGTTTAGAAATTGACGCACGACACGGTATCGTAAAAATTTTAGGGCGATGATTAAAGTAATTTTTTTTGATGTTGATAATGTTTTGTATCGTAGTGGATGGAGACCGGCAATAGTGGCGAGCGAACGTCGACATAAATATCCACGAGGTCGTTTGTATGCCTCGGCACACGACCGGCCGTATTGGAAGGCTTTTACACTAGGGCGCATCACCGAACGGCAGTATTGGCAATCAGTGGCACGAGATTTTTTTTCGGTCACCGGCCAGCATATCAATCAAGCGGAATTGCAGAGTGATTTTCGGCGACACACTCGGATGATTCCCGGCATGAAAGTATTATTGCAGCGTTTGGCAAAGCATTATAGGGTGGGTATCATCTCAAATTATCCCCGCGAATGGCATGTGTGGGCAATAAAGCATTTTAAGCTTGCACCGTTTGTGTCATGTACTGCGGTATCGGGGGTGCTCCATATCCGAAAACCTGACCAACGCATTTTTAGGAAAGCACTTCGCTTGGCTCGAGTGCGACCAGCCGAAAGCCTCTATATAGATGATCGGCCAGAGCGGGCAATTGGCGCTCATCAGATTGGCATCCCGACTGTCGTATTTCGCACAAGTGCCCAATTAAAGAAAAAATTACATCGCTTACATATTATTTAATGCCTATGAACCGCTTTGAACAGCCTCCCCATGAACCAACTAGTTCGATTGACGCACGAGAAAATGAACGCACACCGCGTTTGGAGATATGGATTACTCGGCATGCCAACCGAACTCCTGAGGGACAATTAACCGATGAGGGCATCGCCGCGACTACTGCTAAGGGCCGCTCATTGGCCCGCTCTGCTGAAGTGGTGAAAGGGCGCTCCAGTAGAGAAAAAACTGACCGAGCTTATAAAACCATTGACATGATTGCTCAAGAAAGCGGCACTCAATCACCATTAACTGAGGAGCGCTACGGTACTCGCCGGCGCGAGGGTTTGTATTATGATGTGGTTGGGCCATTAGAAGATCGTATTGCCGCCCAATCAGCCGCTATTGATTCGGCAATACTACGAGATCGTCCTGACTATGATCCTAAAGATCCGAAGTGGTCAAAAATTCGAGAACAGTATCAGTATATTGGTCTCCATCGGGCACTGCTCGACAAAGAGCTGATGCATCCTATGGCAATGGGAATGGCAAGTGCTATTAACCAGTCAGAAAAGATTGGCACTGAGTACATCCGTCGCCGTACCCAGGCAGTTGCTGAGCATCAGGATCAAGCGCGGCCGATTACTAAAGATGTTGTATTGCCGGTGGGGACGCATGGTGCATTTCCTGAAGCATTGCTACAGAAAGCACTTATTCGAGAAACCACGGATGGAGTACAACGTGGGTTTGCTGTCACCGAGGATGAACAGGGTGTCGTGCATTTAGAGGATGCAATGGGGAGTACTATTGCTCCCACTGAGTCTATTCATTTGGGCCATGATATTAGCGAGCCCACGCCAGAGCGAATACCGATGCAATTCGAAAAAGAACGCTTCGTCGGTGAACAAACGTTCCTGGATATGCCGACCGTCGCCAAGCTCGCTGAACAGTATCAGACGTATCAGGATATGTTGAGACGGTGGCGGGCCGGGGAATTATCAAAAGATGATTTTACTTCGGAATTGCAGACATTGGTTAAAGAATATGAGACGTGGGAGCAGACGGAAGATACGTTAGCTACTTGATACAGACGTCCGCTTTGGTAGATTGTGGAACATACTATTATGCATCGATTGCCCACCTATCCATTCCGAAGAATACCCATGACGTCCCATACGGTCAAGCGTATTTTTTGTGCCACCAAACGATGGGTGATACAGGGTGGGGTTCTGGTACCATTTACCGCCACTTCCCCGGCTCACGCGATTACTTCGCACTTACATACACACTTTCGAGAGTTGGCAGCACGCGTTATTATCAGTATTTATTCAGCAAAAGGGGATAGGTGTTACTGGGTATATGATGAGGATGAGTTTATCCGGAAGGGATATTGGTGTTTTCGTCATCCGCGATATATTACTCGGGCATATCACCAGTGGCGACGGGATGTGCAGGCGTATTATCGTTTTTTGGGGCGCTTAGAACGCCGCGGGATTCAGCGCCTGAGTCACGATTTTGAAAAATTTTATTCACTGTACCTGCGCGAATATTCTATCCCGCTGTGCACCGAGTATTACTCATTGGGTGGCGATGATTTGGTGAGGCGGTTATTAGTTAAGTACGGTGCAACAGCTGAGGTACAACAATGGATTGAGGTATTAACCAGGCCGCCGGAGCTTTCATTTTTGCAGCGGTCTGAATTAGCGTGTTTACGTATAGCACTTCGGTTAGCAAAACAAAAAACAACCATTCATACGATACAGCAATTGCGCAGACGGTTTCCTAATGTATCTCTGCTACTACAAAAGGTTCAACGAGATTTCTTCTGGATACACAACAGTTATCGGGATACCAAACCGTTAACGCAACAATTCTTTTTTGTCAAAGTAATGCGCTTAATTAACAAATATGACAGCGCCAGCATTCAACAACAGATTCGACTTTTGGAGCAGTACCCTCATCGTATTCGCAGTGAACAGAAAATGATACTGCAAAATGTCAGATTAACTCGCCGAGAAATAGAATGGCTACAAGGGGTAGGGTTTGCCGCTTCTTGGCAGGACGATCGTAAGCAAGCAAACTTACTTGGTAATTATTGGGGAAATGCATTTTTACAAGTAGCGAGTAAGAAATTGAGTTGGCCTTTTGCGTCATTACAATTTATTTTACCACAGGAACTTATTGTTTTGCTTTCGGGCGCGACACCGGTGACTCAGTTGGAGGCAGAAAAACGCATGAAGGCAAGTTTTTATGCAGTGTTCCCCACTGGTGAAGAGTCTTTTGTTGCGGGGAAACAAGCTCGACAGCTTATGCGTCGCGTACTCTCGGCAAACGTGCCATCATCGGGAGCGAAAATTCAAGGCATTGGCGCAGCCGTAGGTATCTATCGTGGGAAAGTGCGAAAGATTGAGTCTCCGTCCGCTGATGGGCATAAACTTCGGCCGGGTGATATACTGATGACGTATATGACTCGTCCCGACTTTGTTCCCTTAATGCACCGTGCGGGGGCGATTGTCACTGATGAAGGTGGTCTCACCTCGCATGCTGCCATTATTTCCAGGGAAATGAAGATTCCTTGCGTTGTTGGTACGCGGTTTGCGATGCGTATTTTTAAGGATGGTGACTTTGTGGAAGTAAACGGCGCGACCGGGACGATTAAAAAAGTTACCTCGTGATACGATAGTATGAAAACATTTACTCCTGGACTTATCAAGCGCGATGTTGAACGATTACACAGCAAGGAATGGTATCATCAGCGGTTTGATGGATGTCCGCATTTTATTTATTTCATTTCTATCGGCGAGATACTTCGAGAACAGCGAAAAAATGGTTGGCATGCTACAAGTCATTTTGGCATTTTTGAAAATGACCGTGCGGATTGGTATATTGATCAGGCAGACATTGACCGCGTTTCATCGGGGATTACAGGGGCAGGGATGCGCAAACCACATTTTTCAAAACTGCTCATGAAGCGATGGGCAGAGGATGAACGATGTTTTTTTACATTTTGCCAAAAATTGCATGACCAAGACTTCCAACGCCTAAAGCTGAAACAACTTCGTACGTTGTATCACACCTATGTACAATTAAATGTACGGGCAGTCAGTTCTAGTTTCATTATTGATGGATTTGCATTAGGTACTGACACCATTATTCAGAAAGAGCTACAGAAATTTTTGCGGGGCAAGGGGATGGAACGAGAGTTGTCGCGTTATTTTTCAATCCTTACCGCGCCGGTACACCATTCGTTTGTAAATGAAACTGAAGTTGCCTTATTTCGAATTGCATTCATGATACAACGAAACCGTACGTTGGTCGCCGCTTTCCGCCGATTGCCCGTTCGGCAATTAATTACGCTCGTGAAAAAAAATGCGGTAATTCATTCGTTGTTGCTCCAGCAGGAGCGGCAGTATTTTTGGAGTAAGAATAATTATGTACATGATAATTATTTAGGATTACCGGAATGGATTAATGAACTGAAAGCTATTTTTAAATCCGGCTTTGACATTGTCGAGCGTATTCGGCAAATTACGACCACACCCAGACGCAATCTTCGGGAAAAGAAGAGGCTCATGTCACGGTTACAACTTCCGAAAAAGATACGGGTACTCTTGGAAATATCCGAAGATTTTACCCATTGGCAAGACAGCCGCAAACTACTCACCTACTGGTCCACGCACTATGGTAGTATTTTACTTAAGGAAATCGGTAGTCGTTTTGGTCGTACACTTCACGAAATGAAGTATCATGCTCAACCGGAAATTGAAGCATTATTTAACGGGCTTGCAATTCCGGTGCCCGAGATTCGTCGGCGAATGAAATTTTGTTTATGGTACCAGCATGATAGTAATCAGTATGAAATCGTGACCGGCGCTCCGGCGAGGCGATTATATCGAGAGATTCTCGGCGTCAGTGAACAGAAACTGGTTAATGATTTTCGTGGTTTGTCTGCTTGTCGAGGCGTGGCTCGGGGACGAGTATGCATTGTGAAGTCAGCCACTGAAATCAAAAAGGTTAAAGCAGGCGATATTTTAGTGGCCATTATGACCCGGCCTGATTATATCGCCGGCATGAAACAAGCAGCTGCGATCGTAACTAACGAAGGCGGTGTCACCTGCCATGCGGCGATTGTTTCACGGGAGCTTGATATCCCGTGCGTGATTGGCACAAAAATTGCCACTCAGGTGCTGAAAGACGGCGATATCGTAGAGGTAAACGGTAATCATGGAGTGGTCACGGTTATTAAACGGACGTAAATGGGCAGCGTATTTTATTTATGGGATCTTGCCAACACTTTGTTTCCTGAAGAGTGGGATACTCGTAGCAGCGGCTTCCCGGATTATGATGCGTACCTAGAGTCATTGGGCTATGATCTACGGACTATTTCAGCGTTTGATTATGAACATGCGTATGAGCGGCCATATCGAGAAGGCCTCTTTCGACTTTCATTAGCACCTGGATTTGTCGAGGTGCTTCGCTGGACACGGCACAATGGCTACTTCACTACAGGGAATCATGAGCAGTTGGATTGGCGGGCAGAATACATTCAAAAGCACTATCATTTGGATATACGCGACTATTTTACTTATCGATTTAGCACTTTTGATTACGGAAATACAAACGTTAAGACCAGCACCATGCTGGTAGATGTATTGCGGCGGATCGTAGCAAAAAAATTTTCTGAAGTGGTGTATACTGATGATAGAAAGCAAAATTGCCAGTTTTTTTTGAAAGCGGTTCAACAAGCGCGCCAGCAGGGAGTAGCGGTCCCCGGTCGGGCATACCACTTAACTACAGCCGCTGCGTCGACGCCGCATGCTATTACGCCAGTGCGTGATCTATATGGCGTTAAGGAAGCTGAAAAACACCTAAGAAAGTAGCTCGCATGACTATCACCCAACGATTTCAAATAGCTTTTAAAAAGCGCTGGTACACGCAGGGGTTTACTGGCGTCCCGATTTTTCTCGGCATGGCCGGTTACAGCGGCATGAAAATGAAGGGACACATTGGATTTGGATATTCTTCATTCTTATATCGATATCACGATGGATATGGGGAGATGCATTATTTACAGACGGACCTGGAGCGTATTTGGCGTGAGACTAAGAAGCGACTCAAAAAGAATCCGTTATATTTAAAACAATTAGAACGCCGATCAAACCGTATCATGCAAAAGCACGAGATTTTTAATCGGCGTATATCACTGAAATATCTCCGTACAATTACTGATACTCAATTATTGGCACAGCTAAAGCGTGTGGCTGGCAGCCTCACGGATGCCGTGGGCATTGCTCACATTCTTGAATCAATTTCGATCGGAATTGAGCGAGAGTTTAAACAGGCGATTACGCGGGTGGTACCACCGAATGACGTAAATAAAGTTTTTATGGAGCTCGCTACGCCCACTCAACTTTCTTTCGTTACCCAGGAGGAGCGAGCGCTTTTTAGAATTAAAAAAGATAGCGGTTGGCGTCAGGCAATTGCCCGCCATGCGAAGCGTTATTCATGGATACAAAACAGCTATTCGGGGCCAGTCCTCCCTGCTGTTCAGTGGTTTATGAAGCGGTGGCGAATAGCGCCGGAAAGATATCGATCATTAGCAGAGATTAGGCATACAAAAAATCAGCTTATGCGGCGGTATTATCTCGGACCTGAGATTCAAACAATGGTCAGCGTGATTGATCAGGCCGCCATCTGGCAGGATAACCGAAAACAGCATATTTTAAGAACGATTGGATATGTGGGTCTGGTGATTCATGAGATACACCGTCGGGTATCTATTGATGAGCGTTACTTGTATCAGTTAGGTGTCAGAGAGGTTTTAGAGCTACGCGCTATCCGTGAATTGAAGCGAATTCGCGGGGTACTCATTGAGCGATATCGGTCTGGATGTTTTGTCGTTACTGAGGGTTTACAGGAGTATATTGCGAGCGGTCCGCAGTACCGTCAATTAAATCAGCGCTATCAACATGCGGCAACTACCACAACGAGCAATGACCTTCATGGTTCATCAGCGACAATGGGCACTGCAATTGGGCGGGCAGTCATTTGTCGTAATCTCGCCTCATTAAAGAACGTCCGTCGGGGTGATATTATTATTGCTTCAATGACGCGACCTGAATATATGCCAGCCTTGCGAAAGGCGGTTGGTATCGTTACCGATGAGGGCGGTATTACCTGCCATGCCGCTATTGTTTCCCGCGAGTTGGGGATTCCGTGTATTGTCGGAACGCAGTATGCGACAAAAGTATTCAAGGATGGTGATATGATTGAGGTACGGGCAAATCATGGGATTGTGAGGAAAATATAATTATGAACCCTGCTCAGTCAATTATTCATTATCACCTTTCTGCCGAGGGCGGGGTGCAGAGGAAATTATCTTTGTTTACTTTGAGTTGCGTCAGTAATGGGTATGGCCGGCGGATTAGTCGTTTAGCGGGTATGACGTATGGCTCGTTGGGTGGTATTGGCACGGGTAATCGGTGGACGTCACTACTCAATATCCAATCTGTCATACGACGGATAGCGCAGCAGTTACGGCGCCATCCTGCTTGGCTCAATCAAAGTCGGAGGAAAGCATATGCTCGGTATGAGGACTTTGTACGTGCGTATGATCACCAGGCACCATTCGCCACAGATAATCCGTTTCATTTTTTACAATTTTTGATTCGTCGCTACCCCGATTATTTTGCTGCTATTGGTGTGTATAATTATTTTTGGCGGTATTTAGAGTTTGCAGATCGATTGATGCCGTCTATGCCACACAGCGAACTTCGGCGCCTTGCCCGGGAGCGCAACCGTATCGCCGCGGTATATCCGCGCATTGAAGTGCTGCTTCAGCAGATAGCTCGATTAGTAGCTCGGGCATTAGGAACTACACCGCGATTATTACTTATGATGACTCGGCCAGAATTATCTGCTACTCTGAGGAAGCGGCGGTTAGTTGTCTCACCTCGCACGCTTGAGTCTCGTCGCAAGGGGTATGTGTATTTTTATGGCGTGCGAAGGGAAACAGTAGACGGTCGTACCCAAGAAGTTAGCCGAGTGAAGAAAAGTTGCGTATGGCCTAGGGTAATAGATAGTGCGAGGGTAGTTCGAGGAACGTCAGTATTTCGGGGCAAACGTAATGGCACCGTTATCCGTACGTTACGTCCCGTGCGGTGGCCGAGACATCCTATTTACGTTAGTGTTAATACTCATCCTAATGATGTGCCTTTACTGAAAGAAGTTTCGGCCATTGTGGTTGATGAGGGTGGCGGCGTTCTGAGCCATGCGGCGATTGTCAGTCGTGAGTTAAGAATCCCCAGTATTGCCGGTACAAGAATTGCCACCAAAGTTTTCAAAGACGGCGACCGGGTGGAAGTGGACGCAACAAGCGGAGTTGTTAGAAAAATATGAAACAGTACAGGCGGTTATCTCCATATACTATTCGAACGAGAAATCCTCGTCATTTATGGCTGGAAAAAAATTACCCAGGATTCTTACATACCATTTTTATGCAAGGTACCCATGCCGGGGTATGGTTGCAAAATCAGCGGTATTCACCTGCAATTCGACAAAGCTATTTATTTATCCGCACTATGCCATCTGAGCAAACGGAATTATTTCACTATTGGGATTTGCGAGATTTAGCTTTGGTGCGGGATTATTTCGTGCGTGGTTGCAAACGGAGCTTAGCGATTTTCCGTAAATTTTATCGACGGTGGGAGCGGCATGCTGACGCAAATCTCGCTGCCTATGCTGCGGCAGAAGCAATTGACGTGCGTATACTTACTGATCAGCAGCTTTATGCATTGTATCATAAGCTATATTGGGCAAATATGGACCAGGCCGCTGAAGGATATATGGCTGATTGCTGTTTGACTGCAGGAACTGAAGATTGGTTGAGCCAATTTATTAGTCGCCATATTGCTGATGCGGCCAGGCGCCAAAAGGCTATTACAATTCTGACAGCGCCCACTATCCCTTCATATACCAATGAGGAGGAGATCGCATTACAACGCCTCGCTCGCAAAATTCGGGGACAGTGGCGAACGTTTCCTGATTTTTTTAGATTTCTTCAGCGTACTCCAAGGTTTTGGAAGGCACTTAAGCGACATGCCCGACTGTATTATTGGGTTGAGAATAATTATTACGCTAAGGTGCTCACTGAACGCTATTTTGCATCGAAACTTTTTCGACTCGTTCGGCAGCCATTCATGGGGGATCTGGCTACGGTGTTGAAAAAAAATCGAATAGAGAAAAACAAATTATTACACAGACTCCATAATCCTTGGCTGTCACATGTGGTGTATTTTTCCGAACAAATGACGCACATGCAAGATTATCGCAAGATGTGCCTCATTCGCTTCAGTCACTTTCTCCGATTAATTTTTTCTGAGATGGGCAAGCGGGTTGGCTTGGATTTGAATGAGATGTATAGCGTTGTGGAGCCAGAAGTAGCGAAGGTTTTTTTAGATCGTAATTTTGATCCTCAGGAATTGCGGAGCCGCCGCCTCCGAACGTTTGTTTACGGTACTCGACGTGGGTATGTATTATATCATGGTCGAACTGTGTCGCGGTTTGTACACGAGAAAGATTTCGAACCACGAAACAGTGCTGCGGACTTAATTGCCGGCGTTGCTGCCAGCCCAGGAATAGCGCGAGGGGTCGTTCGGCTCGTACGGAATGCTCATCAGCCTGGCCCCTTTAATAAGGGAGATATTTTGGTAACTAATAATACCACACCTGAGTTTGTCCCACTGATGAAAAAGGCGGCGGCGATTATTACCGACCAGGGTGGGATTACGACCCATGCCGCTATTGTCTCACGTGAATTAGGAATTCCCTGCGTGATCGGTACCATGATTGCCACTCGTGTACTGAAGACCGGCGACCGGGTCGAAGTGGATGCAACTAAAGGAATTGTAAAAAAAATATAGCACTCATAATGTGCTATACGGATATGGGTCACCTAAAATATTAGGCGGCTTGATTGTATTGGGCCTGTTCCCCTGAATCCTCTTCAGCCGCTTTGAGTTCCTCCATATTTTGGTCATGCTGATCTCCAGCCGCTTCCATTTTCTTGAGTCGTTTATCAGCTGCTTGTTTAACTAAGAGTACGCTGATAATCCACCAGGGAAAAAAATTAAGTATAGGAATAAATTCCAGGATGATAGCGCCTAGAAACCTACTCCACATTTTTTTTAGTAACCAGCGACGAAACCAGATTCCTTGAAACATGACCACAAATAGAAGTGCGGTAGTAATCATGATATTGAAGAGTGTGCCAGCGAACCCGATCGTAAACCAAATAGTGCCGAAGTCCCAGAAGTCTTTAATGATCGCCAATGACAAAGCAAATAAAAATCCTTGCATTCCTCCGGCGGCGATGCGGTGGCGGAGGTCTATACCGATTTGTGCACCAGTTTTAATGGCATTTACTTTTGATCCCTTGGTCAGAGAATGCTGCATTTTTTTTAGATATTGGAGATTTTGATTATCTTCCATATCTAAGTCAGGGTTTTCTAAATTACCCAGCATGCGACCGATAGTGCCAGTCATTTTTTTTGACTGTTTGAATTGGTTAACCCGTTCCTGTGATAACGTTTGACTCCACTGGCTTTCTCTTTCGGTTTGTCCCGAAGGCATTGCTACCGGTATTGAGATATTATTGCTGGGCATGCGCAATGGACTCCCCATGGGCTTGGGGGGCTCCGTTGTGGCAGGAGATATTGTTGAACTAAAAGGTGAGGCCACGGTTTCTCTTTGCTGGGCTACTTTGATTTTCTTGACCTCCATATCAGCCATAGTAACGTTATTTTACCATTTTTTTGCGTTTTCTTCAACAATCACTTAGATATTTGCCGATGATTTTCGTGGTTTGATTTTATCGGCAAATTATGCTATAATGTAGCCATGATTTTGAATGCTCATTATATGATTTTTTTAAGCATAATCGATCATCATGAAGTCATCGAAAGCCTTTGTATCCCCCTTCAGCAAGCTCGATAAGAAGAGCGTCAATCTCGCGGGCGGCAAAGGGGCAAATCTTGGCGAGATGACCGCACATCACATCCCGGTACCTCAGGGTTTTGTGGTATTGCGTACCGCATTTGATCAATTTATGCGTGATACGGGGATTGATAGTCTCGCCAGCCGCATGTTACGCACGGTCGATCCGAAAGTTTTAGCCAGTATCAACCGAGCCTCCCGTGAACTACGAAGGAAAATTCAAAACGCATCATTCCCCCCTGAGTTAGCGCGAGAGGTGTTCGCCGCATTTACAAAATTACATAATACTACGGTCGCCGTCCGCTCATCTGCGACAGCCGAGGATTCTTCGACGGCATCATGGGCAGGGGAATTAGAGTCGTATTTATTCATACGAAAACCACAATTACTGAAAACGATACAAACCTGCTGGTCCTCTCTTTTTACGCCACGAGCAATTTTTTATCGTTTTGAGAAGAAATTACATACCATTCCCGTATCAGTCGCCGTGGTGGTGCAGGAAATGATTGATTCTGAAGTGGCGGGTATAACCTTTACGGCGCATCCCGTGACAAAGAATCGCCAGCATATGGTTATCGAGGCTGGCTGGGGGCAGGGAGAGGCGGTTGTTTCCGGACGCATTACGCCCGATACCTACGTCGTCGATCGGAAATCGGATGCTATTCTCGATATTGCTGTCTCACGGCAAGAACGGATGATACAGCGCAAGGGAACGCAGGGAACCCGTGAAGTAATGGTTCCGCTAGCAAAACGCGAGAAACAGAAATTGAAGAGTGCTCAGATTATGAAAATAGCACGATTGTGTGCAACAATCGAGAAGCACTATGGTACGCCACAGGATATCGAATGGGCGTGGTCACACAATAAATTCTATATTACGCAAACTCGTCCAATCACGACGTTATAAAAAAACAAACAATGGCTGATGATCAATTAATGAATGAGTGGCAAGACGGCTTCCTGGTTAAAGACCCAGGAGGCACCTTTTCTCGTGTGCATCATAATGAATCAATTGATGTAGATTCAGGTTCGCTGCCCACCCCACCGCCTCCGGCAGTAGCTCCAAAGCCCGCGTCAGTTTCGCCAACGCCAAAAATCGTTGCTACACCGGTTGCTGCCCAGCCAGCAGCAAAGTCGGTAGTGCCGACTCCCTCACCCACGCCATTTCGCCCGAGTCCGCCGCTTAAAGATTTAGGCCCGGCACCCGCGGCATTTATTGATAAAAGTGATGAAGAGGAGATTAAACGGCATGCCGCTGAATTGCAGAAAATGGTGACGCAGCCCGCCTCAGATCCTGCGCAAACCGTTGACGCAGTCGTTGAACGAGTCATTCGCAAGCACAATCTGACATTTGATAGCGATCTGATGCAAAAACGATTTGCGAAGGTGCTTGAGTCTTTCATCCGTGGTTTGCGCAGCGCCATCGAAGTAGAAGACGTGCTGCAACGGCAGACGAAGATTGGTGGGCTGGGTTTCGCTGCTCCAGTGGCTACTGCGGTTATTGAATCGGTCATGGTTGAGTCAGACACAATGCGCCACGGTAAGCCTGCCGCTCAAACTCCAGTGATTAAAAAACCAGCGTCGCAGCCTGCTCCAGAGCGGGGTATGTATGCGGCTGCTCCACCTGCTTTTGTACCCCGCCCAGGCGGTGCCGCACCTGTCTCGCCGGTTACACCCACCATGCCAGCTGATATGGCGGCTGCATTGGCAGCTATGAAGCCACCCGCCGCGGCGATACCGCCCGCGCCAATCGTATCGCCAGTTCCTCGACCACCAGTTCGTCCGGCTGTACCTATTTCCGAGACACCACGGCCGGTTGCGCCTGCTCATGAATTGTATGGTCAGTCTGATCAGGCGATGCCGCGCATTCGTCAGACGATGCGTCCGGACAAACCACAAATGATTGACATCCGCCAGCCTGCGGGCGTGGTTGGACCTGTTGAAGAAATTCATCAAGTTGATTTGCAGGAATTCCGCCGCTTGGGTACCAATCCCTCAGAATCAGCGGATAAAGTGTATGAAAAAATTGAATTACTGGAGGAGGAGTCGTGGGAAATGCGGATGCAAGCAGTTCAGGCCTGGCGTACTTCGCCTCTTTTTGCACTGTACTTGGCGATTGGCCGAGAAAGCATGGAGCAGAATGTGCCTATTGGTGAGATTGTGAGAAAACGTCGCGAAAGTCAGCAGCCATTTCTCTTGACGGAAGAATTTTTTGCCATTAATGCGCTCAATGCGCGACTCGTCACTTAGGTATGCAGCAATTTATTGTTCCTCAATTCCTCGATGTTGAGAATAAAATTATTGGCCCCTTAACGGTGCGCCAGTTCATCACTTTTTTAATCGGTGCCGGCATGATTTTTATTGTTTTTAAACTCGCCAACTTTTGGGCGGCCGCCATTGAAGGCGTACTCATTTTTGCTCTGACTGGTGTATTTGCTTTTGCGAAAATTAATGGGCGACCGTTTCACCATTTTTTATTAAACATGATGCAAACATTGCGTCGGCCGACCCTGACCATCTGGCATAAGCAGTATGATAATAGCAGTGTTAAAGAGGAGAAGGAAAAGCCCGCACCGCCCCCTCCCTCCAAGAAGCAACGCTTAACTGAATCGCGATTGACCGAGTTATCGCTCGTGGTCGATACAGGCGGGGCGTATCAGGAAGGACTTGAGCCAAATAATTAATCATCATGGCTGAAGAAAAAATCAGTAAAAATAATCTCGCGGCCGCTACTCAGCAATACATGAGCATTCTTGAAATCAAGGATAACACGGTTATCCTGAAAGATGGGACGCTGCGTGCAGTTGTACTCGTTTCGTCGATCAATTTTGCTTTGAAATCTGAAGACGAACAAAATGCGGTTATTCAAGGGTATGTTCAATTTTTGAATACGATAGAATTTCCCCTTCAAATATTGATTCAATCTCGGAAACTAAATATTGACGATTACCTGGAGCGGCTGAAAACGGTTGAGAAAGAGCAGACCAATGAGCTGCTCAAAGTGCAAACCCGGGAGTATCGCCAGTATATTCAGGAATTGGTTTCACTGGCAGACATCATGAGCAAGCGATTTTATATCGTTGTGCCGTACGCCGCCGGCAATATAAAAGCCAAGGGGTTTTTTAGCCGAGTGAAAGAGGTGCTGTCGCCAACAAACGTTATCACCATTAAACAAAAGAAATTCGAGAAAAATCGGATTGAGATGCAGAAGCGCATTGAGTACATTATTGACGGTTTAAGTTCGATTGGTTTGAAAGCGGTCCAGCTAGACACGCAGAGCTTGATCGAATTGTATTATAATACGTACAACCCTGACACATACGACCAGCAACAATTAGTCGACGTGAGCAAACTCAATATCGAATAGTATGGTTGAACTCTATCGTGCTACGCAATCCATCCCAACTGAACGACCACCCGAATTAACTCCTCAGGAAAAGGAGCAGCTGGCGCGCGAACAACTTGAGGAAAAAAAGACACTCCTCGAATCAGAAAAAGCGTATCGGCGCGGCGTGGTGACGGTGCGCGATTTGATTGCGCCGGCATCAATGAGGATTGAATCGCGTTATCTGGAATTGGGCTCCCAGTTTGTCCGGACCATATTTGTTGTGGCATATCCACGCTATATCCGTGTCGGATGGTTTGCGCCGGTGATCAATCTGAACGTTCCACTGGACATTGCCATGTTTTTCTATCCGGTTAATTCGGAAATTATTTTGAAGCAATTGCGCAATAAAGTGGGCGCCCTGGAAGCTCAAATATTAGCCGATGCGGAAAAAGGTGCCCCCCGCGATCCGATCCGTGAAACGGCGCTTCGTGATATTGAAAAGCTACGCGATGACCTGACGCAGGGCATTGAACGGTTTTTCCAGTACGCGCTGTATATTACCATGTACGCACAACAAAAAGATGAGCTGGATAAGATAACGGAAAAAGTTGAATCGCTGTTTGGCTCGCGACTGGTGTATACCAAGCGGGTGCTCTATCAAGCGGAGCAGGGCTTCATGTCCACCTTGCCGCTTGCGACCGATGAATTGAATATCACCTTCAATATGGCCAGTTCGCCGGTTGCCTCATCGTTCCCTTTTATTTCGTCCGAGTTGACCAGCGACAACGGTATCCTGTACGGAATTAATCGTCATAACAATAGCCTTATATTATTTGACCGATTTTCTCTGCAAAATGCGAACTCGGTGGTTTTCGCCACCTCCGGTGCTGGTAAAAGCTACGCCGTTAAGCTGGAAATATTGCGCAGCATGATGCTGGGCACTGACGTCATCGTGATTGATCCAGAAATGGAGTACAAATACTTATCCGATGCCGTGGGCGGTACCTATATTAACATTTCATTGAGTTCAGAGAGTAAGATTAATCCGTTTGATTTGCCGCGGCCGACGCGCAAGGATGAAAAAACGTCGGATATTATTCGGTCGGCGGTCATCACTCTGAAGGGTCTGCTTCGGCTGATGCTGGGTCAATTTTCCCACGAGGAAGACTCCATCATTGATCGAGCTTTGATTGAGACCTATGCCAAGAAAGATATTACGGCAGAAACAGATTTGACTCGCGTCGAACCGCCGCTCTTCCAGGATTTCCAAGAAGTGCTCGAGGGCATGGTCGGTGCTGACCAATTGGTGACCCGCCTCAAGAAATATACGGAAGGAACGTTTGCTGGTTTACTCAATAACCCGACCAACGTGGAAATGAATAACCAGTTAGTGGTGTTCTCAGTGCGTGATCTTGAGGATGAATTGAAGCCCGTCGGTATCCAGTTGATCGTTTCCTATATCTGGAATACGGTACGTTCCCAATTGAAGAAACGCCTGATGGTCATTGATGAAGCGTGGTGGTTGATGCAGCAGGAAGATTCCGCGAAATTTATTTTTGCTCTGGTGAAGCGATGTCGTAAATATTACCTGGGTGTCACGACTATTACCCAGGACGTGAATGACTTTTTGCGATCGCCGTATGGACAGGCAATCGTGAATAACTCCGCGATTCAGTTGCTGATGAAACAGTCACCAGCGGCGATTGATCTGATTGCCAAGACATTCCTGCTGACCGAAGGAGAGAAATATCTCCTGCTTGAGTGCGGGGTGGGTGAAGGCATTTTCTTTGCCGGCTCGAAGCACGCCGCTATAAAAGTGGTTGCTTCATACACGGAGGATCAGATCATTACCTCTGATCCGCGCCAGTTGCTGGAAATAGAGCAGGCCAAACGCGAGTTTGTCGCTTCGCAGCGCGAAGGAGCCGAGGCATCGGCCTAAGTCAATTATTAAAGGTTAATCTATATATTTTATGGCACGAATCAACTTAACTCAGCGCCAGTATCTCTTGATAGCAGGCGGTGCCATCGTGGTGTTACTGGGGGTATTGGCTTGGTTTTATTTTCAGTCGGCCGATGATGCCGTGACGCCGACGAATACGACAAATCAAGCGGCGAATGTGGCAGTGGTCGACGTGACCACGAATGTAAATACCAATCCGGGGACGGCGGTGGATCCGGTGACCGTGGATGCGACACGCTTGGCCCAATTTTTTACTGAGCGGTATGGGAGCTATACCTCAGAATCAGAATTTGTGAATATTACTAATCTGAAGCCGTATATGACCGCTCGGATGCAGCAATCGGCAGATGATTTTGTGCGACGGCAGTCGAGCCAGGCCACCAGCGGGGCATTCACCGAGGTGGTGACTAAAGTGCTGAGCACGTCAATTACCGCTCAGGACAGTGGCAATGCGACTATTCGATTATCCACTCAGCGGATCGAAACTGGTGATACGACGGAAAGTCAGGATATATACTATCAGGATATTATTCTGAGATTAGCCTATGAAGGGGAGGGGTGGCTCGTGGATACTGCTTCATGGCAGGAGAAGGGTATTGCAGCACCGGAATCATCCCCCACGAATAGTGTTGTATCACCCGAGGACTTGATTAATCAATTGTAGTCTCCCTTTTAAGTTATGGTTCGTTGGCTCAAATCACATCGCATTGTTTTCAGGATAGCTATCGTAACCGCGATGGTCATTGTGCCATTGACTACATTTGCCCAAGGAGCCAATCAGACTGATCCATGCGCCATAACTGATTTTACCAAGGCAATTAAGCTCAGTATTGAAATACCCGGAGTGACCGTTAATCATGACGGTGGGCACTACATAAAAAATCTTGGCTGCTACATTGTCGGCATTTATCGGTATTTTGCGGGGGTGGCTGGTATCTTGACCACGGTTTTCGTTATGTATGGAGGATTTCGGTATGTCATATCATTTGGCAATCAGTCACAGATTCAGAGTGCCAAAGAAACGATTTCCAGCGCATTGATTGGGTTATTATTGGTGGTCAGTTCATACACCATACTGTATTTTATCAATCCGAATTTGACTCGTTTTGATGTGATTGATTTTACTCCGATCGCAGAATTTGGAGCGGGTTGGTGCGAGGATCGAGAGGGAACCGCAACGCCGAAAGTTGAGGGCTCGGTGAACTGTGGTGACGTCGGAACCGTCGAACGTACGGGGGTGATTGAGAGCGCAGACAGTAAACAGTGTGTGTATAAGGGCTCAAATTGCACTGACGGGGAAACCTGTCAGGTCATTGCTGATGACGGCCGAGAAAAAACATATGGTTGCGTTTTGAGTTATGGGGATCGTAAAGTTTGCAAGGAGAAATTGTTTCAAACCTGCGGGTTCATTTGGCATGAAGGACAAACGGATGAGTGTATTGGTATTACGTGTGGGGAAAATAAGGTGTGTGCTGCCGTGGAGGAAGATGGCAAGTCTACATTTGAATGCATTGATCAATGGCCGATATTAAATCCTACTGATAATCTTATTTATAATGCGCATATTTTAAACGATCTTGACTGTGGGATGATTAAGGAAAAAACAGTTCCTCATAATTTGCTGATTGGCAAAGTATGTGAAGAGGGGAAATCATGTGTCATTATGCCCCAAGCCAGGTTTAATTTTTTTGGCCCCGGTGATATTCGTCCGCCTGACCAGAGTATCGTGGGCGGATTCGTGCAGTATTTTTGTCAATAAGAAACTATGAATCGACGACTATTATTCATTACGCTCTTTATCTTGATTGTCATCGTGTTTGGCGCGCTGATATATTTTGTTTTTTTGCGCGACATTTTTACCTCGGGAAATGGAAATGATAATGCAAACCAGAATACGAATCAAGTAACGAATGGTGGCGTATTGCCAAACTCTAATGGCGCAGTAAATATTCCTCCTACCAACGTCACAAATACAAATCGCTTCACGAATACCGCACCAGCGGCCAATACGAATACCGGGCCAAGCCCGGTAGCTCAGGGAGGTGAAACTATTGCTGATATTGTGGCGCGAGCCAATGCCCTTGGCGTGAATACGACCCCGGACGGCAACGGGATTCGTTTTTACGATAAAGATACCGGGCAGTTTTTTATGCTTGATGCACTAGGTAAGCAAGTTGCACTCTCCGATCAAATATTCCCCCAGGCCGATACGATTGAGTGGTCACCAGTTGAAAATAAAGCGTTGATTACGTTTCCCGATGACACGAAAATCATCTACGATTTTGATTTGCATAATCAGCTGACGATTCCGCGCACCTGGAATGACGTTGAATTTTCTCCCAATGGCCAGAAATTAGGCTTTAAAAATGAGTCAGACATCGAGGATGAGCGCTGGCTAGCGATTTCCAATTCCGACGGTTCTCAGGTCGAGGCGATTGAACCGCTCGGCGACCAGAGCCAAAACGTTGATATTAATTGGTCTCCCTCGAGCCAAGTGGTAGCTACTTTCCGTGAGGCGCAAAATGGAACTAGTCAGGAAATATTTTTGATTGGCACCCAGGGAGAAAATTTCAAATCAATCACCACCACCGGGCGTGGCTTCGAAGGCACTTGGTCACCCGACGGCAAACAATTACTGTACAGTACCTATAATGCCAGCTCTCGCTATAACCCTGAGTTATTTCTGGTTGATGCGAGTGGGGATACTACGGGAGGCAATACCATTGAATTAGGATTACAAACATGGTCGTCAAAATGTTCATTCACGCATAGCGAGTCATTTGTTTATTGTGCGGTACCAAAATTTTTGCCTGAAGGTACTGGGATAGTCCCATCAGCTGCTACTAATACCAATGACTTAATTTATAAAATAGATACTAACTCAGGCTTGCGCACCCTGGTTGCTTTGCCCACGCTCTCGACTGGCAACAAGGAGTATACCGTTGTGAATTTAGTGGTTTCCAATGATGACAATCGGTTATACTTTACCGACGCCAATACCGGAAACGTGTACACTATCCAATTGCCATAGTTATGCGACGATATCTTTTCACGCTGATAATCATCGGAGCGGGGTTATTTGTTGTGGCTCCGAGTGTAGTCAGCGCTCAAGGGTTGCCTGAAACTGAACGATGCTGTGTCAAAGGTCCAGGTGAATGCTATTCACATACCAATCCAGAGACTGCTCAATGTGAGGCATTTGGTTATGTCATGCAATCTCAGCCCTGTGATCAGATTAGTACTTGTCGGCAAAGGCCGACCGCGACCGTGCGCTGCTGTGTCTGTCCACCGCATGAGGGAATCGAAGGGCAATGTTTTGTCGTCAAACCAGATGAGCCGCAGGGTTGCGCTGCCACGGTGTGCAACGCAAGCGGAGAGGTCTGCACTGAAATTGACCAATGTATTCAGTGGAGAGGCGAAACTCAAACGACACCTGAGGATAATCCTCGTCGACTCGTTTCGTTTATTCCGCAAGTCTCTATTCCATTTTCCAGCATTTTTAACGAGGGGAGGACTGTCGTTATCACGGGTGCGACACTCGGGGAATATATTATTGCACTCTATGTATTTCTGGTGAGCGTGGCTGGTATTCTTTCCACCGTTTTTGTGATGTACGGCGGGTTCCGCTATATTATCTCTTTTGGCAATCAATCGCAGATTCAGAGCGCCAAAGAGACTATTTCCAGTGCGCTGATTGGGCTGCTGATTGCGGTTGCCTCGTATACCATACTTTTGACGATCAATCCAAATTTAGTCAAGTTTGATGGGATTAAAATTGAACGACAATTTCCGATTCGAGAATTTGAAATCAAAGAAACGCCGGAAAAAACTTCAAGTGGGTTTGCCGTAACCGCAAATACCAGTACCTTTGATAATTGTTTGACTGCCGAAGCGGCAAATATCGGCATTGATCGTGATTGGCTCAAGGCGCTGATGCTGGTCGAGTCATCGGGTAACCCAAAGGCAAAATCGTCCGTTGGCGCCTGTGGACTCATTCAATTGATGCCATCTACCGCAGCGAAATATTCAGGCGGGATAACCTGTGAGCAGCTACTCAATCCAGCGACTAATATAAACATTGCCGCACAGTTGTATCGGGATTTGTTGAATGGCACGTGCCCCAAGTCAGCCACCTATAAAAGTGGGAAAAAAGCTTCGTGCTTTCCAGAGCAAACACAGTGTAAAAATGGTGATCATAAATACGCGAACGCGGCCTATAATGGCGGAGTTGGCGCAAATTGTTCGAGTGTGACGTGTCCGGGTCAAACCTGGTGGGAGTGCGTGGAGAATCCTGGCTACGCGGAAACCAGGAATTACGTGGGCAAAGTCCAGGCTGCCTACGAAAAGATTATTCAGTCAAAGAATAATCCTGGCCAATTTCCTGATTATGTCTGGCAAGATGCGACTACGCCAACCTGCGCCGTGCTGCGTACTATGACTTTTTGAGGCATCGCCACCTTGTGTTATGATGGTACTAGCTAATCCAGTATTTTTTTCATATTCCTAAAATAAAAACAATTTATTCCTGCTCAAATTGCGATGCGCAATTCCCCA
The DNA here is from genome assembly GCA_016214565.1 of Candidatus Kerfeldbacteria bacterium. Classification (NCBI taxonomy): domain Bacteria; phylum Candidatus Kerfeldiibacteriota; species Candidatus Kerfeldbacteria bacterium. Next base: position 259,112 of record JACROE010000002.1, on the reverse strand, counting down.
AGTGGGTGGGGCGTTGTACTGAGTGCGGCCAATGGGGAACAGTACAACAGCAAGTGCAGACTGTGCGTCGATCGATTGCCCGGCCTGGATCGAGCGCTCCGGCAGGCACTGTCCAATCGCTGACCGAAATCAGCGATGTGCATGCGGTTCGGCTCTCAACGGCATTGCCAGAATTTGATCGGGTTTTAGGCGGTGGCATTGTTTTAGGCGGCGTTATTTTACTCGGTGGCGATCCCGGGATTGGCAAATCGACCTTGATACTCCAGATCGGCGGTCGTATCGCCGACCAGAATAAAACAGTACTGTATATTTCCGGCGAAGAATCCGGCAGTCAGGTCAAGGGGAGATTTGAGCGCTTGGGCCTGCGCGCGGCAGGCTTAAAATTTTTAGGCGAAACAGATTTAGATATTATTGAAAGTACGGTGCGTCAGCATACGCCGGGGCTGGTCATTCTGGATTCTATTCAGACCGTGGCCACGCCGGACGTTTCCAGTGAGCCGGGAAGTGTTAGCCAATTGCGCGCCGCGACTGGACGGTTGGTTGCCCTGGCTAAAGAATTGAATATCCCTATCATTGTGATTGGCCATGTGACGAAAGAAGGTTCGGTAGCTGGCCCTCGTTCTCTGGAGCATTTGGTTGATGTCGTGCTGTACCTTGAGGGTGATCGCCACCATGCCTTTCGGGTATTGCGCGCAGTGAAAAACCGCTTTGGTTCAACCAATGAGATTGGAGTTTTTGACATGCATCCTGATGGGTTACATGAAGTGACGAATCCCTCTGCATTATTCCTCGCCGAACGATCAAAGAGCCAACCGGGGTCAGTCGTGACCGCCGTTGTTGAGGGCTCGCGTGCGTTTTTGGTTGAAATACAGGCGTTGGTTACACGCACCAATTTTGGCTACCCTCAGCGTCGCGCAGTTGGTTTTAGTCTGAATCGTTTGCAGGTATTGATAGCAGTTTTAATGAAGAAAGCAGGCCTCTTTCTGGGAAATCAAGATGTCCATGTCAGCGTGGCCGGCGGTTTCCGGGTCAATGAACCAGCGGTTGATCTGGCCGTGTGCATTGCCATAGCTTCAGCATTAAAAAATAAAGCCATTGCTCCAGAGACGATTGTCTTGGGAGAGGTTGGCTTGGGTGGAGAAATACGATCAGTCGCTACGTTGGACAAGCGCTTAGCCGAGGCAGCCAAGCTGGGGTTCCGCGACGTGGTCATGCCCGCCACGCGTGATGCGAGCGCTACGGCGGGATTACAAGTCATCCCTGAGTCATCGGTCAGCGATGCGATTCGGAATATTGTGCTGTAGTTATTCGAGATGGACTGATCGGCTGGATTGTCTGAGCTGCTTCGCGAGCAGCTCATTTTTTGACAAATCTGGGTCATCAGTCAGGATTTCCTCGGCCATTGATTTTGCGAGCATGATGAGTGGTAGGTCGGTCAGGGTGGCAATTTTAAGTTCAGGGAAACCCGACTGCCGTAAACCGTATACTTCACCGGGTCCTCGCATTTCGAGGTCTTTTTCCGCAAGAATAAATCCATTTTGGGTCGTGGTCAGTGCAGTCAGCCGCTCGATCGCTTTATCGTTAGTGGCGTCGGTAAAGACGAGACAGTAGGATTGATGAGCGGCCCGTCCTACTCGTCCGCGGAACTGGTGCAACTGGGCGAGGCCAAATCGATCAGCGCCCTCAATCACCATGACCGAAGCATTGGGCACGTCGATACCCACCTCCACTACCGCAGTTGCTACCAGAATATTGGTTTTGCCAGCACTGAAGTCGTTCATAGCATGTTCTTTTTCCTCAATGTTCATTTTTCCATGGAGCAGGCCAATCTGCAATTCAGGAAAGATGTCTTGTTGCAGTCGTTTGTGTTCGTCCGTTGCCGCTTTCACCCCGAGCTTATCCGATTCTTCGATGAGCGGGCAAATGACAAATGCTTGTCGTCCAGCGCTGATTTCTTTTCGAATAAATTCATTGGCCGCTTCTCTTTTTTCAGGTGGCACAACTTTTGTCATAATTGGTTTGCGACCGGGTGGCATCTGGGTAATAGTGCTGACATCCAGATCGCCATAGACCGTCAGAGCTAGTGATCGAGGAATTGGCGTCGCGGTCATGGACAGTAGGTGCGGTATGGTTCCTGAGTCTGATTTTTGTTTGAGCTGTTTACGCTGGTCCACACCAAACCGATGCTGTTCATCAATAATTATGAAGCCCAGTTGGGCGAATTTCACCTTATCCTGGATCAGGGCATGCGTTCCGACCAAGATGTCTACTTCATGCTGCTCTATGGCGCGATTGAATGTGGCGCTGGTGGCAAGTTTTCCTCGCAGCATTTTTTTTGAGCGGGTCAGCAGGGCAATCCGCGCTTCTTCTGGTGCAATAATCGTGGTGATGGTCGCGTAATGTTGGAGCGCGAGGATTTCCGTGGGTGCCATCAGGGCTGATTGGAAGTGAGCTCGGCTGGCATTGAGCATAGCGATGGCCGCGACCACCGTTTTTCCCGAACCGACATCGCCTTGGAGCAGTCGATTCATTGGCGTGGTTTTCTGTAAATCCTGGAGAATAGTCCAAGCGGCACGGCGCTGGTCGTCGGTGAGGGTAAAGGGGAGTCGGCCAACAAACGTTTTAGTTAGGGTCTCGTCAAATGGTATCACGGGCGCGGTTTTGCTCTGGAGAGCGGCGCGGATCAGCCGCGATTGGAGCTGGAGTAGGAGGAGCTCATTTATCTTGAGTCGCGTCCGCGCTTGCACCAGCGTATTTTTATTAGTTGGGAAATGAATTTCGCGCAGCGCCTGGTGCAGGGGGATGAGTTTATGGGTACGGCGCAAAGATTCCGGCATCCAGTCCGGGATCTGTTCGGCCAATGGCAGGACGAGTTTAATCAAAAACCTGATTTGTTTCTCGGTCAGGCGTTCGGTTAATGAGTACATCGGTACAATCCGGGCGGTATGGGTTTGTTCCTTTTTAATCTTTTCGTACTGTGGACCGACTAGTTGCAATCCAAATTTAGTCATTTCAACGGTTCCAGAAAAATAGGCGAGGTCACCTTGGGCCAGCAGCTTGGTGATAAATGGTTGGTTAAACCAAACTGCTTTGATACTGCCGGTGTCGTCGGTGATGATGCATTCGGTGATGAACATGCGCCGACGGAATACTCGCTTATTGGCAATCAACGTCACCTGCCCCTTAATCGTTACTTTTGTGTCGGTATGAATATCTACGATGGGTGTGATGGTGCTGTAGTCCTCGTAGCGAAATGGATAGTACCATAATAAATCGGCTACAGTTGTGATACCGAGCTTATTGAGGCGTTTGGTGAGGGCGGGACCAACGCGAGGTAATTCTCCAATGGGAGTATTGATGCTAATGCGCATGGGTATATTGTAGCACAAAGCAGTGCCCTCGAGACTTTATTTGTGCTTTTTGTTTCTACTCCTTGGTTACAATTGGCGCGAGCATGGTATCCGCTTTCCAATACTGACAGTCGGCCGGTGGGTGCATCGGGATTACTCTACCATTAATGTCTTTTCTTTTAAAACCTGCCGCAATCAATTTTTTTAGGTGAACAGGATGGTAATCATCAATTTCATCAGAGTAGTAGGTAAATACTCCGCCCGACTTTAATTTTTTAAATGCTGTTCTGAAAAATCCAAAATGATTTTTATGAATTTCAAGCTCAGATAATGGGTAGGTGTCAAATAAAATTCCATCAATGCTATTATCCGCTACTTGATCAATAACTTCTTCCCAGAGACCTTCTAATACCTCTACGGGATGTGGGGCAGTATGCGCAAATTCACGTGCTTTTTCAGCTACCTCGTGGTTTGCTTCGATGACAATATGTTTGAGGATTGCAGCTTGTTGAATAAAGTTTGCCGAGATGCCCATGCCATACCCGAGTTCAAGGATTACGCCGCCATTTTTTGTTGCTATGGTTGCCAACTCTTTCATGTAGGGTGTTTCCCAATCTTCCATGACCGGGTGGCCAAAAATTTTGAGGGTATGTGCATCAAATACTGCAGGAGCATTTTTCCACGTTTGGCGATCCTTGAACCCAATATCAATGCGTGTCTGGTGGGTGGTGTCCCGAATATCTCCCCAGGGCGGCGGCGGTGCAGCAAAATCTTCATTCTGGGGTAAATGATTCTTAGGATCAGTCATATTGGTTTAAGTATTTATTAGTACTTCCCTACATTGTCCTCATGCCCTCGCGTGGAATCGAACCACGATTACAAGATCCGCAATCTTGCGTCCTATCCGTTGAACGACGAGGGCGCGCACGAGGACAGTGTAGGGAAATTTTTTACTGCAATGGTTTATATCTTGAATATCCTGCCAAAACCATCTGAGAATGATTCATTTTCACGTTCGGTATCTTCGATCAGGTGCCCTGCCAGTAGGTTTCGTACCTCTATCGGATTTTGATCTTCAAGCGAAATAGACATAGTTGGCCGCAAACCTTTGAAATCAAGATAGAGGTTTTTTACTTCTGGCGGTTCATAAATAATCCAAAAAGCCTTGAGGTCAGCCCAGCGGTAAGCGTTGCGATCACCTAGTTGAATGCCTCGCTCTTTGATCTGGATTGATAATTCAGCGGGTTCGCGACGATCTCGAAAATATATAATAAATCCAGTCAGCACAATCAGAACCATGAATATGTAATTTTTCGCAACAATTGAATATATGAGTAGACCGATAATAATAATCAAAGCCATGACGTACCACCACATACCACGACGGTATTGGACATACTCAGGGAAATCCCACCTGAGTCTTGTTTCGCCCAGATTCGGCTTGTTGACTGAGGGGCTCAGCTCTTCTTCGTTCATAATGGTAGCTTATTTATTAGGGCTGTTGTTCATTCGGAGGCGGAGGGATTCGAACCCCCGAGACCCTTGCGGGCCTAGCAGTTTTCAAGACTGCCCGATTCAACCACTCTCGCACGCCTCCATGACATTGTTTTGGAAATACTGATCAGGTCGGAGAGTACAGGATTCGGTCACCGATAGAATTCCTGACGGAATTCTTCGTCGACCCCGCCTCGCGGCGCTCGCCTTCTCTTCGGGAAACTCGCGCATCGCTGCGGCTTTCTCATCCTGTCGCGAGCACAGCAGTGTGCTCGCTACTCATCCTCGTTCATAGAATTCACTTCGGAGAGTACAGGATTCGAACCTGTGCGGGGCTTTTTAGACCCCCGCGGTTTAGCAAACCGCTGCCTTAAGCCACTCGGCCAACTCTCCTCGGAATCCCCCATGGGTACTCAATAGTGTGATTTCAACGATTTCCATGTGCGATGACAAACCCCCAAACAGCGCGAGTCCCGTGGGTTTTGAGGATCGTGGCACAGGCCGCGAGCGTCGCCGTAGTAGTGGCAACATCGTCTACGAGTATAACATTTTTGTTGAGTTTTTTAAAGTCCGGTCCGATACTAAAGGCGCCATCGATATTGTGCAGTCGCTCAGCGCGATCAAGTGATGCTTGGGGTACTGTATATTTGCTTCGGATCAGCGCGCCTGGAACTACTGGTATCTGCCGCATATCCCCAACATGCTGGGCAAGTAACAACGATTGATTGTAGCCACGTTCGCGCAATCGCCGGGGGTGCAGAGGAACTGGGATTATCGATGAAGTATGAAGTATAGTGTGCACGGAAGAATTGTCAATGTGTGAGCATAACTCTACGAGTAAAGCGCCTAGATGCATGTGTACGGTCGCAACACCATTATATTTGAGATAGTGTAGCAGGGCGTTGACGATTGGATTGTCATAGTGGGTGATGGCCCAGACACCGTCGAGGGGTGGACGATGTGGCACTGCATGAACCGATCGTGGAATACGTGCTACACAGGTAGGACAGAGCCAGGTGTCTTCTCGGCCGCAGCCAAGGCAATTGAGAGGAAAAATTAATGATAGTATTTCTTTGAGCAATGATTGAATAAACATAAAAACCTTCCCGTTTTGGAGGGAAGGCCATCTGCCAAATAGAATAAAAAAATACTACCCCACTGTCAAGGCACCATTCGTAACTGTAACTTTGACACGCTCGCCGGCGTGGAGGGTGCCGGACAATAGCTTTTCGGCAATGACATTTTCAATATGCTCCTGAATATGGCGACGCACGGCGCGGGCGCCTTGATTTGGTTGGAAGCTTTTTTCCGCAATAAATTTAATCGCTCGCTTCGTAACATTGACCGTGAGTTGTTGGGCGCGCAGCTTTTCCTGGAGCGCAGCGATGTGAAGCGAGACAATCTTTTCAATCGTTTTTTTGGTGAGTGGGCGATAGACAATAGTACTGTCGATACGGTTCAATAATTCAGGACGGAACGTTTTTTCTAAGTCTTGTAGGACACGCTCTTTAATATGTTGATATTGTTTCTCTGCTTCGGCTTTATCAGCGGGGCTGTCAGCAGCAAAACCAATCTCAGCGCCCTTCGTCAGGTTTTGCAATCCAATATTTGACGTCATGATGACAATAGTGTTTTTGAAATTGACTTGTCGGCCCGTGGCGTCAGTTAAATGGCCGTCTTCCATGATTTGTAGCAATACATTGAAAACTTCCGGATGCGCTTTTTCAATCTCATCGAAGAGTACGACTGAATATGGTTTGCGGCGAACGGGCTCGGTAAGTTTATTACCCTCTTTATAACCAACGTATCCAGCCGGAGCGCCTAATAGTTTGGACATATTAAATCCTTCGGCAAATTCAGACATGTCGATGCGGATCAGTGCGTGCTCATCTTCGAAGACCGTGCGAGCTAGCACTTTTGCCGTCTCAGTTTTCCCTACGCCGGATGGTCCGAGAAACATAAATGAAGCAATCGGACGATTTGGATCAGCCAGGCCGACGCGGGATCGGCGAATGGCATTGGCGATAGCTTTGATCGCTTCGTCCTGGCCAATGATTGATTGTGACAGTTCCTCTTCAAGGTTTAGGAGTCTTTCCTTTTCCTCTACCACCAGTTCTTGGAGGGGTATTTTTGTCATCCGGGAAATGACCTCGGCAATGTCCGTTCGCGTTATTTTCCCCACGAATTGCAGGTTGGACTGGGATTGTTTTTGGCGAAGGATGGCTAATCGCTCAAGCAACTTATTTTCCTGCGCTTTATATTGTAAGGCACGTTCAAAATTCTCCTTATTAACTAGGGTGTTTTTTTCTTCACGGACTCGGTTGATTTCTTTTTCTGTTTGATGGATTTCTTTGAGTAAACCGTCGCGCTTCTGGGAAATCTTGATTTTTGAGGCAGCCTCGTCGATCAAGTCGATTGCTTTGTCAGGTAAGAATTTGTCCTGAATGTAGCGCGCGCTCATTTCTACAGCTGCCCGGATAGCGTCATCGGAAATGTGCACCAGGTGATACCGTTCGTAGTTTTCTTTGATGCCACGCAAAACCTCCATTGTTTCTTCGGCGCTTGCCTCCTCAATAATAATAGGTTGAAAGCGTCGTTCAAGGGCTGGATCAGATTCGATGTGTTTGCGGTATTCATCCAGCGTGGTGGCACCAATGGTTCTCAGTTCTCCTTTTGCTAGGGCTGGTTTTAATATATTTGCTGCATCCATAGAGCCCGCGGCTGAACCAGTACCGATAATGGTATGGAGCTCGTCAATAAAGACGATGATATTTGGATCACGCTTAATCTCGTCAATAATTTGTTTGAAACGTCCTTCAAATTCACCACGATAAATCGTCCCTGCAACTACCAAGCTGAGATCAAGTCGAAGGATTTTTTTATTGAGCAGCATATCGGGTACGTCACCCTGCAATATTTTTTTTGCTAAACCTTCAACAATGGCTGTTTTACCTACGCCCGGCTCGCCGATTAACACGGGATTATTTTTTGTACGGCGAGAAAGAATGTGGATGAGACGGTTAATTTCGTCTGTGCGACCGATGACCGGATCAATACTTTTCTGTTGTTTCGGGTCGGTCAGATCAGTGGAGAAGAAATCAAGTGCGGGTGTTTTTGATTCATCTTTCGTTTTCTCTTCTTGTTCAGCCTCTTTTGCTTGCTCAAAAATTTGGGTTAAATCAGGGAAGCGCGAGGTGCTGCGCATGACAGTTTCGAGTTGCTCTTCAATACTATTGAGGTTAACTTTATTTTGCTCCCAGAGCTCGAGCATAGCGGGAGTATTGATCTGCGTTAGACTCATCAGCAGGTGCTCGGTTCCGATATATTTATGGTTGTTATGATGGGCGATCAAAGCAGCTTTTTCGATGGTTTTTTTCGTATGCACCGAAAAAGAGCCTGTGGCCGCCGGCTTGGCTGTGAGCGAATCATCAAGTACGCCCTTATTATTTTTTAGAACGATCGTACGGATACGTTCCGGGGTAAGTCCTGATTTTGTGAGAATTTCGGCGGCGATACTGCCTTTTTGCATGATCAGCCCGTAGGTGATATGTTCGGGATTAATAAAAGTCGTGCCCATGGATGCGCTTAATTCTCGCGCCTTTTTCAGGGCGTTTTTGAGGTGGGTGGTAAATTTATCGGTAATTTTATTATCCATAGCGCTTGTCTAGTATACGGATCCACTAGTATATACGCAAGTGATTTGCTGATTGTGTGCGTCTGTGAACTAATTACTCATCACGAGACCGGTCACAATTGCGATAATCGCGACAACCCCGCTGGTAATGAGGATGCCCAGTGATATTTTTGTTGCCAGACTAGTTTTTGTAGCGACCGTAGTGTCTATTTCTTTTCGTGGCATAGGATTATTGGGTTATGGATCCCATTTGACGGAGGCGCTGAACGCGATCCTCAATGGGCGGATGCGTGGAGAATAATTTTGAGAAGCCGCCACCCAAGGGGTTAGCAATATAGAGATGAGCAGTCGACTTAGTGGCGCGTTCAATTCGTGCACCCTGTGCATTAATTTTTTCAAGAGCGCGGGCTAAGCCCTCGGGGTAGCGAGTCAGTAGCGCGCCTGATGCGTCAGCTAGGTATTCACGTTTGCGCGAGACGGCAAGTTTTATCAGCTCGGCAAACAGCGGCGCGAGTATCAGCATGACGAGACCGATCAATAGGATAAGGCCGCCGCCGTTGTTGCGGTTATTTGAGCGGCCTATAAAACGGGTTCGCCAGAACATGTCAGAGAGTACAATGATAGTTCCAACCACAACAATAACCAGTGTCATATAGCGAATGTCGTAGTTTCCGATATGGGAAAGCTCATGTGCCAGCACACCTTCCAGCTCTTCATTTTCTAATTTTTCAATCGCTCCCTTGGTGACTGCGATTGAGGCGTGCCGTGGGTCTCGTCCAGTGGCAAAGGCATTAATATCATCATCAGGAATGATAAAAACTTTAGGCATTGGCAAGCCCGCGGTAATCGCGAGATTTTCAATCATGCGAATGACGTAGGGGTTTTGTTCTTTAGTGATTGGGATGGCCCCCGAAGTCCAGAGGGCAATTTTATCACCTCGGTAATAGCCGATCAAAGCGCTGATGGTCGCGTAGATGACGGCTACAAACGACCAGCCCCATGAACCATTTCCGTACACCTGGTCGATCAGGTAGCCAATGCCAAATAAAATCATGATGCACAGTCCCATCAATATCCACGATCGACGTTTATTGGCTGCAATATGAGTGTAGATAGTAGGCATAGTTGAAATCGCGCGTCTTACTGGTAAGCCGCGCGATTATTACTGAGTTGACTGCTTAAAATTGAACTTTGACTGGTTCTCGCTCCGCCGCTTCCTCTACCTCAAAAAATTCATACGGCTTAAATCCCATCGTGCTGGCTACCATGTTATTGGGGAAAACTTGCAGCTTCGTGTTGAAGTCACGTACATTGCCGTTGTAAAATCGGCGAGATGCTTGAATCTTATTTTCCGTGTCGGACAATTCATCTTGTAATTTCAAAAAGTTTTGATTTGCCTTCAGATCAGGATAATTTTCAGAAACGGCAAATAAACTCTTCAAAGTTTCCGATAACATGTTTTCCGCTTGGCCTTTTTGAGCAATGCCGGTAGCGCTCATTGCTTGCGAACGCGCCTGAGTCACTTTTTCAAAAAGTTCACGTTCATGCTTGGCGTATCCTTTGACGGTCTCAACTAAATTCGGAATGAGGTCATAACGTCGCTTGAGCTGTACATCGATGTCTGACCAGGCTTCACCTGTTTGGTTACGGAGTCGAATTAAACCGTTGTACACGCCAATCAGCCAAAGTATGGCTACGGCGATGATACCGACTATGATCCAGAGAAAAAGAGGCATAGGATATATACGTTAGTTATTAAAAAATTAATTAGTAAATGGGGTAATCATCTCAGTTATGGCCTGAGCATTTACCTGGGTATTAGTTTGGATGTCGTCTTCTGTTTGAATGGTTACCTGGCTTCCCGCTTGAATATCATTCAATGTTATACGAACGCGTTGTGCACTTTCTGTTTGTCCAGCAGTATCAGTGACATCCCAGCGAATAATTTCAAGATCAGGATCAATGCTGACCGTAATTTGCTTCTGTTGAAGCGCTCCGGTATTATCGCGGTATGTCGTTTGTATAATAAGTTCGTTGTCAGATGAATTGTTTTCGATGACGACACCATTGAGGTTAAAAATTTTAGCTCCCATAACTTGCGGTGACCGATCAGAGAGTTCGATAACTGCGATCGGGGACTGAGCCTGTCTTACATTATGGCGTCCAACAAAATATGCGGTGGAAGCGACACCTAATATGAGCAAAAATGCTACAAAAGCCCCATAGACTGCGTTACGGGACCAGCCAAAGAGGTCTTCTTTATTGGTAATGTTTTTCATTTTTTTATTTTGCCTCATTAGTTGACTGAATGGCAAAATTATGTTACTATTAAATAGAAATAATTTGCACTCAATATCTCTGATTATTGCAAATACTGGTCAAAATGTCAATTTGCTGATTTTTGAGCAGCATTTTAAATAAAACTAGAAAATAAACTTCAAAAGTCCTATACGGGAGGAAATTTGTGAGTATTTTCAATAAGAAAACTAAGCGTCAGTATAATAAATTGGCTAATTTTAGCCTATTTTTTATTTCCTTTGTAATTGCTGGCTGTATTTTCTTTATTAATGGCGGATTTGCCGATGCCTTACCTGACCCTAGTGCTCCGCCGCCTGAAGACAATACCCCAGAATTACTGAGAATTGACGAGTCAAATCAGGTAAAAAGCGGTGCACTACGTTTCGGAACAGATGATCAAACTTCACCATATGCCTATCAGTTAGAGGTGCTCGGCAGTGGCGCTCGTACTACTGAGGGTATCATCGACAATACCTTGAAAGTTAACGATTCTTCTGAAACATTGTTTGTTGACCCTCTCAATAATCGCGTCTGTGTGAATAGCTGCGTGTCGGGAGACTCGGCAATATTGCAAATCCCGAGTGGACGAATGCGCGTGACTGGCTTGGATGAAGCGGGTGTTCGCGCGGTGAGTGCTGATAGTGAGGCACTCTATGGGTATGGAGCGACGTACGGAGTGCAGGGGGTGTCGAGCAGCACGTCGGGCTATGGTATGTGGGCAGTAGCAAGCTTGAGTGCTGCTCTTGAGGGGGCGCATACAGCTGTTACCCCTTTGTATAGTGCGGTAGGTGGATTTAGCTCGACGGGTATCGGTGTCTATGGAACAAGTTTGAACTTGAGCAACCGCTGGGCTGGGTACTTTACTGGGTTGCTCGAGTCCAATGAGATTGTTTCAGCTGCAAAGATTCTTCGAACTACAGAGCCTGAATCGCTGATCCCCTATACCGAAGGTCAAATTGCTGCGCAATTATTTCCTGAATTGTACCCGGCGCGCATGGCCACTGATGGGAAATGGCTTTGGATCGGTCAGGCGGGAAATGGCCATAACGATTTGTTGCGTGTAGACAAAGGAACCGGCGAGGTAACTGCTCGCTACACACTCGGTCCAGCTCAAGATCTCATGTATGATCAGCCGAATGGATATATTTGGCAGGCATCTGATACGTACTCGGGAAAAATCGCTCGCGTCAACATTGCATCGGGGATTGCGGAATCAAGAAGCGTGCTTGATGCGGATGCTCATGGCACATGTCCGTATGGTTTTATTGTTCAGGATCCAAACGATTCTGATATTTTATGGGCGTTGCATGCCGGTGGAGATTGTTTTGGACGAGATTATCACGATCGGCTCGAGCAATTCCGAATTTCCGATTATACAGATGATAGCGTGAACTGGCAGCCGATTGCCCGCTATGATATAGAACATGCTGAATCGATGACCGCGCCGTATTCACAGGGACCTCGCGCCATTACTTTTGATACTACGACTAATAGCTTATGGCTCGCTTTTAGTAATAATGATGCAGTATATCGGATAAACTCAGTCAATCCAGGCGGGGGTGATGCGACCATCAGTGCGTCAGATTATACTCGTTTCAGCGTGCCGGGACCAACTGATTTAGTTTATGATGGTAACCGTCATTACATGTGGGCCTCGGCCGATGATAGTGGTACTGGCAGTGATGGCGCTTATTACATCAATATTGGTTCGGGGACTGTCTCCTCGAGGATTGCGACGTATGCGGGGCCCGTTGGACCGCAGGCGATCACCTATGATGGTACAAATATTTGGGTAGCGACCACGAGTGGAGCACCGGCTGGTTATGTCGATCGGTTCCCGGCAAATAATCCCAGCGCCTTGTCGCATTTCCCCGCAAACAGCAATCGGTCGTATCGCGATATACTATTTGATCCATCAGTCAATCGCGTGTGGGTGCCGAGCTGGTATGGTCGCACCGTGGTTGGACTCGAGAGTAGTACTGGGTCGGTTGCGCAAACGTTTGATTATTCAAAGATTGGTTTTTCGATTTTGTATCATGACAATACGTACGTGTGGCTGTCGCGTGGTTCAGAATTGTGGAAAGTCCGAGCCAGCGACGGATTTGTGGCATATCAGGCAACCCTTGGTGCTGGTATGACCGAGGGATTTCATGATGGTAATTATTTTTGGGTGACCGCGCGTGATGCCGATACCGTTTACAAGGTGAATTTGTATTCTGGCGCAATCGTTTGCTCAAAAGTTTTTGCCAGTGGCACCAAGCCGGTCAGTATCGCTTTTGATGGCCGAAGTTATTGGGTATCTGCCCAGGGCACCGGTGAGATTATCAATTTGAGCAACACCTGCGCTGAATTGAGCCGCACCGATGTTTCCAATGCCGCAAATTCGTTAGGGAAAATTATTTACAACGGCAGTTTTCTCTGGGCGGTTTCTTCGGCAGAGAATGCGGTCGTAAATATGAATCCTGCCACACGCCAAGCAGCGCTCTGGACCGGATTAGTTGGGTTAAATCCAGTTGATATTGTGTATGACAACGTTCATTATTGGGTAGCCAATCGCGGCACGAATTCCGTCACTCAATATTACCTCACCAATAATAAACGTTGCTCGCTGGATCAGACAATTACCTGCTCGACTGACACTGACTGCGCGGGTAATGGCGGGTGCTTCGCGCTGCCACAGGCCGTCGGGACTTTCGCGACTGGTAATGAACCAGTAGGGATTGCCTTTGATGGGACGCATGTGTGGACCGCAAATTATGCGGGTCAGAGTCTCAGCCGATTGCAGGCCGCGGATCCGAACAATCGCTTGGATATTCCGCTTGCCTTCGCGCCACAGAGTTTAGAATTTGATGGTTCCTATTTGTGGTCCACGGGTACTGGAAATTCCGGCTCTGCCGGCGTTGTTAAATTATTTGCCGGGACGGGCTATGGCGACCAGTCATTTGCTGAAGCATTGTCGCTGCAGTCTACGACGGTGCCGACATGGCAACGGGGGAGCTATAGCATTACCGGAGATGCTCGGGTGGGGAATGATGTGCAAATTGATGGCAATGTGGATGCTCTGGGCAACAGTTGGCAAAAGGTTGGCGCGGGCGATGTCCTTACCAATTTTGACGATAGTACGTGGCCGGCTATGGGAGCGCTCGCTAATGCAACTTCGGTGAATGCAATGGTAGAGTCAGCCGCTAATACGTTGGTCGCTGGCGTTAATGGCAGTGTGCGCTGGATACATTTATCAAGTAATCAGGGGACGACCTGGACCCAGCCGGCGGCGACTCCGCCGGGTGATCGGGTGCAAGTCATGCTTCGCAGTGGAACGCGGCTATTTGCTGGGCAGGGCGTGATTACCACGATGTATTATTCGGATACTAATGGGGCGACCTGGCAAGCGGGGGGTGCGCTGTCAGCCGGGCAGGCAAAATTTGACGCTATCTTTCAGGGGAGCAACGGCATCATTTACGTTGCGCGGAGCACCAATATTCACACGGGAGCATTTCGCATATCTCGTTCTACTGATAACGGGGCGTCTTGGTCTGACGTGTACTCAAGCACAAACGGAATCATTTATGCATTTACTGATTTACCGAATGGGACGATTCTGGCTGGTGTGGATAATGGACAGATTCTACAATCGGTTGATTCCGGCTTGAATTGGACGCTTTTAGCTACGCTCTCACCGGCTGAGGCAATCAAGTCGATGACAAGAGCAGCGAATGGATATCTCTATGCTGGGACAGACACGGGCGGTGTTTTTCGTTCAATCAATAACGGGGTTAATTGGACGAAGACCGCGCTGACTGGTACCACGATGGTCAATGCATTAATGCAGACAACGAATGGGTATCTGTATGCCGGCACTGCCGGAGGAAAGATTTTCCGCTCGACTGATAATGGATCGAGCTGGTCGCTGCTCACCACCTTGTCCGGGACGCCGCAAATCAACACCTTGCTCAAAACTGCAAATGGCTATCTCTACGCCGGTGCGGCAAATGGGCAAGTGTATCGATCGGGTTTGGGCGTTTTGGCACCAGGCACCCAGACCTGCCCGAATGGTCACTATATCACTAATGTGACGGTGAATACCGCCGGCGGGGTAGTAAGAATTGATTGTCGTGGAATATAATATATGACTCGTCGAATCAATACAATACATCCATTCATTGCTGGGGCTCTCTTGATTGTAGTTAGCGCTGCAATTTATTTGCTCTGGGTTGCTTCGGTCAAGGCCGTTTGGAATCCGCCGTCAGCCCAGCCGCCAGCCGGAAACGTGTATGCACCGCTCAACACGAGTCGCGATAGTCAGGCAAAACGCGGATGGTTGCTGCTTGATCCGTATTACAATCCTTATGGCGAACTACCTTCGTTTATGTATCCACTTGAGGTGCGTGGAACGCGCGACGTGTTTATTAATAATTTTGAAGTAGCTCCCGCCGGTACACTGCAGGTAGACACCGATACATTATATGTAGATGGAAATACACATCGGGTAGGCATTGGCCTTAATGATCCGGCGACATTACTTGAATTGGATGGCGGTCTATTGATTGGCACTCAGTCCGCTGGTGTGACTGGGTCAGCCTTAGTCACGAGCAGCGCTCTGAATTATGGTGCGCTGGGCACGACTCAGCAGGATGGTCAGGCGGCAGTACGCGGCATCGGTACTGCTGGCCCCGGTGTGTATGGTTTGAATACAAGCTCGGGCACTGGTATCCGGGCGGACAGCCTAGCCAGCTCGGCTGTGGTAGGGAGCTCGAATGCCGCACTCGATCGAGCAGCTGCGATTAAGCGAGCGGGCGTTTACGGCCAGGCGACTGGCGTCGGTGCGTGGGCGGGATATTTTGCCCAGCAGGTGTATAGTTCACAGGAGAGCTATGCTCGCGGATTTATGCCAAATCGATTACAGAATTCTCAATTTCCGTATACGGCTGGGCAAGAATTGCGAGATCTCGCTTCGAGCAAAATTGTCGATCCGTCTGTTATGCTCTTTGACGGAACCTGGATTTGGCAATTAATTGGTGAATCGTGGGACAACTCACCCTATTTTCTTCTGCTTGATCCTTCGAACGGCGCTATTAGCGAAGAATTTATACTAGAGAACAGCAGCGGCACACAAGCTCATGGTACCAGTGAGATGATACTCGGCGGCGGGTATATCTGGGTAGCCAATAATTGGGATGACGCTCTCGGCATATCTCGCGTTGATCCTAATGATCCGACACATACAGCCACCCATTATGCCGTGGGCGCGCATGCGTCGGCCTCTGATGACGGTCCAACTGATCTGATTTATGATCCATACACCATTGGTGGACCATATATATGGACTATCAATGATGCGGGTTTGAGCCGCGATTATTCAATTTCCCGTTTTCGCATTGCGGATCAGACTTATACCAATTTCAAACTGGCACCGAACACAGGTGATCAGTGTCTTTCTTATGATCCGAAACGTTGCTCCGATCGGCTCGATAATGATGGGGATGGGAATATTGATAGCGGGATCTGCAGCAACGCGAGCTACACGACTCAAGCAACCTGTCAGGCTAATGGTGGCACGTGGACACCTGGCGATACAGAATGTATCAATCAAACCCAGGCACCCGGCACCAGTCCTACGGGTGCCTATCCGGCTGGTGATGAGCGGCTGGTTATGGCGTCGGTCAATGCTATCCACGGTATCACGCTTCAGCCAAATACTACCGACCCATCCAGCCCCACTATTTGGGTAGCATTTGACGGACTAGATTCGATGACACCCACGTTACTCTACCGTGGTGAAGGAATTGCTAAATTCTCTGCAGCTGACCCGACTAATACCGCGCTACAAAAAGTATATTGTCCTGGTCCGGCCAGCGAACCGCACGCATTGGCTTGGGGCGACGGGAAAGTATGGATAGGGAAGTCATCTCATTACAGCAAGTATCAGGGCAATGAAGGATTGGCGAGTTTTAATCCGACCACTGAGACATTCACCAATTACGCGTCAGTGACTACTAATCTTGAAAAGGTAGAATATGACGATACATCATCGGGCGGTCCGTATGTATGGGCGCATAATTATTATGATTTTTTCAAAATAAATACCACCGGAACGATCGTCCATAGCTACGAAGTCCCCGATGGAATGGCAGACTTTGATTTTGATCGCGAATCAGGACCGGTTGATTATGTTTGGGGCAGCCACGGGGTAGCCAGCTCAATCAGTCGCAATATGATTGATGCGCCGTATACGACGATCACCTACATCCCCAAGGGTTCATTTTCTCAGGATACCCTGTATGACGGCACTTATCTTTGGTCATCAAATAACGCCGGGAATACTATTAGTAAGTACCGTGCCAGCGACGGACAGAAGGTCGGCGATTACTTCAGCGGCTACTATCCGTCATACTTAGCGTTTGATGGACAGTCAATCTGGGTAACGCATGGCAGCGCCGGCGGATCAAATACTGAGCTGGCGCAAATCCGCGCGAGCGATGGCGTACTGATCGGTGATTATGATTACACTACCAGCTCAAATGAAGATGGTAATGATATGATCTTTGATGGGCAATACCTCTGGATCAGTGATGATAGTACCAATACCCTGAAACGAATTGACCCCATTAGCTGTAGTGGATCGAATTGCACGGCGAGTTCCTTTGCCGTGGCTAATGGGCCAAAATATCTTGCCTTCGATGGCGAATATATCTGGGTGACACGGAAAACTGCCACTAGCGCAGGACGCAATAGTTACTCAAAGATTGACCGCACGACAGGCGCTATATTGAGTACCTATGCGATTTCTACCGCGTATAACGTGGACGATAATTTATATTCAATATTATTTGATGGTACCTACCTTTGGTTTGGTGCGCGGAATCGAGATACGGATGGTAACAGCGTATATAAAGTACGCATCAGTGATGGATCAGTAGCGGCGCGTATTCCGACGATGAATATACCAGGTCGCTGTTCAGGTGGGACTCGGGCGAATCTTTTTTGCACGGCGACAAGCCAATGTACGGGCGGAGGGACATGTAGTGCCACGGCTAATAATGTGAGTGCCCTCACTTTTGACGGGACGCACATCTGGGCAGTCCAGGAGCGGGCGAACTACACACGTGAGTGCGAGGATGGTATCGATAATGATGGCAACGGGCAATGTGATCGGGGTTGCGGCGCTCTCCCGGCAGATACGAAATGTGCCTCAGTCGATGATGCCCATGAGACCGATAGTAGTGATTACTATGGCACCACCACTGATATTGAGTGCGCTGATCGGGTGGATAATGATGGGAATGGATTGTGTGACTATGATGGTGCCCCTGGATCGCCGGGTTGCAGCGGGCGTCCTGATCCGGAGTGTTCCAGCGCTTCTGATATTGATGAGTCAGTTCGTGAGAATGCCGCCTACCTGAATCGGATCAATGCCGGTACCAGCCAGTACCTTGATGGCACTCAATATGGGTACTACTGCAATCCGAATAGTCTTACCTTTGACGGAAGCAGCATCTGGGTGAACCAAACGACAAATAATTGTGATGGATATAATTTGCATCAGTTTTTTTCAGGCACGGGGTTTTCTCATCCCGACCTTGAGGGTTTAGCTAATCTTCAGACGACCATCCCGGGTCGTAATCAAGCGGGGAGTATTTTTTCGTCAGGCCAGGCGTCAATCGGAAGAGAATTGATTGTGACGAATGATTTTCAAGTGATCGCAAATGTGTGGGGCGGTAGCAGCGATGACGTACGCGGGTTTTCCACTTCGTGTCAGGACGGACAATTTGCAAAAGGATTTGATATTACGACTAATTCGCTACACTGTCGTCCATTATAATCATTATCATGGGTAATTTATTTAAAAAGAATCAAACTCAGTTGTATAGCCTTTTGGGCGTGGTTATTTTAATGCTGAGCTTTGGTTTGTTGTGGAGCACGCCTGTCGGTGCTGAGTGGCGCGAGCCGTCGATTCCCCCGCCACAACAAGAATTCCCGGCACCACTGACGACGGGTGCTGAAAATCAGGCGAAGGCTGGCGATCTGCTGCTTGACCCGAGCTATAATCCGAACGAACAGACGTCGCTTAATTTTGATCCATTACGCGCTCTTGATGTGCGCGGTACTGGAATACACCTAGCCACACCGTCGGTCTTTGCTGATAAACTGACTGTTGATACCGATACGCTATTTGTTGATGCATTAGTAAATTGGCTGGGCATTGGTACTCTGACTCCGGCCGCTGGGTATCGGGTAGTGGTTGATGAGGGGACGGTGCAAATTGGAGATGTAAATACGCCGACATCAGGATCGGCAGTTCGTGCCTATAGCGTTGATAGTGTTGGTATTTATGGTGACGCGGGAGCCACTGGTCAAGCCGGCATCTATGGCATTATTGATATGCCCACGGGTTGGGCGATCCGCGGTGAAAGCTCGGCAAATGTCGGTGTGCGCGGTGAAAGCGTCAGCGGTACTGGTATATATGCGACGACTCAATCGCTTACGGCACCAGCGGTAGCGGGAACTAATACCGCTGACGGGTGGGCAGGGTATTTTAATGGTCGTTTGGGCGCCAGAGCCGAATTGATTGCCGATCGATTTGTGGCGACGTATATCCAATCCTCGCGCATACCTTTTGTGCAGGCGAAGCGGATTGGTTATTATTCTGTTTCAGATGGAGCTATCCAGGGTGCCTATCAACCCAGTCTCGCATTTGATGGGGCGTATGTGTGGGCCAGTAATATTATGCCTGATGCCGCGGGTAATAATGTATTCAAGATTCGTGTCTCTGATGGTGCGCGGATTGCCAGCTATCGTGTTCAGGGCGCCGCTGCCACACCCAGCGCTATGGAGTATGACGGGCAGTATCTCTGGATAACAAGCACCGGCACGGGCGATAATTCTGTACTCAAGTTTGATCCGCATAGTGGGCAAACGATCGCTCGCTGTGTCACCTCTGACTCAAGTCGGCCGAATGGCGCTACCTGGGGTGACAACCCAGCCCGGATGACCATCGCTACCGAAGCAGGCGAGCCATATATTTGGACGGCTAATTGGCTGGGTGGAGATGTGAGTAAGGTTGATCGTAATTGCCAAGTGATTGGAACGTATCCGATTGGGACGCATGGCACCGGCACGAACCTGAATCGCCTCAATAGTGATGGCTTCTTTATGAAGCCGGCTGATATCACTTTTGGCGATAATGCTATATGGGTAATCACTCCGGCGCTGTGCGGCTCGACCGCGCCGACAACTTTTGATTCGTGTCGGGTTGATGCTTCGTGCGTATCAGGATCATGCCGATTGAATCCGAATAATTTAATTAAAATAGATCCAGCCACAGGCGCGGTGACGGCACGCTACGCAACAGGCGTAGCTAATCCGTGGAAAATGTATTTTGATGGGATCTATATGTGGGTCATATCAAATAGTAGCGTCGCTGGTCCGAAATCAATTTCAAAAGTTCGCGTGTCCGATGGTATGATTATGGCAGGGTATCCAAAGGAATTAGCATCCTATCGAGTGGCCATGGAATTCGATGGGCAGTATCTCTGGTTAGCGGGTACCCAGGGTGGGATTAACAAAGCGAGCCTGCTGCGGATTTCTGTGGCAACTGATGAGATGAAAGAATTTGGGGAGGTACTCTCGACCAATTATTGGGATTCATCATTAGTTTTTGATGGAGCCAATCTCTGGTCGCTCTCAGCCTGCGATGCAAATTGTAATGCGGGTGGCACTCGCCCTCTAAAGCTGACGAAAGTTTTTATAACCGGTACGACTGACCATCCGGATCTCAGTACTGTCGTCCAATTTGCTCATACCACAGGCACGTGTTCAATCACGACAACCCGGCAGTGTCTGTATGATTGGCATTGTCCGACAGCAGAAACATGCAGCGTCATCAATCAGACGCAGGCAGGACATATGCGCATCTCCGGATCATTGACCCTGAAAAATGGTTATTGTAAAGCGGGGGGAGCGGTATACTATAATCGACCGTGTACCAATAATGGTGCCTGTAGTGATTTGGCGGGTGGTGCCTGCGCATCAGGTGACCTACGGATAGGGGCAGACATTGAAACGGTCGGTAATACCTGGTCAAGTCTAACCGCGTCGGTGCCCGTAACTGGCGGTATTGCCGATTGTCCTGATGGTCAGTTTGTCGCCAGTGTTACCCTGGATAGTAATAGCAAAATTAGCCAGATAACGTGTCGCGGATTATGATTTCATTTTCTAAAATACACTACGTTTTTCTGATAGTTCTGGCTGTGCTTTTACTCGGCTTCATCGGTTGGTATTATTTGCTATATGATGGAGCATTGAATAATGCTCAGTCATCCCAGGCTATTATTTTGGATCACACGATGCTGGAGGCCGGGAAGAATTATATTGATCAAGAGAGTTCCTCAGGCACATTTATACGATCCGTGTATCCATTTGCTATGCAATACCGTACAACTGAAGGGTCGCTAGTGCCTATTGACTCGTCCTGGATTGAATCAGAGGGTGGTTTTGTGAATACTGCTAATATTTTTTCTACGCGTTTTTGGATCGATCAAGGAGTGCCATCAGTGACGGTTGAGGTTACCGAAGGGCGATCTTTCACTATCCAATATCCTCAGGCTCAAGCTGGCGCTTGGGAGCTGAGTGACGCAGTCGTGCGCTATCAGGGGGTCGCTCCAGAAACTGATGTTGAGTTTCGCCTTGACCATGATGTTTTGATTGAACAGACAATATTTCATAATCCTACCGTTGAGACATGGTCCTGGCAGCCACGATTAGCCCTGAATGGATTATCCTGGGGTAGACTGGGAGATGCACAGGGCATGTTGCAGGATGCCGATACTCACGAGCTTGTTTTTTCTACGATCTCACCAACGCTATTTATTCCTATGACCGATGAGGAGCTTGATCTCCAGTCAGGGGAATTGACTACCGATGTGCGGCTTACCTATGCGCAGGACGCGCTTCAATATTCGCTGGGCGAGGCGGGAGCCGAATGGATATCGCTCGTTAGCCGCCCAGTTGTTTTGGAACATCAATATCGTTCGCCGTACTCGACGCCAGTGACTGGCCAAGTTTGGCGCATTAATTCGTCTGCGCCGCAATTAGATACACGTGCACAAAAATATAAAATTGGTGCTTATCGGTTACCCGATGACAATGGGTTACTGCGTGCTGCACCATCACTTTCATTTGTCAGTTTACTCTCATTCGTTAATGTTGGTGATGCGCTCAACACGTTTGCTGGTGAGGGAGCACCCCTTGTCCGACTGGTACTGGGGCTGCATCAATCCGGTCAGGTCAGCAGTGAAGAGGCGCCTCTATCAGATGCGACAATTCAACCGATTGCGAGTGTATATGATCAAGTCTTGCCTAGTATAGTTACTCGACTTGCTTCGACTGGAGGTACATTGCTTGACCGGATTAGCTTGGCGGCATTCCCGACAGACAATCCGAAAACAACCACAATCTGTCGGACCGATAGTGCGGCGTGTATAACATCAGTGCCGCTTTCCGAATCAGTGATTGCTGGCGCTCGGGTTCACCTACTGCTGAGTATTGCATTGACAACCACGGCTGTTCCAGTGACTGATGGAAAATTTTCCGGAGCATACGTGATTGGGAATGTTCCGACCGTTGAACCCCATCTGGAGATTAGTTATCCGCTACCCCAATGATGTCCCGTTCTCATTACATCACTATACGAATATTATTTATTGCCGCACTGGTCGGTAGTATTGGCTTGGCCGGTTTATTAGGCTGGTATCACATACTGGTTAAGGATCAGCAGCATAGCGCCGTCAATCCTGAATCGATATTTGATCAGTCTGGTTTCGAATATGTGAGTTATAAAAGTGACCCCGTACTTCATGAAGACGGCACTGCATCGGTTATGTTTTCTCCGGAGCCAGTGCAATACCTGACGCCTAACCCCGGAGAGTATGCACCGATTGATACCGCGCTGGTGCCCGCGGCGCAACCCGAGTATGCATTTGAAAATACTACCAATATTCAGAAAGCGTATTTTAAAAATGATGTTAGCAGTAGTAATTTTATTGTGTACCAGAGTCCGGATGGCAAACGGCGGATCGAGACTACCTATCGAGGTGCTCAGGATAGCGTCTGGACTGCGATCGGGGACCAGGTCACCTATGCTGATATATATCCTGGCATTGATGCGCGGTATTCAGTGGGGAAAGGGAAGCTCATTGAGGAGCTGATTGTGGACTCAGCCACGACTGCTGCGACACTGCCGTCCTTGACCCAGCAGTTGGTATTAACCGGCTTGTATCCAAAATTAGAACCGGATGGTTCGATTACTTTTCATGATACGACAACCAAGCACGTGGTCTTTATTTCTCCTGCCCCCGTCATGTATGAATTAGCAGAAACCGATCCGGGGGCCAGTTATGACATTGCTTATCGCATCACGCAGATTGATGAGCGAGTATATGAAATATCGAAAGTGATCAGCCCGAGTGGCGAGGATTGGCTGGCGCATGCCCGGTATCCACTGGTTATTGATAATTCGTATTTTGGCACACAGGCATTTGGATTGTACGGCCAGCTTCAGGATTCATATGCGTACCCATCGTCTCCGGTTGTCCATACTTATACTTTTAATGGCACGCCCACTGGTGCATATTGGCTGACGGGGACTCGAGCGCAGGGCCCGCCCCAGAGCTGTAGCTCATGCCCGGATACCCGCTGGGAGTATCGTCAAATCCTAAGTTTCTACACGGGCGATGCGAACCAGCCGGGTGGGTCAGGCTTTGATGATGCGCAGGTCCAGGGAGCACGATTGTATCTCAATATGTACCGCACTGGCGGCGTGGCTGGCGAGCAAACATTTACCGAGGGGAATAACGTCACGGTCTATTCTGGTGCGGACAAATGGACATCAGTAAGCAATCCTTCCGCACTCTGGGCGCTGACCTCCAGTATGACCAATGAGGGGTTGATTAACACCACCGGACTGCCAACGAGCGCCACTCAGAACTGTGTTGCCGCCCCAGCAAACTGCACGCGTATTATTGATGTCGAATTAAGTTCGCTGGGTTTGGTGGGTGCTTTAGCGCTTACTCAATTTCAGCTGGATATTCCCAGTGAGATATTTTATGGACCAAATTGGGGTGTGCGGACCGGTACTGAGGTGCAGACAACGCCGCTTACCCAGCCGTACGCCTGGCTGGAGATCGTTTATTTCCCGCGTCCGGTAATCAGCCGGGTTGATCCCCAATCCGACAGTAGTATTTCAACTCTGGAGATAGACATTGATGATGATTTTGATGATGAGACGAATTTTCGTCTGGAGCGGTCGCTGACCTCATCGACTGGACCGTGGACCGAAATCTGTACTACGTTGACGACGGGGGGGTCGGGCACTTGTACCACGGGTGTTACCTATAATTGTACTACCACTTCAAAAGCCGGCACGACGGGTATTTGTACCATCACTGACAATCTGCAGACCAGCACGAGTCTGACACAGTACTCAGATAAGCACGTCTGGTATCGCGCCCGGGTACAGCGTTTGGAGGCACCCGGCAGTTATATTTCAAATTATAGTAATGTACAAGATGACTATACATATGCGGCGAAGGCTATCCATCCACCCTCGGTAACCTCTGAAACGTGGTCATCGATTAAAATTTGGCCGGCGGCGGGGGTCGGTGATGAATATACCAATCAGCGATCGTATTTTGCCTCTGATCCGGAGCCGACCAGGTATTGTATTGGCTTAATCACATTTGCTTTTTCTCCCAGCTGGAATTATTCGCCAACTGCCGATATCCGGTACGTTGATGATCCACCCTCGGCTAATAGTACCGTTTATACGAATTTTCCTGATGGCGTGATCGGCACTCGCGATTGGGTAGCTAATGGATCCTCGGGCGGTCAGGCTCGCTGCCTCACGTTCAATCAGTGGATAAATATCCCGTTACTAACGCCATTTTACGCCTCAGGGGAGTATTCTGCGTTTGCGTATTTGAAGCCGAATGCATACTACGCGGCAGGAACTTTTTCACAGAACACAAGAAATAATACGGTTAATGATCCGGACATTACCAATTACGTGGACATTTATACTCGAGCGCGTACTCCATCTGCCCCGAGCAATCCCGCGAGCGCCAATAACACCAGTACTTCTTTTCAGATAGCATTGAATACGACTCCACAGAATGCGCCCACCACCTCGCCCTGGCTGAATCCGAGTAGTACCCAGTATGCGATGCAGATATTTCAGGGCGGAAGCTGGCAATACTTTTCTTCGGCTGGCGGTAGTACGCGATTTGGTACTGCCCAGTGGGCGACTGATACGACCTGGGGGGGAGCAACTGGAATAACGCTTACTGGTTTAAGCGCGGCGACGTGTTACGATTTTCGGGCGCAATCGAAAAATTCGACTGGTGTGATTGGTGAGAGCGCATCATCAGTTTGGTCCAATACCGCGCAGTATTGCACACCGCTGAATACTCCTGCCACACCGGACGTGGTGTGCAATTACAACACGACTGATGGGTATTATTGTGATGTCACTATCCGCGATACGGTAAATCCTTCGCCGCCATACTTCTATAAAGTGCAGCGGTCATATGATGGTGCGTCGGCCTGGACTGATGTTCAGGGGTATATTCCCGGTGGCGCACTGGGTACTTATAATGCTCAGAATTGGTCGCAAACGTTTCAGAATGGACAGACGGTTCGGTTTAAAAATTTAAGCTGCACCAATGCCACAAACACACGGCTCTATTTTCGGGTGTATGCCTCAATGACTGGCAATAATGCCTCAACCACAAATTCTGCCGCTTCAGCAGTCAAGGATGATACACTGCCACCGTGTGCACCTAGCGCACCAGTGCTGTGTTCAATTTTAGTATGCAATCCAAACAAAGGTCATAACTATATCAAATGGGATTGGACGGCTCCGTATACGCGTGACACCGAGGGGCTGTATCAGGTTGATTTTCAGAGTTCTATTTTATATCCGAATATCACTCCGGCGGGGAATGATCCATGGACACAGTCTAATCTCAGCCCAAATCAACAGTATACGGTTACGGTGCGGGGGTGCGATAATGGTAATGCCAGTAACGGAAATGTGGAGCGGTGTGGTCAGTGGTCAGGTTCGGGCGGACCGGTGCGGACCTATGCTGCCCAGCCCAATGTTACCGTGGCATGTAATCATGTGGATGGCGTAGATGACGATACCGATGATTATTATTGTGCGGTCACTATCACCGAGCAATCGCCGGAAAATCCAAGCGACACCACCTCGTATCGAGTGTCGTATTGTACCCGTCCATTTGCAGACGATTGTGAAGGGGGGACCTGGACAGCGCTACCCTGGGAAACAAAAAGATGGATCGGCAGTACCGTCAAAACATTTAATGATAACATTATCAATTCTTGGGTGGCGTGTTCACTTTCTCATACCTATCAGTATTATAAGGTAGAGGTGCGCAATTCTAGCAGTGAGGTCACTCCGTTGCTACTTTTTATTCCACCATCTGATACGCTTCCGCCGTGTGAAATTACGTACCAAACGCCGAATCACGACAGTCAAACGACTAATAGTCTGCGCTGGCTGTGGAATGCGCCTGTCGGTGGCGCGCCGGTGGTTGATTATACGGGTACCTATAATCAATATTGTCGGAGTACGCCGCTTGCCTTCAATACCGCGGGGACAAATTATATCCATTCGAGCAATGATGGCAATGCCGGTACAAGTGATGCAAATCAACGATGCACTATTTCGGTGCGCGCCCGTGACAGTCGAGGCCGCCTGGGTAGAAGTAATCCGTTAACGGGGAGCATTGGAGCCTATACGTCGATTGAGACGGTTGGTTCGATTTCGTTTACCGATGTTCAGACTAACCAGATTTCAGTGATGGCGAATTCGAGTGGTAGCACATTTAATAATCTGACTACGCCGAACTCAGGAATTTCGTTTGAAAATAATCCATCAGCACCAGGCGGTGGTGGTGAGGCTGGATTTAGCAACCATACGACTCAATATATTACTTCCAATAGTGTCACGGATAGTGGTTTGTCAGCCAATCGGAATTACTGCTACCAGGCGCGTTCCGCGAATGCCGATCGCCTGGTCAATGGTACCGGGGATATTAATTCATTTGTTCCCGGCGCTGGCGTGACCTGCCGCTATACGCTAGCGGCTATTCCAGCTGCGCCGATATTAGTTCGGGCAGAGTCAGGCACCTCGGCAAATGTAACCGTCCGCACTACCGATGGCAATCCTCAGGGTGGTGCCGGCATTCCAGAAACCCAATACGCTCTGTGCGTCACTAAATATGATAGTAATGGTAATGTTGAGTATGAGCGATACGCCCGGACTGATGGGAGTATTGATATGTCAGGCGGTAATTTCCAGTGTGCCTCAGGCGACAGCTCAGGCATCTGGGCGACCTATAGCCAGTGGGGCAGTAATAATGGTATTGATGTAGCGCTGGATCCCTCGAGTAAATATGATTTTGCCATGAAAGCCCGCAACGGCGACGGTCCGACCATTGTTGCCAGCGGATGCGTGGCAGGGAATACCTGCATTGAAACATCATTTGGGCCTAAGGCCACTCTATTCTTAGTGCGGAATAACATCGTGGGTTGGGCCTGGTCATCAAATCTTGGCTGGATTTCCACGAACTGCCTCAATCTGTATAATCTCACGGGATTTGGCTTTAGTTGTGGCACTTCCGAGGACTGGGGGGTCAATACCATGTTCGAGGAAACGCGCGACGTCAATCCAGTGACCGGGTATGCCTGGTCCTCATCCGGTCGGAGCATCCCCGAGGAGCAGTGGAGCACCGTCGAGACAGTGAATACGAATAAGCCGGCGCAGACCAATAGTGCGAATTCATCGGATAAGAACATTGTTATTGACGCATTTGGCCGGGTGCATCGGGTGTGGGCAGAGGCTTGGCCGAGTGCGGGCAATACCAAAGATATTTTCTACCAGCGATGGAATGGTCGCGAGTGGGTGACGGCTGCCGGTGCGCTGGGAGCGGATAATATTTCTCAGACCAGCCTTGATTCAATGCAACCAACGCTGGTGTTTGATGAAAATGCGAATCCCCATATTGCCTGGGCCGAGAAGGTGGCTGGTATTTCAGATTATTATCATATTTGGTATCTCCGCTGGAATCCGGAAGCGCAGAATGGATTTGGCGCTTGGGTAGCGCCGACGGGCACTGTGTATCGGCCTGGCACGACGAATGCCACGAATGAAAAAATTGACGTATCCACGAACGTGATCACGGGGAACCTCGATGATTTGTATCCCTCGATTGCCATCGATGCACTCAATCAGGCGCATATCGCCTTCAAGAAATCGAAAGTCGGTGGCACCTATGATGTCTACTATACCGAGTGGGGTGGCGCTGATTGGGTACGGCCAAATGGCGGTCCGGATTTCGATGATATTGCCAATACGACATCTACTGATCATCAGCCGTCATTAGCCGTTGATCCCACCACAGGCTATCCGTATGTGGTGTGGGGTGACGCGGCTAATCAAGTACTGTATCGATATTGGAATGGTAGCGCCTGGTCTGCTGAGGTTGCCGTCAATGGCGCTACGACCGGAGTTAAAAGTCCAAAGATTGTGCTTGACCGGAATGTTACGCCGCATATTGCCTGGGCAACGACGAGTGGCGCGCGGTATATTACCTGGAATGGTTCAGCCTGGGCAGCGGCTGACGGCACCGTGCCCGCAGATACTAGCGCGACGTATAATCCCGGCGTAGGTGGAAACGTGTCTGCCATTGATCTGAAGGTTGATCGTCAACGTCATCCGCATGTGATGGGGTATGAATCTGGCAATCCTCAGATTATTCGGTATCGTAATTATGATCCGGCCGCAAATAGCGGCGCCGGTGCCTGGATAACTACCAGTGGCGCATACGGCGGAGGAAATAATGATGCCAATCTCGAAGCGGCTCGACGCACCGGATTTGATATCCGTGGCCTGGCGTTTGACATTGATGGGGAGGGAGATCCGTATCTGCTGTGGAGCGAGTCCGATGGTCTCACGCCAAACGACTGGAATGTGCACTACCGATTCTGGGATGCGGGATATGGCGAAGCGGGTGTCGGTTGGATTACATTTAATACCAATGTCTGTGCTAATAATACCCAGCAGGCGTGCGCGGATAGTTTTGATTGTAAAGGAGCTACATGTGTGGAAAGCGCTGGTACGCCGCCCCAGACCACTGACTGGGCAGCCTCCTGGAATGACGTGAAACAACCCCGTCCCGGTTTCCTGCATAAATTTGCTTATGACAGCGTGACCGCCGGAGGTCCGTATTACTGGATTACGCTGGGGACGGACTGGTCTAATTCACCGGCTAATGCTGATCATGGCGTATTGAAAGTACGCGTCAGTGATATGACCACGGTTGGGTATGTCGACCTGAAGGCCATCGGTGGGTTGCGTCCGCTGGATGCGGCGTTTGATGGCACTGCGGTGTGGGTGACCGCGTACGGGACTAATCAGGTGTATCGCATAAATCCGACGACCTTGGCGGTGG
Organism: Candidatus Kerfeldbacteria bacterium; assembly: GCA_016214565.1. Lineage (NCBI taxonomy): Bacteria > Candidatus Kerfeldiibacteriota > Candidatus Kerfeldbacteria bacterium. The sequence continues at coordinate 229,809 of JACROE010000002.1, read as the reverse complement.
AAGCAACCATCAATCTGGTGAGCTGTGCTGACGCGCACGATACTGACCCACAATGCAATCCCGAAGGTATTGATTATGATCCAACCTCCGGAGATATTTATGTTATTAATCAGGAAGCTGGCGGCGGTGGCGCTGGTGGCAATTGGTGGGGTTCAATATCACGCATAGATCCCGCGACCAATACTGAAGTCCATTGTGATACTGGCCTCCCGGCAGGTGGTGCGCCGCGTCGCTGTGGTCGCTGTTCTAATTCAGCCTATGCCACTGAGGCGGCATGCATTGCCGTTGCTGGTACGCATTGGGGCACTGGTCGTCGTCCCGTAGATGCAAATATTGATGTGACCACTCATTCATTGTGGACAGGCCATGTTTATGAAACATCCATCGCGCGTCTCGACTTGAATACCGGAACGATTCAATCCATCCCGTTGCCATCGGGTTATGCCTTTGCGTATTATGACGTGGTGCGGGTTAATGCCAGTTTGTATGTACCGCTGACTGCGTCGTCAAGTCATCCACGAGGTCAGTTTGGCATTGGCGCGGTAATGATTATTGACCCAGTCGCCGGTTCGATAATTGATACGATAGAATTTGATCATCCCCAGTATCCGCAGGGCATTGCCTATGACGGCCGTTATCTCTGGATGACGGCACATACGGGACTAGGTAATTGTAATAATGATGCGACGATTCTGTGTAGCGCCCAGGGAAGTGAAGGAACCTGCGCTATCGGTGGAGCTGTCTGTGATTTTGATTATCAATGCAGTGGAGCGGGAAATTATTGTCAGCGGGCGGCTTGTAGTTCGGTCGGTGGCGGGTGCAGCAATTCCCAAGCTCGAATTTTCCAGTATGAGGCCTCTACTATGACACTGGTTAATAGTTATAAAGTTTCTTCACGTGATTATGTCATGGGTTCTCAGATTATGTATCGAAATAATGCGATTTGGACGGTCACGACCTCGGGCCTTCTCAGTGGCGGTGGCAATCTGGTAAAAGTCGCGCAAGCTACTTCGAGCGGGCACGGCTATGGGTATTGCTATGACCAAGCCGGATCGTCTGGCCAGCGGTATGGCGTGTGTTCCGATGGCATTGGTGCGTGCGTGGCCGATACCGATTGTCTGGCCGGTGAATCATGCGTCTTCGAGACATGCGCTACGCAGAGTGACTGTCCTGATTACGCTCCCACGGGCGCTGATGAGCAGTGCAAGGCAATTGCCACTGCCAGCTTCAGCGGTATCACTCGAGAAGTTACCGGATGGGCGCGTATCATGTCCCTGAAGTCAGAAGGGGAAGCGCTGGGCTATGATGATTGGGGCTGGATTCGCCTGGGTGGTACGTACGATGATGGGGCGACTCGTTCCGGTCGATACACATTATCCGGCACCGAGATAGATTCCCAGCAATTCCTGGGCGACCCTGATGTAAATCCAACGGACGTATCCCTCTACACATTGTTTGGATGGGGCTGGCAAGCTTCACTCATCCCGCAGACGCACAATAATTCAGTTTGGTTGCCGCATGTCCGCGTGACCGCCTCAGGTCGGGCGGCGAGCGATCAGGGGGATAATTACGGCTCGCCTTCACTGGTGGTTGATTCCATCGGGGATCCACATATGGCCTGGAGTGAATATAATAGTACTAATAACTCGTATCAAATTTATTATGCTCGGCTCAAGGCTGGTGAATGGGAGACGGCAAATGGAACTGCGTATGTGCCAGGCACGACCGATCCTCAATCATCACGTCTGAATGTGAGCAATATCAATGGCGTGGACGCATTTTGGCCATCGCTCCAATTAAGTGGAGATAGGCCATATATTGTTTGGCAGCAAGGAGGCACGTACGATCAAAATGGGGAAGTATTTTTCTCCTATTATGATGATGCAGGAGGAAATTGGACGACTCCGGAAAAGATAGATAATGGCGGCATGCCTGACCTCGCCCTGGACGCGGGATCGAATCCTCATGTGGTGTATCGTTTTGGCAATGGTAATACGGCTGAAGTGTATTATCGTTGGAAATCAGGTGGGGTCTGGATTGATCCCGACGGCGGAGTTGATGATATTCAAGTCAGTAATAGTCTTGCTGGATCAATTCCCGAATGGTTCCCAAAACTTACCGTTACCCAATCAACCCCAGCTATCCCCCATATTGTCTGGGTTAATGGTGCGCAGATTAATTATCGCACTTGGAATGGTGTGAATTGGGTAACCGCCAGTGGTCAAACCAACACAACTAATCTGCAGGTGAACGCAGGCGTTGATGCATTAGATGAGATTGTCACTATCAATGGGCAGGATCCGGACATCGCCCTGACATCGGCAGGACGGCCGGGTATCGTCTGGCGCGATCCACAGTTCGTACTGTATCGGACGTGGAACGGGACTAATTGGGTAACGGTCAGCGGAAGTACAGCGATGACTAATATATTGGTTAATGGTGTAGTCACGGGAGAAACCCAGCGCCATGCTCAGATGGGCGGGGCGCCAACTTTGGCGATTGATGCTGATGACCAACCGCATATTACTTGGGCTGATGATACCGAGCCTCCCGCGGTTCCTGATGTTCGATATCGGTATTGGGACCAAGAATCAAATGGTGGCCAGGGAGCCTGGGTTACTGCTACGGGGGATTATGGGATTGAGGGTGGCATGCAGAATTATGATGATCCTCAGTTAACAGCCGGGGTGACTGCGGATTCTTCGACGAGCCCAAGTCTAGCACTGGATCGAAATGCAAATCCGCATATTGCCTGGAATGAGCTGCACTACAGCGCCACCGCATGCAATCCCGCCAATGGCGATGCGGATTGTGGTGGCGAGGATCCCGTATGTCTCGAGGTTTCGACAGCGCCTGGCACCTACCGCTGCGCATCTTCAAATGTTTTGTATACAAAATTAAGCGGAGGGGCTATCCTCAGCGGAGTCGGCTGGATTGAATTCATCCCAGCCAGCGCGTTATTGGGCATCCCGTATATTCGGACGTCATTTGGTGATGTGTACTCTGGTGAAAATGTGACGCTGGCTCCACCGCCAGCTGGGTCAAGCCAATACACGGCCACCTATTTGATTCAGGCCAATGGAGACATCCAGGGGATCCCAGGGAATTATGCTTCATCTCAGACTGGCTTACCAACCAGCCAATTACAAGAGCCGGGATTGAATCCCTTGGTGACCGGTGCTGGATTGCCGTTTGGTGAAAAGGTGCTGTCTCGACTCGATATCGACTCATTGATTACCGACGTTGGTGGTGCGAAGAATCGTTTTGGCCATGATTTAAATGTGTTAACCGCAGGCGACTTGGCCAACGGATCGCGTCTGGGCACGGCGCCGGTTCTGAACGGAGAGGTTTACTATGTCAATGGTAACGCGGTGATTAATTCGGCAATGACGATTACGAAAGGTGCGGGTGGTACGACTGGCAATGGGTTAATCGTTATTGACGGTGATCTCGAGATCAATGCGGCAATAACCTATGACAATACGGCGCTTACTGATTTAAGTGAAATGCCGTCAGCCGCGTTTATTGTGCGGGGCAATATTACCGTAAATTCATTAGTTGACACTTTAGCTGGCGTGTATGTGGCGATCGATCGCGATCCTGATGATGGCGTTGCATCCGGCATCATCAGTACGGGGCGTAAAAATCCGGTGGCGTATACGGTTGCCGTATCACCTGATGACACGACGGTATTATCGACCGGCGCTAATACGCCGACGAGCACGACGGCTTCATTTGGCGTCAATGCATCGGGACAGGCAATTCGCACGTTCCTTCGTTATCAAATGCCCGATGTACCGGCGGGAGCCGAGATTCGCCGTGCTTACTTGCGATTTGATTCGACTGGGCTTACCAGCGGAGGGGATTTCACCGGCCGTATTTATCTCATGGATTCAAACAATGTTGGCGGGGTTAATTTTACCAATACTCCTAATCTGCCACTGTTTGATTCAGTTGTATCGAACAGCGTTACCTATGATACTACTGCGTGGAATACGGTTGATTCCCACGATAGTCCCGATATCACCTCATTGGTAAAACGATTCTTGAATGATGAGGCGTATGCCCCCACGAATTATATTGGTTTGGTTTTGCACGAAGGACAGGCCACTACCAACCAATTCAAGACATTCGCGTCGCAGGACCATTTGAGTTTAGCCGCGCCCGTGCTGGTTATTGAGTATGCCCCTCAGCGGACCATTTATACATTGGCTGATGTGGCAGCTGACCCATTTGACGATGATGCTGCTGCCTGGGGTACCGGCGGTAGCTGGAGTTCGAATTCGCCGTGTCAGAGCGTGGGCTGGTATCTGAATAATCCCAATCGAGTTTACTTACGTTTCGCGCCGCAGTCGGGCTTTACCCAGGTGCCCGATAATGCCCAAATCGTTGAGTCTCATCTGCGCGTACAGGGAAATGATTGCAATAGTTCAAGTGCACCGTTTGAGCTCCGCCAAGGATTGCTTGAGGCAGATGATATGCCGGTAATTGGAGCAAATCCATTTGAATACGCGATGACTCAGGATGTATCAGAAGTGGCAGAAGATGTAGCCGCCGGGGCCTGGGGAACAGGGAGTGTCCATTGGCTGACCGATAGCACATCGCTCATTCAATCCTGGATTGACCGCGCTGGCTACACCGTAGGAAATCACATTGGCATTCGTCTGCGCCGCGGTGGCAATGAAACATTTGCCGCGCTCAATGAAACGCGACCTATTAATCCAGCCACGAGTCAGCTGCATATTGACTATCAGACGCCGTTGTATGTGTCAGGGCTCTTCATCGCCAGCGGTTATAATTTTGATCGTACCTATACCAAAAACCTTGAAGGTGCGGAGCAGATTGTGTATGATGGTAGAGTCGTGGCCAATACGCCGCCGGGCTTAGCTGACTTCACTCGAGCGTTGCCACTTTATCAGCGCGTTGTTCCCTAAAGTATTTAATAATGAGTAATGTATGATGTATAATTTTCTGAACATAGATTATGCATTATAGATTTTACATTATACATTAATTACCTATGGCAAAAAAACAAAGTTACGTCGGAATCGATTTAGGAGGATCCAGTATTAAGATTGTTGAATTGCAGTTAGAGCAGAATCGCCCTCAGCTGGTGACGTATGGTTTTATTGATGAGACATACAATATCGTGAAGGATGATACGAAAGAAGCGCGGGCGGCAATCGCTGAGCATTTGCGTGAGTTGCTGAAGCGCGCCAAGGTATCCACAGAAAATGCGGTAGCGGCACTGCCAAGCTTTAGCGTATTCAGTTCGATCATCAGTCTACCCGCCATGAATAAGAAGGATTTGATTTCAGCGGTGCGATGGGAAGCGAAGAAATTTGTACCTATTCCCTTAGAGGAAATGATTTTGGATTGGGAGGTATTAGGCGGCATGCCTGGCGACGATGGTAAGCAAGAGGACAAAAAGAGGAAGAAAGAGAAAGAGATAAATACTGCAGGATTGAATGTCCCGAACACAAATCCAACGGATAAAGGGGCTTCAGCGAAAGATACCGTTGATAAGCGGAGTATTATTGGAGGAGACTCAAAACCAAATCTGAAGGTTCTCTTAACCGCCGCTCCCAAAAATTTAGTAAATAATTACGTTGCCCTTTTTAAAGACGTTGGCCTCCGATTAGTTGGTTTGGAAACAGAATCATTCGCTATCGAGCGCTCGCTGGTAGGGAATGATCACAATCCCATCATGGTCATTGATATCGGCGGCGGAGCGACGAGTATTATCATTTATGCTGACGGCGTGCCTATCTTGAATCGGAGTATTGACCTCGGAGGGAAAAGTATCACCCAGGCGATTGTGGATTCGATGCAGGTTTCGTATGAACAGGCTGAGCAAATGAAGCGTGATCTCACTATTTCAATGGCTAATCAGCCGCTTGACCAATTGCCAAAGCAAGTGAAATACGTGATCAACGCTATCATGAATGAAATTCGATATATTACTAATATTTACCGAAATCAGAATAAACAGCCGATTTCAAAAGTTGTGTTAACTGGCGGTTCGGCTTTTCTCGGTAACATAACCCAGTATATTCAAGAAAGCTTCAACATTCGGTCGTTTGTGGGCGATCCTTGGGCGCGCGTGGTGCATCCGGTTGAAATTGATTCATTATTACGTGAATTGGGTCCGCGCATGTCCGTTGCTATCGGTTTGGCCATGCGAGAGTTGCAATAATTTGAATTATGCATTTTAAGGTCAGAGGTGCTTGACTTTAGTTTTTAAATGTGCTAAAATATATGTATATTAAGGTAAATATAGGGAAAAACTATTATTTGCCTGAATAAAAAAGCCGAGCACCCTGATATGAGGGTCTTGGTTGTATCCGTGCATCTCGCCAAAGCACGTACCCCACAAAACAAAAAACAAAAGGAGGCAAAACTATGGCGATCAATCTCCTCCCTAGCGAGGAAAAAGCAAAAGCAAAAACCGAAAAACAATCCCGCGAACAAACCATTGTCATGACTGGCCCCACGCATAGCGAAAAATCGCGATCAAGCGTGAAGCGGGCAGGTGTTTTGACATTTTTTAAGGGTGCTTTTTCTCGACCAAAAAAACAAGTTGCTGACGAAACAGCAGTTCGTTTACCCGAGCGCAAAGTGAATATTGAGGAGCATATTGTATATCGAGCGGCACCCGCTCTACCTGAAAAGAAGGTAATCACATATGTGAAACCAGCGGCGAAACCAGTTGTAACGCCCCATCCATTACCAAAAGATTCGGGTGGATTTTTGGCGCGCTTTATGCGGCGTCAGTCGGCTCCAGTTGCGCCCGCTGTACCAACCCAGCCACTGGGCGAACGGTTTCCTAAATACTCGCCCGTACGTTCAGAAAGGGAAGTATCACAGCCCGTGGATGATCAGCATCGTCATGGAGACGTGATTACGGTGACGACTGTTGCTGGTTTGAGCAAGTCTACCCATCAGGGATCATTCTTTACTCGATTATTGCATTGGTTACGTGGGTTGTTTGCGCGAGCAGAGAAGCCGGCAGTGGTAAAACCTGCGGCAACAGAAATAGAGGCAATGCCCACACCGGTTGAGCCCGCCTTGTCAGTCCGTTTCAAAGCTGCGGCAGTTTCATCGCCAATCATTGCTCCAACGCCAAAAGTAATTCAACCGGTACGTCCAACGGTTATTGCGCCCACGACACCTTCTCCAGCTCCGGCGATTAAATTTTCGAAGCCGGTAGTTTCGAGTGTACCAATTCCGTCAGTTGCCAAACCGGCTGTGCCGGCAATGCCCGTGGTTCCGCCAGCCCCGACAATTCCGATAGTGCAGGCAGTGCCGAAGAAAAAACACGCAACAAACGAAGCTATGCGCATGACTGAAGCGCAACCCATGACCCAGGCTGAGCCAAAAAAACAGCAGCTCTCGGGGTGGATGCGTTTGCTGCAATGGTTCAAGGAATTATTTCATCGGCCAGCAGCGGCCTCTCACACGCTACAGGCTCAGGCTGGTTTGGGCGCTGGCGCACCGCTTGGCACGAATTGGGAAGTCAACCTAGTACCCGAAGAATCGCTTGAACAAGAAATTTCGATTTCGCGGGTGATGATGCTGGCAACATTTATTGTAGTGGCCGTGGGCGTCGTTTTTGGCGGGTGGCTCTGGGCAAACTGGTATTACAATTCGATTACTACCGAGATAAATAAAATGAATAACCAGATCGTCATTGCGGATATTCAAATACGGTCATACGAGAAAATGCTTAATGAGATTAATGAATTGCGCGTACAGATTGATAATGTTTCCACACTGCTGGATAAGCACGTGTATTGGTCATCATTCTTTTCAGAATTGGAGCGGGCAACCAGTCCTGACGTGTATTTCACCTCAATGTCTGCTGATGTAAATGGCACCGTAACACTGCAAGCGGTTGGCCGTAATTATGACGCCGCGATTAAGCAGCTTATGGTATTTGAAAAGGCTCAGTCATTTGTTTCTGACGTCACGGTTTCCGGGATTGCTTTTACTGGAACCCTGGCCGAATCAACAAACACAACCGCGACTTCGGCGATAGGGAGCGCGACTCCGGCTGCTCGAGTCGGGGACACGCCAGTGACCTTCACCGTCGAATTGACGGTTCAGCCAGCCATCTTTTATTTCTCACCGACCTTATGAAATCGAAATTACTCAAACGTCGAATAGCTTATATTTTTAGCAGGTACTTTATTTTTGTCGTCATCGGCTGCGTGGTGCTGATATTGGGATTGGGTTATCTCTTTTTTGTCCAGCGTATTGTGACCGATATTCAGGAAGCGGGCGTGGTTGATTTGAATACACAGCTCGAAGCGCTTAATCAGCGCCGGATTACCCTTGAGCGGCTCGAGGATCTCGAAACTCGCTATCGGGCGGTCACTCACGCACAGATTGCTCAGCTGCAGTCAGTCCTACCCCATGAGTCAGAAATCCCGCAAATTATGATTGAACTGAAGGATTTCGTCGCAGATAATGAATTATCATTAGTTAGTATTGATAGCGGCCCATTAAGCATACCGGACGGCTCCAAAAAAGCGGCCAAGGCAGCAATTAAGACACTTAACATATCTCTGGGAGTGCAAAATGTTACCAGCTACTCAAAAATGAAAAGTTTTTTGGATGCGGTGAGCACGCAATTGCCGCTGCTTGAATTAACCTCATTGGCATACGATCCAGATCAGACAAACTATACGCTCAACCTTACGCTGTACTATCAATAATATTATATGTTGATTCAGAAACACAGCCTCAATAAACGAACTGTCAATCTCATTATCGCGCTACTCGTGATTGTGCTGGGTGGTGGATATTTCGTCTACAGCCAATTTTACGCAGCGGCGCCCAGCCAGCAGCAGGTATCACCGACGGGAGTGGTCAGTACCATGCCTCAGGTAAGCGTGCCGAAGTTTGAGGAGGATATTTTTTCTGATTCCCAGTTAAATGGCTTATCACGCAAACCGCACGAGGGATATGCCGATCAATACAGCGGTGTCGCTCTTGATTTGAGTGTACCCTTGCCCCCCACCAATGTGCACATAGAAAATCCCGGCGTTGGTAATACGCTTATTATCTCATGGAAAAATCCGGCGTTTGTTAATTTTACGTCAGCGCAGATTTATCGATCGCAAAATACGTCTGATAGGGGAGAATTAATCGCTACACTGGAAACATCCGATGCATCCGCGGAACTTAATTACCGAGATACAACGGTGGAAAATTTTGTTCGATATTATTACGTAGTGCGCATGGCAAATGCTGAAGGTGATACATCACCGTACTCGTCTAATATAGCAGCTATCGCGACTGATGAAGTTCCACCCGCGAGTCCCACCAATGTGGCGGTAACCTCAAACGACGATTCATTGACCATCACCTGGCAATTATTAGATCCAAGTGACGTTGCCTTAGTGCGAATTTATCGTTCTGCAATAAGCGGTCAGCTCGGCAGTGTACTAGTGGAGGGTGCTCCTCAGGGGGGCAGCGGAGCCGATAGCGACAAATATTCATTTAGCGATACGTCAATCCAGCCGAATACGCCGTATTATTACACGGTTACTGCAGTCGATGCTGAGGGAAATGAATCGACACGCGAACTCGTGAGCGTGCCGTATCACGCTAATCCTTTTGAGCCAATCAATTTCTAAGCGAGCCGCTGAATATGGATGATCAATTGAATCAAAATTTTCAATCCCCAGCTCAATCAATTGTTGATGTTGTCACTCAGCAAGTACAGTTACCTGCTGACAAATTAGCCAGTGTCCGCGAGCACGCCACGGATGACGAGTCGATTATCGCTGAATTGCTCCAGCGCGGATTTGTTTCTGAGGAGGATGTGGCGCGTGGTCGATCGCAATTATTAGGGGTTACCTATATTGATTTATTTGGGAAAACAATTTCCCAATCAGTTTTGAATTTGATCCCTCGCGAATTATCCGAGAATTATCACGTGGTTGCCTTCGCAAAAGAGGGGAACACGGTTTCGGTCGCCATGGTTAATCCGGGAGACTTCAAGGCGATTGAAGCCATAGAATTTATTGCACGAGAAAATGGGTACAAATTAAATTATTTTTTGATTTCTGATGCAGGTTTCCGCCAAGCGTTTAAACAATATGCAACGCTCGGCGCTGAAGTCGAAGAGGCGCTCGCAAGTACCGAGCAGAAGGATGGCGACGAGGATATGTTGGAGCAGGCGCTAACGAAGGAAAAGGGAATGGAGGAGGTGGTCAAGAGCGCGCCTGTGTCTAAGATGGTGAATGTTATTTTGAAGCACGCGGTCGAAGGCAATGCATCTGATATTCACATCGAGCCGGTGGAAAATGAGACGCGCGTGCGGTATCGAGTTGATGGCGTGCTGCACACATCGTTGGTATTACCGCGGTATGTTCATAATTCTATCGTGGCTCGGATTAAAGTTATGTGCAATTTGAAGCTGGATGAAACGCGGGTGCCACAGGACGGCCGGTTCCGTACGGAGTGGGGTGGGCGTATTATTGATTATCGCGTTTCGACGCTGCCACTCTTTGCCAATGAAAAAGTCGTGATGCGTATTTTGGATCGTGCGGCGGTGGTGCTTGATTTAGAAAAATTGGGGTTTGAGGGACGATCATTAGACTTGATGAAACGCGCTACAGAAAAAAGCGTGGGTATGATTTTACTCACCGGGCCGACTGGTTCGGGTAAATCCACCACTTTGTCAGCGTTGTTAACTATATTGAATGACGAGGCAATTAATATCGTGACCCTAGAGGATCCGGTTGAGTATTACATCGAAGGGGTGAATCAGTCGCAAATCAACCCTGATGTTGGACTGACCTTTGCCGCTGGATTGCGCTCTATTTTGCGCCAAGATCCGGATGTGATCATGGTCGGTGAAATTCGTGATAGTGAAACTGCTGAATTAGCCGTGCACGCTTCGCTGACGGGACATTTAGTTTTATCCACACTACACACCAATGATTCATTTGGCGCGATTCCCCGCATGATTGATATGAAAATTGAACCATTCTTGATCACGGCTTCACTTTCAACAGTGGTGGCTCAGCGCTTGGTGCGTCGGTTATGTCAGTACTGCCAAGAAGAAGTGGCGCTTCCCGCTGAATTAATGAAAGAGGTAGAGAAGCAAATGATGGGCATCCCGCCAGAAGCCTATAAACGCCATCTCGGCGTGGAGAAGCCGGAATTCAAATTTTATGAAGGCAAGGGCTGCGTCCGCTGCGAAAACACTGGCTACAAAGGACGTATTTTGATTAATGAAATTATTGAGGTCAATGATGAGATGAAGAATATTATTGTGAGTAATCCTACGATTGACGCTATCCGCGAGACCGCTCTCCGCCAAAATATGGTCGTGATGGCACAGGACGGCATTATGAAGGCTCTGGAACGCAAAACGTCATTTAGTGAAGTATTAAGCGCAACTAAAAAATAGTCATATGGCCAACTCCAAAACAAAAATATTACTGGTTGAGGATGATGCATTTTTAGCCGGCATGTACGTTACCAAGATGAACCTTGAAGATTTTGAAGTGGTTTTGGCAGGTGACGGGGAGGCGGGACTTGAACAAGCGCAATCAATCAAGCCGGACATTATTTTGCTCGATGTCATTTTGCCGAAAATGAGCGGGTTTGACGTGCTAAAAAATCTCAAAAGCGACCCAAAAACAAAGAATATTCCGGTTTTGATGCTGACCAATCTCGGACAGCAAGAGGATGTGCAGAAAGGCCTGGCAATTGGTGCGGTGGATTATTTGATCAAAGCGCATTTTATGCCAGCGGAAGTGGTGGAAAAAGTGAAATCAATTATTAGCAAAACGAAAAAATAATTTTTACCCATGTCGGAATTTGCGTATAAAGCGCGTACAATCGAAGGGCAAACAGTAGATGGCGTCGTAGTGGCGCCGTCGGAAAATATTGCGTATGGCATGTTACGCGATAAGCGCTTATTTATCGTATCGCTGAAGGAGCGGAAATCCCGGCAATTATTTTCAGGACTGTCATTTGGATCGGGGGTCAGTTCGAAGGACATCGTAGTTTTTGCTCGGCAGTTGTCGGTGATGATTTCATCAAACGTGCCAATTGTGCGCGCGCTGAAAGTTATGGTGGCACAAACAAACAGCGTCAAGCTAAAATCAGTGCTGTCTGATGTCGCTGACGAAGTTGATGGTGGCGCTAAATTATCTCAGGCCCTGGGGAAATATCCTCGCGTGTTTTCAAACTTCTTTATTCAGATGGTGCGTTCAGCGGAAACGACTGGGCGACTGGATGAAATTCTTGTTTATTTGGCCGATCAACAAGAAAAAGATTATGACCTGAAAGCAAAAACGCGCGGCGCATTGATTTACCCTTCGTTTATTGTGAGCGCTCTTATTTTAGTCGGAGCGATGATGATGATTTTTGTGCTGCCGCAGATCACTTCAATTTTTGAAGGAGCGGATGTTGATTTGCCGCTGACCACTATCATCTTCATTGGTATCAGTGATTTTTTGCGTGGATTTTGGTGGCTTATTATTTTATTGGCGATCGGCGCAGTCATTTTATTCCGTTGGTATAATAAAACTCCAGCAGGCAAACGGGTAATTGATAAAGTAAAAATTCGGCTACCTTTGGTTGGGGCGCTGTTTAGCCGATTGTATTTGACGCGATTTGCTCGGTCATTGTCGACGCTGCTGACCTCAGGCGTACCCTTAACCAAATCTTTGGATATCGTAGCTGATGTAGTGGGGAATACCCTGTATCATGATTTAACTCGGGAAACCATTAAAAAGGTTGAAGGCGGCGCTTCAATCACGACCGTTTTTGTCCAGAATAAGGACGTGCCGTTGATGTTGTCGCAAATGATGAGCGTGGGTGAGCAGTCGGGTCAATTGGATAAAATTTTGGAGAAAATCGCTGACTTTTATCAGCGGGAATTGGAGAATTCTCTGGGGAATTTAACAACGGCAATCGAGCCAATTATTATGATTGCTATCGGTGTGGCCGTCGGTTTCTTGGTTTCTGCCATTATTCTGCCACTGTATAACCTGTCCAGTACTATTTAAGCTAATAGACGCTGGCTTTTTACGTAGTTTTAGTTGACAATACGTACGAAATGTGATATTATTGATTTATTCTATACACAGGATTTGCATCAGCTTGTCGTACGGCACATTCAATTATCAGTTTCAATCTAAGAAACTAATAGTATCCCAAGTGGTTTCCTAGACATGTGGTATCCGCTTTCGTTGCTCTGTGAAGAGCACGGGTCAGGCGGATCCGTGATCTGTGATATTTCGCAGAACGCGGAAGCATATTGCATGTCTTTGCCACTATATAGAAAGGGGGTGAAGACATGAAACGAAAAGGTTTTACCCTTATTGAGTTATTGGTCGTTATTGCCATCATCGGTATTTTGGCAACGATCGGTTTGGTAGCCTTAAATGGCGCCCGGGAAAAAGCCCGTGACGCCACACGTAAATCTGACCTTGGTCAGATTCGTACTGGTTTAGTACTGTACTCAGACGATTACGGCAGCACCTACCCGGCAACGAGTGGTATTGCTAACGTAGCTTTGAGCGCATTAGCGCCGACCTACATTACTCGAGTTCCGGATGATCCTCAGGATACGACTCGGCACTACCGCTACCAAGCATGTAACGGTGGTCTCACCGCGCCGTTCTATATCCTGTATGCACAGTTGGAGTCTCCAGCTGCCACAGGACATTATTACTGGTTGAAAGGTGATGGTACGAATGATGATGATTACACGACTGGTGCTATTGGCTGTGGTATCACTGCTGACTAGTATCTTCGGATATTAAAAACAAGAAGCGTTCTGGATATTCCAGAGCGCTTTTTGTTTTACCATTGCTGCGGAAGTGAGAAGGTGGTAGGTTCATAGTATGATTAATCGGCAGCTACAAATTCGGGATTATTTTTTTCTCGGCGGAATAAGTATTTTTAATTATGTCATGTATTCGATACATCTCGGAAGATACCACTGGTTTCGCTATGATGAGGTCGCCTATGTATCTGCAGCACGTGGGTTTTTTGATGGGGTACTGATTAATAGTGAACACCCGCCGGTTGGTAAATATATTATCGCTCTGGGCATACGACTATTTGGCGATAATCCTGACGGCTGGAGAATCTTTTCTGTTGTGGCTGGTGTCACAGGTGTTATTTTTGTGTATCTCTTAGCCAAGCGCATGTTTGGCGGGTACATCGTGCCGGTACTTGCTGCAACTTTTCTCTCATTAGAAACATATTGGTTTGCCAGCGGTCGGCTGGCGATGCTTGATACTTTTTTAGCTACGGCTATATTGGTGAGTCTGTATTGCATCTGGCGGTATATTGAGGCGGGGCGGGCTGCCTGGGCAGTTGGCGCAGCCGCTATGATTGGTTGCACGGCAGCTATTAAGTGGACTGGTGGAGGTTTGCTGGTGCTGCTCTGGGGAGCAGCTCTCATCAAACGGAATCATTGGGTACGAATGATGGGTTTCTCGACGGTGGTGGCGGTTGCCTGCTATTGCCTACTCTTCATGCCGCTGTATCTGCTTATTCCTGGTTTGCCAAATTTATTGACACTGCATCGTGACATGGCTGAATTTCATAGTGCATTTCGGTCCGGTGCGGATTGGTTTAATGGGGGGATTATTCAATGGTTTCAATCATTCCCCATCCAGAGTGGCGCTGCCTATGATAATCCCGTGACCTGGCAGAGAGTATATCAGGTAGTGTACTCGGGCAATATTATTATCTTGTGGGCAGGCCTGGGCGTTTTGATAGCTTCTGCTGTGCGTTTGATACGGAAGCGGGAGGCCGGGCTGGTGTTTATAGTTAGCAGCCTGTTTGTTGTGGCAGTGCCATGGATTATTATCCCTGGCACGTGGAATGTTTTTTTGCCCCTAGTGCCACTAATTGCCCTTGCCCTTGCCTACTGGTGCTGGCACCTGTGGTCGGAGCATGGGATGACGGGGAAGCTGAGCGTGGGGCTATTTGTTGTTCTGAGCCTCGGCTGGTATTTGGCACTGCTGCCTCGACTTTGGCCGCTCTTGTATCAGCATAGTTTTATTGATACATTGATCATATAATTTTTTCTCGTCTGTATGCAGCAGGCTGATACCGCAGTCATCGTATTGAATTGGAATGGTCGCCAGCATCTTGAGACCTGTCTTGCTTCAGTGTGCCGGCAGGACTCCGTCCGTGCGAAAATATTTCTTGTCGACAATGGTTCACGTGATGGTTCAGTCGAGTATGTGCGGAATTCATTTCCCGAAGTAACAATAGTTGCTAACAAAAAAAATGTAGGGTTTGCCGAGGGGAATAACATTGGCATTCGCGCGGTACTGGAGGATTCTACCATTCGTTTTATCGCGGTGCTGAATAATGATACCGAAGTTGATGCCGGGTGGCTCAGGGCATTGCACACGGCTATTGAGCGCGATGTTCGTATTGGAGCCGTGGCCAGCCGGATGATGAATTTTTTTCAGCGAGACGTCTTTGATTCAGCGGGGGATTATTTATTGCCCCATGCCTTCAAGGTAGTTACACGTGGCGCAGGCGAGAAAGATAGGGGTCAATATGCAGAGGAAAACGAATGCTTCATTGCGCGTGGCGGCGCCGCACTGTATCGAAGGGAAATGCTTGAGGATATTTGCCTGGATGGAGATTATTTTGATCGCCATTTTTTTGCCTATATCGAGGATACCGATTTGTCAGTACGCGCTCGTTTGCGCGGGTGGAAGATCGTGTATGCGCCGTCAGCGGTGGTTTATCATAAGGTGTCGGCTACCGTGAATACGCTCGCCTCAACGTTTCGACTGTTCCATTCTGGTCGGAACCGGATATTTTTTGCCATAAAAAATTTACCCATCTCGCTTTGGCCGGCGGCGGTACGCGATCGTGCGGCGCTGGCTGCCGGCACCGGTGGAACACTTGTCCGGGCGTGGCTATTTATCCGGATTGGAGTAGCGGCACTGATTGCCTTGCCTCGTTTATTCCGGCAGCGCTTGGTGATTGGGCATCGAAGAACACTGACAAAGCGTGATATACTGGATTGGCAGCGTATGTTTAGCATCTGAATGGTGAAACGTTTTCCCGTTATGAATCATATTATGCCGGCAGTATCAGGGCGTGACCGAATCATTATGGTTTTGTTCATGGCACTGCTCACGGTGACCTCATTTTTTTCTGCAGAATGGAGCAAATGGGTGCACGCAATTGTTCTAATTTTTTCTTTTTTATTTGCCTTTTTAATTCTCCGAGGTCATCGATTTAATACCGCATCGACTCGCTGGAGATCAGTCGTCAGCCATCCGCATACATATATGATTGGTTGGCTCGTCATTGGGCTGGCGGGGGTATTTTTTTCCGTACATTGGTATGGGAGTTTGAGCTACTGGTTTTTGCTGGCTGCCTATATACTTATTTATTTTTCCGCTATACATTTTTTTCGTACCTGGCGACATATTGAACTGTTTAATTGGGGAGTCATTGGGGTTGGCGTGCTTGGGGCACTCGCTGGATTCGTAATGTTTCTCAATCAATCGAGCCCTCGCTTGAGCGGTTTTTTGTTTAATGCAAATGCGATATCTGGCGTGTTCATTCTCCTCATACCATTGGCGTGTATACAGTGGATTCAGGCGGAGCGGAAACTGTACAAAACAATATGGGGATTATCTGCACTAACCATGATCGTGGGGCTGGCTCTGACATATTCATACACCGCCTGGGTCAGTAGTATTATTCCACTCTACATATTATTGCGTCGTTTTCATCGACAAATATTTAGTCGTACAACGGTAGTGATCATGCTCCTCTGTGCCATCCTTGGCGTAGGAGGACTAATTGGTTTTCGCTATGCTCAGCATAAAGACCTGGGGCGGGCGATTAAAATTTATGAGACCATTTCCTATTCCGATTTCATATCAAGTTTCAGCCAGCGTTGGAATTTTTTGGTCAGCGCGATTCACATGGCAATTGACCACCCTATTATTGGGACCGGTTTGAATACATATCAAGATATGTATGCTCGGTATGCTGAGACGGTCAATGAGCAACCGCGTTATGCGCACAATTATTATATGCAGGCATTTGCTGAGCTGGGCGTTTTTGGAGGAGCGGCCCTCGTTGCTTTTATCATATTAGTAGGCAGGCGCATCATAGTAGTGATTCGACGCGAGACTGATGAACACCGGCGAGGAATCCTGATCGGCGCAGCCCTGGGCGCGCTCGCATCAGCAACGCATGCAGCATTTGATTTTGGTTGGCATTTTGCCCTGGTGTTTATTTTGTTTTGGTTGATGCTGGGGGTATTGATGGCCTGGGGGCGTCAACAAACGGGCGAATTAGCTTCAGCAGAAGCCGACAGTGATCGCCCGTGGATATCAAAAATGATATCGGCCGGCGTGCTCATAACAGCGATAGTTGTATTGTTTCGCGGGCTCACTGTATTTATGGGTGCGTACTTATTTGACATGGCTGAGCGCCAGGCACAACGTGGAGAATTTGAATCAGCGTTTGCTTCATATGAGCAAGGGCAGCGCTTTGATCCGGATTTGGTTGTTTATACCCAGTATGCTGGATTAGCGATAACCAATTTGTCGCTGCTGACGGCAGATCAGCGGGCCGCTCTGGAGCAGCGATTACTAACTTTGACCCAGCGGCAGCCGGAGCAGTATCGCCCATTCTGGATGCTGGGGCGATTGTACATTGCGCAGGATCAGTATGAGCGTGCGATCGTGCCATTGACTCGGGCAACCGAGCTTAACCCTTTATTTTTGCCTGATATTTTTTACGACTTAGGTTTTGCACTGTATTCTCAAGAGCGCTATGATGAAGCGGCGCAGGTTATCCGCGAGTACCTCGATGTATATTATCCTGGTATACGTGTTCGTAATCCGAATTTACCCACTCAATTAGCCGCACTGAATTATTTATTGGGAGAAATTATGAAAACGCAGAGGAATACTGCACGTGCCGAGTATTATTATTTACAGTCCTTGCAGTACGTAGATCAATTTGGACCGGCTATTACCGGCCTCCAATCGTTGAGTGAAATGCAATAATAGGCTATACTTGTGTTCAGAATGCGGTAACCCGTAATACGAACTCGCATGAGACAAAGCGTACCAAAAGGATTTACATTGATTGAACTCTTGGTAGTGATGGCGATCATTAGCATTTTGGCGACGATTGGCATTGCTACGCTAATGGATACGCGACGAGACGCGCGGGATGCGAAACGATTTGCTGATCTGACCGCAATCAGAGCAGCACTCGAACTGTATCAGGAGACGTATCAGCACTACCCCATCCCCATCGCGGCGAGTGGTACCGGCCCGGATCTCAGTACCAGCGGTGCGGTTGGTAGCATATTTTCCGCATCAAACAACCCGCTCTTTCCCACGTTCATGAGCAAGGCAATAATGGATCCAACAAACACCATTGGCAATGGTCTCTATTATTACTATGATACCAATGAATCTGCGCAAGTCGGCCACCGAAATTATGTATTTTGCTTCCATCAAGAAGCAAATTCAGGACAATGGTTTTATTATTATTCCACTGGCGTCTCGGGCGAGGCGAATAATTGTCCGACATTGCCAGCGACATAATGTATTTACACATATGAAATTAAATCAATCAGGAGTTAGCACTGTTACCATTCTCACCATCATCATTGTGATTGGCGTGCTTGTGGGGGGCGGTTTTTTCTTACTCAATCAAGAGCGATCAAAAACGCGTGATGCCAAGCGGATGGCTGACATGGCGCGGCTGCAGGCCGCTTTTGAAATGATGTTTAATAATCGAGCAAGTTACGGTGATGCGGCGATCAATGGCTGCGCCACGGCTGGGGATTTAGTCAGCGCCTGCAATTTGTCTGGGTATCTTTCTGATAGTGCCCAATTCAAAGACCCGGGCGGTGGTGCGTATACCGTGACAACCGTGCCAAGTGAGCTAACCTATCAGGTGACCTTTTCCCTGGAAAATGCTTACGGAAATTATGCCGCCGGGCAGCACACCCTGTCTCCGGAAGGGATACAGTAGGCACCATTTCATTAAGCTTCTTTCTATACGAGAGGGTTATTTTTTGGTATAATAAAGCGACTATGGACGCTTTTTTAGTACTTATTTTAGGCCTGGTGGTGGGGAGCTTCTTAAATGCGGTGATCTATCGTTTGCACGCTGGAGTTAGTTTTGTCCGCGGGCGGTCGTATTGCCCGCATTGTAAACACGATTTATCTACCTGGGATCTTATCCCGGTTTTTAGTTTTGTGATGCTGCGCGGGAAATGCCGCTATTGCCACAAGCCAATTTCCTGGCAGTATCCACTCGTTGAACTAGCCACTGGATTACTCCTCGGGTTATTGTGGTGGAAGTTTGGGGTGTCGGTACAATTCTTCGTGTACAGTGTCTATACTATTTTTTTGATTGTCATGTTTGTGTATGACCTGCGGTATTATTTGATCCTTGATCGCGTCAGTATACCGGCGATGGTGGTTAGCGCTATCTTATCTATTGTGGTATTGCGCGTGGCGGTCATTGATTTGTTTATCGGTGCGGTGATCGGCGGGGGCTTTTTCTATGTGCAATACATTATTTCTCGGGGTAAGTGGATCGGCGGGGGAGATATTCGCCTGGGTGTCGTCATGGGTCTGATGCTGGGGTATCCATATATATTGATTGCGTTTTTCATTGCGTATTGCTGTGGCTCGTTGGTAGGCATCGGGTTAATCGTCGCTCATACTAAGAAATGGAAAAGCCAAGTACCCTTTGGAACCTTTTTAACCGCGGCGACGATTATTTCATTTTTTTTCGGTGAACGCATTTTAGAATTTTATCGTGGACTAATCGGTTTATGATAGCGAAACCCAATAGTCGAGGATTCACCCTGCTGGAATTATTGATTGTCATGTTTATTATTGGTGTGCTTACGATGATCATCGTCGTTAATTTTAACCGCGGCGATAAGACGCAGGATTTACGCTCGACCAGTACTCAATTAATTCAATCAATTCGGTTAGCACAAGGGTATTCCACGGGAGGTAATAGTTTATTTTTTTGCGGACTTGGAGCGACGCAGCATGCGTATGAGCGGTGTGCTAATGACGCGTACTGCGGGGGCGCAGTTAACTCATGCACTGACGCAGTACCGCCGGGCGGATACGGCGTACATTTTGGCGCCCCATATAGTTATACGCTTTTTGGCAATACTAATACCGCAGAAAATTATTTTTCAGTGGTTGATCCACTCATTTTCCAGGCCGACACGCTTCCTACGCATGTGGGCATGATCGCGTATCGCATCGGCGGCGTCACCCATGCGGCGGAGGTTGATTCGTTGGATATTGTTTTTATCCCTCCGACCGGCACCATTTCATTTTTTGTTGGTGCATTGCCTGATGCCAGTACCCAGGTCGATTTGCTGATGAAGCATCAAGAAATAGACACAATCTGTCGCATTATTTCCGTTAACCGGGCGTCTAATCAAATAAGCGAAAGCCAAGGCGGATGCACATTCTAGGGAGTAAAAAAAACCAATCCGGACAAACGCTGCTTGAGCTTATTTTCGCTCTCGGCATCATGATTACCGCGCTGACCGCCACGATTGTGCTTATCGTATCCAGTATTAACGCGAGTCGGGAAAGTCGGCAGAAATTAGTCGCCACCAGCTTAGCGCGCGAGGGGATTGAACTCGCGCGCGGGATTCGGGATAGTAATTGGGTGACGGTGCAGTATGGCATTTGCACTGACAGTGGGTCTGGCGTCACTAATGAAGGCTTGCCCTGTACCTCTGATTCCTTTTGTGGCGCTGGCACCTGTGCACATGAAGTATGGGATGCCGGATTGACAGGGGCGAGTCCGGCTATTCCCGTAATAACCGGTTCCAGTCCGTACGCCTTTGATTTTTCCGTTGCCGCATTTACTGATCAGACCGCGCGTATCTATTTGAATAATAATTTTTATCGGCAAGGCGCTGGCGTGACAGGTAATCCTACGGAATATCACCGATTAGTCTACCTCAATCCGATTTGCCATGACGCGGGCGGTGCAGAACGCATTGTGGATAAATTTGATAATTATACCTGTGGCCAGGGCGGCAGCCCAGTCGCGGCGTATCCGGAAACGGTCGGGTATCGGATTATCAGTGAAGTACGGTGGCCTGATGCTGCATCAAATCGAAAAGTGATTCTCGAAGATCGTTTGTATAATTGGCAAACGCTATAATATGTATACTCGACGACACAACCAATCAGGCTTTACCCTCATCGAGATGATCGTGGCGATGGCGATTTTCACCGTGACTGTATTAGTGGCGACCAATGTGTATCTACTGGTCAGTAACAGCCAGCGTCGTGCGCTCGCATCACAAAAGATTTTGGATGACGTGCGGGCGTTGTTTGAAACGATGACCCAGGAAGTGCGGCTGGGTACCATTAATTATGATTACTACGAATCGCAGGGAACCGATTTACATCCAGCCGCTGGCAGCGGGGTGGACACCCTGGCATTGCGCAGCCAGAGCGGCGAATTAGTATTCTTTCGCCATGCCACTGACCGGGTACAATATTGTACAGAGGTTACGGCGGGTGAATGCGATACTGCCGGGACCGGTTGGCTTGATGTGACACCAGTCGGCGTCAATATTGAAGCGCTTTCATTTACGATTACCCCGAGCGCCGATCCTTTTGCTAACATTCTTCCAGTTGATTGCCAATTATTGGGAGATGCTGCCTGTACTGCCGCTGGACTGGATTCCTATCGTTGTGGTACGGACGACATTTGTCGTTACTACAGTAATGGGGATAATGTTCAGCCGCACGTGCTGATTATGATTAAATCAACGGCTATCGGTCAGAGCCAGGCAGAACGAGCGAGTGTGAACATGCAGACTCTGGTCAGCTCTCGGATTATTACCAGTGCATTACAAAACCAGTACCATGATTAATCGACGCACAACTCAACCTCAGGGGATTGTATTGGTGTATGTTCTCTTGATTACTTTTTTGATTACCGCCATTGCCATCACGGTATCGGTGGTTATTATTAATGAGCTGAAGCTGACGACTACGGCGGCTGACTCCGTCCTGGCCTATTATGCGGCTGAGTCTGGCATTGAGCGCGGTTTGCATACGCTGAAACGAATGCGAATAAATGGCAGCAATACCTTGGCCGATGCGGTGACAGCTATCCAAGGATTATCCGCGTCATTATCCAATAATACGAACTATGATAACGCTGGCAGCAGCCAGCAATCGTCAGTCATTCAAAATCAGCTGGTATACGAGAATCAATTTGTTCAAGCTGATTATTATGATTTTGAAAATTCATTGACACTTGATTTGAATTCAGTGGCTGAATCAATAGTCGTGACGAATGGAGGAGCGGATCCAAGTACCTGGGCAGAGGTATCTTGGATTGCCTGGGATGAGCAGGGTACGCTGGGCGAGTCCGTGGCCGCTCGAAAACTTATTGGGCCGACTGATCTCGCCAATGGCTGGACTATTAACGAACTCGACGTATTTGACGATCCACTCAATAACATAGTTCCGCGCGGCTATCGCGTGCGGATTAAGGCACTGTTTGGGAATTTATCTCGCGTCTCGGTTATCCCGTATGACGAGCCCAATGGTGCCGGAAATGTTGTTGACCTACCCTCATTGATTCAGATCAAATCAGTGGGTGAACGCAGTGCCCTGAAGCAATCATTAACCGCGACAGTTCCATGGAAAATACCATTGTATGGACTGTACGATTATGTGTTATTCAGTGAGGGTGAATTATTGAAAACAATAATTTTGAGCAACCCTACCTACAGTTCAGGGCCTATTCATGTAGAGGAGTCGCTGGGTGCGGGTGTCAGCTGCGGAGATTGCGCTACATGTCAGGCGGCTGGTTGGCTGGCTAGCGCCTGCCACTCCACGACTAATACCTATGCCTCATGCGGCACCGTGTCAGGAGCGGGCGGCTGTCTTATCAAAGGGTTTAATAATATTTGGGGATTTACATTGCCTATTCCGGTGAATGTGTCGGCCGGGGATGCTTACTATGTCAGTTTGCGTATGAATTACAATTGTTCCGGTAATCCCTGTACTCCAGCTGGACGCGATTTGGCAGTCGAAATTAGCGGGCAGTCCGTCGTGGTTGATGACCAAGCGCCGGGAAGCAGTGATGTGTGGCGAACCTGTACTATTCCTGAGCCATTTCCCATTGGATCTACGACGTTACCAACGACTGATCCATCTCGTTCAATTCAGATAACCGATCATCCGTTTGGTTTGGCTGAGGGTGGTTGGAGCAATCATGAAGCAGTATTTGTTGATTGGTATCAGCTCAGTACGTTTAAGCTATTTGAAGACTGTATTTAACCTATGGACATGCACTCAGCTCGGCAACGCGTGAAACAATTGCGCGCTGAGATTAATCGCCATCGTTATCAGTATCATGTTTTAGACCGGCAAGAGATCTCAGACGCGGCGCTTGATTCATTGAAGCATGAATTGCAGCAACTTGAGGAGCGTTATCCTGAATTGATCACGCCCGATTCGCCGACGCAGCGTGTCGGCGGCAAGCCGCTTGATGATTTTAAAAAAGTTCATCATGAACATCCAATGTTATCGTTGAATGACGTTTTTGCAGCGGGTGAAGTAATCGCCTGGGAAACTCGCATCAGTAAATTATTGCCAGATGCGCGTCAGCTCGACTACTTTGCAGAATTGAAGATGGATGGCTTGGCACTTTCACTAGTGTATCGTGGTGGGGTATTGTATCGAGCGGCGACGCGGGGCGATGGTCGTATCGGCGAAGATGTCACGCAGAATGTCAGAACTATTGAAGCAGTTCCATTGCAACTGCAGCTGGATGGACTATCGCCGACATTGCGGAAGCAGGCGCTTGATGAAGTAGAGATTCGCGGCGAGGTATATATGACTAAGCGCACGTTTGATGCATTGAACCGTGAACAGGAGAAACGGGGCGAGGAATTATTTGCCAATCCGCGCAACATTGCTGCTGGTTCGATCCGTCAGCTTGATCCTACCATAACGGCATCACGCCGGCTCAGCTTCATGGCGTATGATTTGCCGACTGACCTGGGGCAGCAGACCCATGCCGATACACATGCATTATTAGTACAGCTGGGCTTCCGCGCTGGGGATCATAATCAGGTGTGTAAAACACTTGATGAGGTGGAGACCTATCATACGATGATCGGGAAAAAGCGATCAGGATTTAATTATTGGTCGGATGGAATTGTCGTTACGGTTAATGACATTGCGACATTTAAAAAGCTCGGCGTGGTGGGGAAGGCGCCGCGCGGATCAATCGCCTATAAATATCCGGCAGAGCAAGCGACGACCGTGGTGGAGGATATTCAGGTACAGGTCGGCCGCACCGGAGTACTGACTCCCGTTGCTCATCTACGTCCAGTCCAGGTGGCCGGTACTACGGTTTCGCGCGCCACGCTGCATAATATTGATGAGATTAATCGGCTTGATGTGCGAATTGGGGACACTGTAGTCATCCAAAAAGCCGGCGACATTATTCCCGACGTGGTGCAGGTGTTGGCGAACATGCGAGCCGGTTCAGAAAAGAAATTTGTCATGCCCAATAAGTGTCCGGTCTGCGGTTCGTCCGTGGCTCGGCGCGAAGGTGAAGTGGCGTATTATTGCACTAATTCGAGTTGCTACGCATTACAACATGAACAGCTCCGACACTTTGTATCGAAAAAAGCATTTGATATTGATGGATTGGGACCAAAGATATTAGAACAATTATCGGCAGCCGATTTGGTGAAGTTACCGGTTGACCTCTTTGATCTGACTGAGGCAGACTTAGAGCCGCTCGAGCGTTTTGCCGAGCAATCGGCACATAACTTGGTTGATGCAATTCATAAGGCCAAAAAAGTTTCATTGGCACGATTTATCTATGCTCTTGGCATCCGGCATGTCGGTGAAGAAACGGCTCGCTCATTAGCTGAGACGTTTCACACTATTGATCGCGTGATGGTAGCTTCGCTTGAGGATTTCCAGCGGATTCCCGATGTGGGTGGGGTGGTAGGAGAGAGTCTCTATTCTTATTTTCAAAATAAGAAAAATATGCAGCTGATTGCTGGATTGCAGAAACGCGGCGTGATCATTGAACGGGCGGTGGCGCAGAAAAGTGTGGGAGCGCTGCAAGGGAAAAAGCTTGTGATAACGGGAACACTGGCATCATTGTCTCGCGAAGAAGCTGCGGAACGGATACGACAAGCGGGTGGCAAGGTTCAATCTGCCGTTTCAGCTAAAACCGATTATCTAGTCGTTGGCGAAAATCCTGGCTCAAAGCGGGAGCAGGCAATGAAGCATCGTGTGCCCATCTTGAGTGAAATGGATTTTTTGAACTTGTTAAAGAAAGCGTGATATACTACCAAAACACTATGGCACTAACCGAACAAGACATTCAGCGATTGGCACATTTGGCGCGCATTGAGCTCACCCCGGAGGAAGCTCAGGTTTTTGGTGAGCAACTGTCGTCGGTTCTAGAGTATGCCAAACAAATTGAAGAAGTTGATACGAGCAGCGTTCAGCTGTCGTCACATATTGATTACCTGACGGACGTTTTTCGTGCGGATATTCCTGTCGACGCGTCATTAGCGGATGAGAGTATTGCGCAATTTCCTCAGGCAGCCGGCCGGCTTAATAAAGTAAAAGCAGTGATGGAATAATATGGCAGCACCCTGGACGATCCGGACAGCTTATGAGGCATTAGCTGGTAATAAGATTTCCTCTCGTGAACTTACAGAGGAATATTTGGCGCGCATAAAAAAGTATGATCAGCGGATTGGCGCTTTTCTCGAGACCTATACCGAATCAGCCTTAGCCGAGGCTGACGCGGCTGACCAGCGTCGAAAAGAAGGAATGGCTGCCGAATTGACCGGCATCCCATTTGCTATTAAGGATTTGATTATGATAGCTGGCCGTCGTTGTACTGCCGGTTCTCAAGCATTGGCTGATTATCGCGCTGCATACGATGCGACAGTGATTTCTAAATTAAAGGAAGCCGGTGCAGTATTTCTGGGGAAAACCAGCCTCGATGAATTTGCTATGGGTTCATCAAATGAAAATACACGGATGAGCCAGCCGAAAAATCCGTGGGATACGATGCGCGTACCTGGTGGTTCGTCAGGTGGCTCGGCGGCAGCCGTGGCTGCAGATGAATGCGTGGCAGCGCTTGGTACAGATACGGGTGGTTCAGTTCGCCAGCCGGCGTCATTTTGCGGGGTGGTTGGTCTCAAACCAACCTACGGCAGCGTTTCGCGTCATGGAGTTATTGCGATGACCTCTTCGCTCGATCAAGTAGGGCCGCTTACTAAATCAGTCTATGATGCGGCGCTGGTTTTTAATGCAACTTGTGGGCGCGATAGTCATGATAGTTCAATTGCTAAAGGTGTTCAGCACATTGATCTAGCTCAATTAGAAAAACCAATTAAGGGGATGAAGATTGGCTTGCCCGAGGAATATTTCGTTGAGGGAATGGATGCGGCAGTGAAAGATTTAATTGATGCGGGTATTAAAAAACTTGAGGAATTAGGCGCTGAGATTATTCATGTGTCCCTGCCACTCACGAAATACGCATTAGCGGTTTATCAAATTACCGCCACTTCGGAAGTTTCTTCAAATCTTGCCCGGTATGATGGGATGCGGTATGGGTTAAGTGTAGAGGCAGAGCAATTACTTGAGGTATATCAGAAATCTCGAGCGTTGGGTTTTGGAAGTGAAGTAAAACGTCGCATCATGCTGGGCACCTTTGCACTTTCGGCGGGGTATCATGATCGGTACTATGTTCAGGCACAAAAATTGCGGACGATGATTCGCCAGGAGTACGCAGACATTTTTAAGCACGTCGACTGTCTGGTGAGCCCCACCTCACCATCCACGGCATTTCTTCATGGCGAAAAATTTGCCGACCCACTGATGATGTACCTTTCTGATATTTATACTGTTCCGGCAAATATTGCTAGCATTTGCGCAATTTCAGTGCCGGCGGGATTGGCAAATGGATTACCTGCAGGAATACAGTTTATGGCCCCGGCATTTGCTGAAACGAGACTGTGCCATCTTGCTCATCAGTATGAGCAGGCAACCGACTGGCATACGTTACAGCCAAAGTTGGGTTGACACTGATGCGATGTATTGTATACTATACCCATCACCGCGTTAAAAATATTATACATTTGTATGACCGCAGAACAGAAAAAACAAGACAGAAAAATTATCCTGGTGGAAGATGACAAAATGTTAGCTGACATGTACACCACGAAATTTGAGAAAGAGGGTTTCCATATCATGCGCGCTCATGATGGTGCCGAAGGTTTGGAAATGGTCAAACAAGAGAAGCCGGATCTGGTATTACTCGATATCATAATGCCAAAATTAGACGGTTTCGCAGTATTGCGGGAGATTCGAAAAATGCCGGAATTAAAAAAGACGCACGTCCTTTTGCTCACCAATCTTGGCCAAACTGAAGACGTAGCCAAGGGTCATGAATTGGGCGCCGACGATTATTTTATCAAAGCTAATCACACGCCAGCGGAGATCGTCGAAAAGGTGAAATACATGCTGGCGCATTTAGACACGAAATAAGCATATGACAAAGAATACAGATCCGCGTCTCGAACGCACGGTTGTTTTACTCAAACCCGATACCGTCAAGCGGGCATTGGTTGGCGAGATTGTTACACGATTTGAGAAAGCTGGTTTTAAAATTGCCGGCATGAAGATGGTCTGGGTAGATAAATCAATGGTGGCAAAGCACTACACGGATGATAAAGATTATCTGACCTCAATCGGTAATAAAACCTTAAAGACGTATGAAGAGTATGGCCGCGATGCGAACGAAGAAATCGGCACGAAAGACCCTTATGAAATTGGCAAAATGGTACGGGAATGGAATATGGATTTCTTAAGCTCAGGTCCGGTGGTGGCATTACTGCTGCAGGGGATTCATGCCGTTGATGCAGTGCGGATGATGGTTGGGCACACCTTACCACGCTTTGCTGAACCGGGCACGATTCGTGGTGATTATTCACTCGATTCTCCCATTCTTGCAAATAAACAAAAACGCACGATTCGAAATATGATTCATGCTTCGGGTAATGTTGAAGAGGCTGAGTTTGAGGCACAGCTGTGGTTTCGGGAGAATGAAATTCACAGCTACAAGCGAGCGGATGAGGAGATTATGTTTGAATAGATCATGAAAAACCCCTTTTAGAAAAGGCGTTTTTCATCTCTTTTCGCCAAAATATTTACATGGCTCGTCGCAGGTAACCCGAGACCTCCATCTCGCCATTCGTTTGTATTTGACACGCGATGCGGCCGTGCTATTATTGTCTATACATTTATGGAATCAATCAATAAGCTCACAACTGAGAATCAAAATTACACCTTGATTGGTGCGGGGCTTATTATTGTCATTATTATTCTTACGAGCGGGTTGTTGGTTAGCCGGTAGGTTTTTTATCAAAACGCATACACAGACTAGCCGACAACCGGCTAGTTTTTGGTGCTATTCGATTTTCTTTGTTTGAACTGCTGGCAGCGCGAATGCCGGTATATCAAAACAAGAAAACAAACCATTCGTTCTTTACACAGGAGTACTATCATGAATACCGAGCTGTCGGTTAAGCAGGCGCGGGAGGTTATGGTGTCGTTGATTCAAGCAGGGATATGCCCAAAATGCGTTCTCGAGGGGCGGGGTGAGCGATTGCTCACTCTAAGCATTCACACTCACGACCCATGTATGGGCAATACGTATTTGGCGACTTGCCATGAGTCAAACCCGTGTGGATTTACTGCGGTTATTCAGTAAGTTCATAATCTAAATCTGGTTCATGATTGAATATTCGCCCCGGTTATATGCTGACTGGGGCGATCTTTATTTCGCAAATGATTATTATTATGTGTATGTGGGTAGTTTTTTAGTCGAAAAGTATGGTATTATGGTCATAGTAACGTAATAATTATTTTTTATATGAGAAAATTATTTGGCCTTATCGTCATTTTATTAGGCATCGGTTTTTTGCTTGAAGCCATGGATATTGCTGGTGCAGAGAATATTATTGCTACCTGGTGGCCTCTGTTGATCATTGGCATTGGCGTTATGTCTTGGTATTCTAATCGTCGAATCTGGTTTGGCCCCATGATTATCATTTTGGTTGGGCTGGCCATGCTACTCGATACATTAGATTATTTTGACGCATCGGCCTGGAATTATTTTTGGCCAATCGTACTCATTGCCATCGGCATCCGGTTGGTGATGGGTAAACAGTGGGGCAAAGATACGGCGGAAACAACGGGTGACGCGAATGCATTTGTCGGTTTCAGCGGGTTGGAGAAGAAAGTAAGTGGCACCTTTACTAAGGGTGAGGTATCAGCGTGGTTTGGTGGAGCCAAGATTGACTTACGCAATGCTGACATACAAGATCAATCAACGCTGGATGTTTTTGCGGGATTTGGCGGGATTGATATATTGGTTCCAAAAAATGTGCGCGTCGTGACGAAAGTGATGCCACTTTTTGGTGGCGCCGAGGATAAGACACAACCGGAGAACCCCACGATCACTCTAAATGTAAGTGGGACGGCCATGTTTGGCGGTATTGGGATCAAGAATTAGTTTCGCGTTTCATATAATAATCACTATGTATTCGCCAGCCGAGTAATGGCCTGGTTTGTGTTTTTCTCGCAATCTGATAGGATTATTACCTGCAACGGGGTGTGGCGCAGCTCCGACGCTCCGACTGAAAGTCGGAGGATCGGAGCCTCGACCGAAGCGTCGAGGTTGGCAGAAGTTTATATGAAAGCAGTCCTCTACATTTTACAGTCAGAAAAAGGAAGATATTACATCGGTAGTACAAGTAATTTAGCGCGTCGATTAGAACAGTATAGCCGGGGACATACAGTAACAACGAGACGATTTGGCAGTTTCAAGCTCGTGTTTACACAGTCGTATGGTGAGCTATCTCAAGCCCGGAGCGCAGAACGTAGGCAAACGCAATGATTTCATTCAAAAAATAATAAAAGATGGTAGAATAGATATCGTCTAATAACGGGGTGTGGCGCAGTTGGCTAGCGCGCAAGGCTGGGGGTCTTGAGGCCGCGGGTTCAAGTCCCGCCACCCCGAAATGAGTGCCATTTAATAAGCGTATAATTATTTTTGAATGTTTCTGATTTCACCACAACATATTAATAAACTCATATATTGGTGTCGATGACACCATTTATTGTCTTAGTTCTATTTCTCTTATTGTCGGCGTATACTGCTGCCGCAGAAGCTGCGCTCTTGGCAGTGAGTCGGATTAAGGTACGTTCATTTGTGAATCAAAAACGCTGGGGGTCGATTGCGCTTCAGCGGTTAAAGGCTCGCCCGCGAAGAATGATCATCACCACATTGCTGGGAAATAATATTGCCAATACCGGGGCGGCGGCACTGGCCACGCTGTTGAGTAGTTCTTATTTTGGCTCCTTAGGAGTCGGAATTGCCACGGGTATATTAACCGTATTAATTTTAATTTTTGGCGATATCATTCCTAAGTCATTTGCCGCGCGACATGCCGGATACTTCGCCCTTCGACTGGCGCCATCAGTAATGTGGATAGGTCGCATTTTATTTCCGTTTGTCCGTTTTTTTGAATGGGTCACTGGTTTTGTTGATCGGTTGGTGCTTGAGTCCCAACATGACCGCATGACCGTTGAGGACATACAGTCTATGATTCAATTTGGCGTGGAAGAGAAGGTTATTGCTCAACATGAGCATTATATTATTAATCGAGTACTGACTTTTAGTGATAATACGGTGCGCGATGTGATGATTCCCATTGAAAAAGTTTTTACGCTGCCTGCCCACACTCCCATTGATAGTTGCTTGCCAAAAATAATTCAGAGTGGTTATTCTCGCGTTCCATTGTACCAAGGGGAGCGCAACCATATTATCGGATTGGTATTGGTGAAAGATGTGGTCAAAGAGTCGGTTTTGGATTGGCCGCACGAGCGATTGCTTGATATCGCTCTACCGCCAATGATGGTTCCGGAACAGATGACGGTTGATTTTCTTTTTAGAATTTTCCAGAAGCAGCACCGCCATATGGCAGTCGTTTTTGGAAAACACCAAGAAGCGGTCGGAATTGTAACGCTGGAAGATTTGATTGAGGAATTAGTTGGCGAAATTGAAGATGAGGGTGATGATATTTAGTCGGCATCCGTAAATTATGGACTTTATCTATCTTGCCATGTTATTTTTGGGTGCCGGGATTGCTGGATTAGTGTATTACCGGTATGCACCAACCGCAGTAGATTTGCGCGAACGATTACCCAATAGAGTGACGCCGGCTGGCATCGTATTAGCGGTTGCTATCGGTAGCGCGGCGTGGTTTTTGTTTTCTTCTGTTTCCGGTGTAGTTTTGGTTGGACGAATTTTTCTTTTTATTTTTTCTCTGTTGTTTTTTGAATCGATCTTTTTACTCGCCATGCGCTGGATATCACGTAATACCTTCGCCACAGTGGTCGCTATCCTGAGTACACTGGGTATGTTTTGGTGGTATCAGGCGAAGCCGTCATTTGTGCTACTGAATTTTATTATTATCATCTCGACACTTGGCGCGGTGACTCTTTTGACTCGCTTGGGTTACCTTCGGACAAAGATATTATTTGCGATTTCAATTTTATGGACAATCTATGACATTTTATTGGTGCGATTTATTTTGCCAGATGTGACTCGTGAAACTGCTACCCCACATCCCACGTTTCTTTATCCAGCGGTAACGACAGGACGGGTTAGTTTGGGGAGCGGAGATTTTATGTTTTTGTCGCTTTTTACCCTTGTCATTGCTCGCGACGTTGGTCCACGTGCGGCATTGGTCCACGTCGTGGCACAGGTGACCGGGCTGCTTGTGACAGGGTTATTGTTGCCTGAGCGGGGGTTTACCGTGCCATTCTTGGTAGTCATGACCCCAATTTTCATCGTTTGTTATGTCTTGATGCGAAATTCGGGGAAAAAATAGGTCTATGCATCGTTGCTTAATGCTTTTTAATTCCCGCGGTACTCGTGCTACACTTAGGTCTATATGGTTGATGAA
This sequence comes from Candidatus Kerfeldbacteria bacterium, assembly GCA_016214565.1. Taxonomy (NCBI): domain Bacteria; phylum Candidatus Kerfeldiibacteriota; species Candidatus Kerfeldbacteria bacterium. Next base: position 197,723 of record JACROE010000002.1, on the reverse strand, counting down.
ACGTTATCCCGCCATAACCCCATTGTGTATTGGATTGCTACGCTGGTATTAGCTGTGGTAGCCGGGTTTATCCTCTGGCTGAAATTTGATGCGGGTGATTCAAATAACACTAACTTTTCTACTGAATTAAACACGAACGTCCAAATTACGGATGGTCTCATGCATAGTGTGCCACTGGAGGACATTGTTGATGGTGCTTCATTAGCTGACGGCATCGGGGCGCTAGATATGCCGCAGTTTATATCGATCGCCGAGGCGCAACAGACCGTGACGTCTGATGCGGTTGGGATCGCGCTGGATATTAATGGTGTTGCTCGTTTTTATCCGTTTGACGCGCTACTACCCCATGAAATTGTAAATGACACCATTGGTGACCAGCGAGTTCTTATTGCATATTGTGCCCAGTGCCGTACTGGCGTGGTGTACGATCCAATCGTGCGCGGTGAGTCAGTTGGGTTCGATGTTTCTGGTAAAATGTGGAACGGGAATTTGCTGATGTATGATCGTTTGACTGGATCATTTTGGTCGCAAGCACTGGGGAAAGCCGTGGTTGGCCCGATGACTGGCGGCTCGTTGCCATTAGTAGCGTTTGATCAACCACGGTTTGAGGATTGGGAAAACGCACATCCCGATGGACGGGTGCTTTCGGTTTCGATAATTAATCCGTAGGAGGCAGGTATGCGCGTACCCACAATTATTACTCAGCAATTTACCTTACGAGCGCATCGAATGAGCGATGTAGCTTCAATTGTGCGTAACGTAAATGACCGCACGATCGCGCGGAACACCGCGGCCATTCCATATCCGTATCGTCCCAGTGATGCGCGCACCTGGATTCTACGATGTCAGCGCAAGAATCGGCAGGCTGTTCCCACAGACATTGTCTGGGTGATTGATGTTGGTGGGGGGGCAGTCGGGGCGATTGGCTTGCATCACATCAAGCCACGGCATAAGGCCGAATTGGGCTATTGGCTGGGGAAGTCGTATCGAGAGCAGGGTATAATGAGTGCGGCGGTTGCACTGGTTACCCGATGGGGTTTCCAGCATCTCTCACTAGCCCGTATTTATGCGTTTACGTATGTGTACAATCCGATATCCAGCCAAGTATTATTGAAGAATGGATTTCGATATGAAGGTCGTCTCAGAAAAAATACGCGCAAATCTGGGAAACTGGTTGATGTGAATGTTTACGCGAAAGTGAAATGATTTCGGTTGCGTATTTATCTTCTGTCGGTTACAATAATCACTACCAATCTGTAATGACTTTATTATGAATGAAATACCACAATTGACCAAGAAACAACGGAGAGAATTGCGTCGAGAGGAGAAATTAGCGAATCGAGAGCATACATCTCGCAGAAAAATGATAAACCGAATCATGATGTGGGCAATCGTGGTTTTAGTTTTGGGCGGAATTGTTTATGCGTTGACTCAGGCTGGTGGCGACACGAATACCGAGGCGCTACTCACTGATGCGGTGAGCGCCGATGATCATATTAAGGGAGTAGCTGACAGCTCAGTCATTTTAGTTGAATATAGTGATTTCCAATGTCCAGCCTGCGCCACTTATCATCCGATTATTGGGCAGATAATTGATGAATATCAAGATCGGATTGCTTTTGTATATCGCCATTTTCCATTGCGATCGATTCACCCAAATGGCCAAATTGCTGCTGAAGCCTCCGAAGCAGCCGATATACAGGGTAAGTTTTGGGAAATGTATGATATGTTATTTCAAAATCAGAATGAATGGTCAGGAGAAGGCGATCCAACTGAACGATTTGTGGCGTATGCCGAAGAAATCGGCCTCAATACAGACCAATTTCGTACTGATTTGACCTCGAGCGTGGTGACCGATGTCGTGGACGCGAATTATCGCAGCGGAATCGCGGCGAGCATTGATTCGACTCCTACTTTCTTTCTTAATGGCGCTCAATTAGACAATCCACGTAGCCTGGATGAGTTCCGCTCAGTCATAGATACCGCGCTTGAGGCTGCTGGACAATCAACCAACCAGAATACAAACGTGGACACTTCCACGAATACGAATGACGATTCAACTAATGAATCGACTGGAGAATAAGCTTTGATGGGTTCGCCGAAAATTTCACGCTGGATACCCTGGCTAATTCTTGTGGTGAGCCTCGCGGGGTTTGCTGATGCGACGTATCTGACGGTACAACACCTACGTGGTGTTGACGTGGGCTGTACGGTCATTGCTGGCTGTGAACAAGTTTTGACGAGTAGCTATGCAGAGGTCGCCGGGATTCCGACGGCCCTCTTTGGCGCGCTTTTTTATCTCGCCGTATTTGTTTTGACGATGACATACGTCGATACGAGGCGCCTGATCGTGCTACGCCTTGCGCTCTGGCTGACGGTACCCGGTTTTTTAGTGACTCTAGTTTTGTTGTACCTCCAAGCGTTTGTTATCGGCTACTGGTGCCAATTTTGTTTAGTCTCGGCGCTGACATCGTCAGTACTTTTTTTTCTCAGCGTGTGGCTGCTGCGTCAATTGCGTGATCAGGCCGGAGCGGAGAAGCGCCTCGTGATGGCGACAGGTAATGCGGGCAAGGTTGCAGAGATACAACACATACTCGCTTCATTGAATATCCCCATTGTATCCGCTGCCACCGCTGGGGTAGTCGGACATGCTGAGGAAGACGGGGAGACGCTGGAGGAAAACGCATTGAAGAAGGCTCGGTATGTTGCTCATCGGATTCATGTATGGGTTGCCGCAGATGATACCGGGCTTTTTATCGATGCCCTGAATGGTGAACCGGGTGTGCGCAGCGCTCGATATGCAGGAATTGGAGCGAGTGATGACCATATTCGCGATTTCATTTTGACCAAAATGTCCGCGGTGCCAGATAACCTTCGCTTAGCCCATTTTACCAGCGTGATTGCCCTGATTAGTCCGACTGGACAGGAGTGGACATTTACCGGTACGCTGGCTGGTCGCATCACCGCGAGACCATCAGGGGGGCCTCGGCGGCATTTACCGTATGATCAAATATTTATTCCAGAAGGTTCAGAAAAAACATTAGCAGAGTACTCAGACATAGAAAAAAATCAAATCAGCCATCGACGCAAAGCATTTGATCAACTTCGGAATCAACTTGAGCGTGAATTACGTTTGGCGCCAAGAAATAAATGATGAGATAATAAATATTTTTCTTGTATCGGACTTGTATTTTTATAAAATCTGTGCTATACTGCTGTTGTGGAAAAAAGTTTTGCATATTAAAACTATATTACTACGAAATGTATCCATTGTGATGTGAAGTGTAGTCATCGTGGGGCATAATTCTTTATTCTCCTACATGAATACATTCACACTACTACGAAAGGAGGTGAATATCACAATGGCAAAACGCAAGAAAGCAAAAAAGACAGCGAAACGCAAGTCAGTGAAACGAAAGGCAAAAAAAACCACCAAGAAACGAAAAGGTGGCAAGAAACGGAAATAAACGACCTATTCGTTTTCTCGCTTAAAGGCGGCCTCATTGAGAGTCGCTTTTAAGTTATCCGTGTCGAGCTATCTTCTTATTTTCAGATTGGATTTGGTGTATACTGATTAGTAATATGCAGCGGCTAGCCATGGTTATCCAAAACCTAAAACACCCGGAATTTTGGGTGATTACCAGCGTAGTGCTTATTTTGCCACCTGCGTATTTTTGGTTTTGGGGCCTACTCGATCGTCTGGGCGTTGATCTGTCAGTTGCTACTGATTTACTCCTATCATTGCCTACCCTCGTGGCTATGGCGCTCGTGTACTGGTTGCCCTTTCCCGCTCTTCTCACCAGCTACGTTTCATACCGTAAAATGCATAATGGGCTGACGTTGTTATTGTTACTTTTAAGTATTGGCTTTACTCTTCTCAGCGTAATCGCCATTAGTGCGCGCGGATTGTAGCTGAAAGATTAATGTGCATTTTGTGATGATAAATAATGTAATGCATATCCGCCCAGGTCGTTATCGCCATTACAAGGGAAATGATTACTTGGTGCTGGGTATCGCTGTGCATAGTGAGACCACCGAGCCGCTGGTAGTTTACGCATCGGCTCATGATCCAGAGGTACGCTGGGCTCGTCCCTACGCTATGTTTATTGGATGGGTGGCATATCAGGATGTCATTGTCCCCCGATTTATGTATCAAGGTTCTCAATGAAACAATTACTCGTTTTCATGGGTAAGCCAGGGGTGGGGAAGACCACGCTGATCAATGAATTGTTCCCTGGTCACACGATCATCGATGCGCGCCCGTTTGTATTGAAGTACATGGTGGATGGCGAAATTCCAGAGGATAAAACTATCCTCGGGTATCGTGACATGTACGCAGCACTCGGAAAATTGACGGATCCGATTATTATTTTAGAGCTCGGCACCAATCATGAGCAATTGAACGTTAAACAGTTAGCCGCTTTTGCCCAGCAGGCCGACGTTCGCGTCTTTATTTGTACCGCGTCGGTGGAGACATTGCGTAAGCGAGTCATTGAGCGGTCGATTCACGACGACATGGAGGCGATGGAGCGGCGTTTTGCTCGTGATTTTCCAAATTCCCACTTAGCTTTATTTGAACAAGTGGGTATTGAGCCGTATTTTCTAGATATGGAGCAACCGATGACCGATAATGTTATTTTGGTCCGCCAAGCACTGCGATGATAACCACGGCTGCCTTCCGAAAAATAATTTACGAGCATTACCGGCGCTACCGGCGTGATTTGCCCTGGCGACATACAATTGATCCCTACCACATCATGGTTTCGGAGCTCATGCTGCAACAAACGCAGGTGGATCGGGTGGTGGGAAAATACATTTCATTTATTAAAAAATTTCCCACGATAGGTTCATTAGCCCGTGCGTCATTATCCGCAGTGCTGAAAGCATGGCAGGGTTTAGGCTATAACCGTCGTGCTAAATATTTGCACATGGCAGCAGGGATGGTCGTCACTTCGCTCAGGGGGAAATTTCCTCGCACGATTGATGAGTTGGTTACGCTTCCCGGCATTGGCGTGCACACGGCGGGTGCTATTTGCGCATACGCGTTTAATCAGCCTGTTGCCTATATTGAGACAAATATCCGCTCAGCGTACATTTATCATTTTTTTCCTCGGGCTAAACAAGTGACTGACGCTCAATTAATGCCCTTAGTTATTCGCACGCTGGATGAGCGCCACCCACGTCGGTGGTATTCGGCACTCATGGACTACGGCACGTGGCTGAAAAAAAATCATGGCAATGCTGCACAGCGCAGTCGGCACTATACCAAACAATCACGGTTTGAGGGTTCGCATCGCCAAGTCCGCGGCGCCATTATTCGTGCGTTAGCCACTAGTCGGGGACTGACCACGGGTGAGCTCCATCAGACGATTGGTCTACCCGTCCCACGTATTCGATCAGCCCTCGAGCAATTAATAAGTGAGGGTATGGTGCGGTTACAACAAGGACAGTATCGTCTGGCTTAAGTTGGATTTGGCATACGTTGCACCAATGTCGTTTTTGCCGCATAATAGAGTTTCATAATATATATCGTGTGAAACAAGCACTCCCGCAACATATCGGCTTTATCATGGATGGCAACCGTCGCTGGGCTGAAGCCCACGGCCGGTCAGCTAATGATGGACACGCCGAGGGGTATGAATCGTTCCGCCGTGTCAGCGATTGGTGTCTGGATCGCGGTATTGAAGTGGCAACGTTTTGGGCCTTCTCCACGGAGAATTGGCGGCGGCCAAAACGGGAGATTTTTGCTTTATTAAAATTACTGCGCCATGCGTTGCGTACCGAACTTAAGCGGTTCCGCGAGCGCAATGTGCGTTTCAATGCATTGGGTCGGCTGGCCGCATTTCCTCGAGATATCCAGAAAGAAATTCGTACCGCTGTCGAGGAGACAAAACACAATACTCGCGCCGTTTTGAATATCGGCTTGAATTATGGTGGACGCGAGGAGATCGTTGATGCTATCAAAAAAATAGTCTCAGGAGGTTTTTCGCCGCGAGCGATCACAGCTCAACTGGTGAATCGTTTTCTCTATGCCCCGGAATTACCTGAACCGGATTTGATTATTCGCACCTCGGGTGAACAGCGATCATCTGGTTTCATGCTTTGGCAGGCGCCATATGCCGAGTGGGTGTATTCAGCGAAACTATGGCCGGAGTATTCCGAGAGTGATTTAATAAGCGCATTAGGAGAATACGCGGCGCGCTCGAGAAATTTTGGTGCATAAATCTATGCATACTGTCGACCAAGAAGTCGGCCGAATGATCCTGCGCATTACGAGTACGCTTCGGAAGCGTTTAGGGATGTATGCTCAGCAGGCTGCACGACAGCATCCCATGTCTGGGCTGTTAGCCAGCGCCGTCGCAGAATTTGTACTACGTCCGGGCGCTAAGCGCACTCGCGGTTTGTTAGTTTTGATTGGTTATTTAAGCAATTCCCAACGGCAGTTAGATGAGGATATTCTGAGAATTGCTGCTGCCTACGAAGTGCTCCATGGTTATTTACTGATCCATGATGACATTATTGATGAAGATATTGAACGGCGGGGGAAACCAACTCTGCACAAACTATTTACCCGGTTAGCCCCAGCCCGGTTACCAAAAACATATCAAGCAAAAATTGGCCGCGATATTGCCATTATCGCGGGAGATGCGGCGGCTGACCTGGTGCAGCGGTTTGTACTGGAGACATCATTTTCATCGCGCCAGCAATTAAGTACCCTGCGACAGATTGAAGAGACCTTGCATACGACGTATGTTGGTCAAGTTTTGGATATTTTGGCGCTGCCCGGCCGACTGCCGCGGCTGTCAGATCAATTGCTCCGGTATCGGCTCAAGACCGCTCAATATTCAATTGCCGCGCCTTTCCTAGTTGGTGCAGCGCTGGCTGGCTCACGATTTAATGCCACCGCTTTTCGGAAGTTTGCCGAGCACGCTGGAATTGGTTTTCAGTTAGCCGATGATGTTGCGAATATTTTTGGTGAGGGCGCTGCCGCTCGAAATTCTGATATCCGCAGCGGCAAAGTGACCCTGCTGATGACATTGGCGCTGCAATCCTCGCGCTATCGCCAGCCATTATTGAAGCTACTCAAAAAAACGAAACGCAGCCCGTCGGATGTCCGGGAGCTGCAACGTTTGATCCGCTCAAGCGGGGGATTGACCCGGGCGCAGCAGATGATTAGTGAACGATATCAGCGTGCGGAAGCGCTGGTGGATCATCTTGGTGTATCAGCGCGCGGGCTGGCCTTAATTCGCTGGCTCATCGCTCGATTCCGCGCATCGGTTACTTGATTTTTCCTTGTTTGATGAGCGTGCGAAGCGTACGGGTAGAGACGCGGTAGGTCTTACCCTTGATCTTAACTTTTTGCAGATTCACCTGCTGTTTTCGCTTGGTAGCGATGTTTGAGTGACTGCGGCTATTGCCGGATAAAGCTCCCCGGCCAGTTAATTCATCTTTTCGGGCCATAGTAGTGTGTGTTTGAGTTCAATCGTTAGGTACCGTATACTGTAGACTATAGAATATCATAACGTCAAGTCACCATGATTTTCAATTTGCTCTCAGAACCCATGCTACTTGTGGTTTGGCTGGTCGGCATTATCTACGCAATCACCATTCATGAGTTTTCCCACGCGTTAGCCGGATATTGGCTCGGGGATATGACGGCCCGGGACCAGAAGCGGCTTACGCTTAATCCCCTGTCGCATATTGATCCAATTGGCTTTATTGTTTTATTATTTGCCGGATTTGGCTGGGGACGACCCGTACCTTTCAATCCCTATAATCTGAAATTTCATCGATGGGGTCCGGTGTTGGTCGCCATGGCTGGTCCGATTTCAAACGTGGTGAGTTTTTTGATTTTTGGATTTGCTTTACGTTTTTTGCTCATGGCCGAGGTAATTGGGCCGGAAAATCTATTAACCACGTTTTTTATTGTACTTTTGAATATTAACCTTGTATTAGCTGTCTTTAACTTGATTCCAGTCCCGCCCTTGGATGGCTCGAAACTGATTCGTGCCTTGGCGCCGCCGCGATTCGAAAATGCTGTATTTACGTTGGAACGGTACGGCCCATGGGTGCTGTTAGCCATTGTTATTTTTGGGGGGAATATATTCTCCGGTCTCTTTAGCACGCTTTTCTCCTGGTCGCTTCAGATATTTGGGTAAATAGTGTGGGACGGGGAGGGGGATTTGACACGATGATAGCCAGGTTGTATGATGTGCGTGCCTTTTAAGTATCTCCCGATACTTTTTTAATACTCGTAAACTCTCAATTTCATAATCCATGCCAAGCATCAACCAACTTGTCCGTAAGGGCAGAAAAATCCTCAAGAATAAGTCAAAAACGCCTGCTTTGGGGCCGGTTTTAAATACCATTCGCCGACAGCGGACTCAATTGCCAAAAGGCTCACCCTTCAAACGTGGCGTGTGTGTAAAAGTCACTACGATTACTCCGAAAAAGCCAAACTCTGCTTTGCGCAAGATTGCCCGTGTTCGATTATCCAATGGCATGGAAGTGACTGCCTATATCCCTGGAGAAGGTCATAATCTCCAGGAGCACTCAATCGTGATGATACGCGGGGGCAGGGTAAAGGATTTGCCAGGCGTCCGGTACCACATTGTCCGGGGTGTTTTTGATACTCAGGGCGTGGCAGACCGCAAACAGGGACGCAGCCTATATGGCGCAAAACGAGATAAAGCAGCTAAGAAATAATATATATGCGAGGTAAACCAGCACCAAAACGTAAACGAATCCCGGATCCAGTCTATCAGAGTGAAGCGATTGGCCAATTCATTAATTTGCTCTTGAAAGAAGGGAAAAAGCTGACTGCACAGCGTATTTTGTATGATGCTTTTGCCGTGATTAAAGAGAAAACTAAGAAAGATCCGGTAGTTGTTTTTGAAACCGCAATCAAGAATGTCGCTCCGATTTTGGAAGTAAAATCACGCCGGGTCGGTGGCGCTAATTACCAAGTACCGGTTGAAGTGAAGGGTGACCGCAAAAATGGCTTAGCCTTCCGCTGGATTATCGGTGCCGCGCGTAGTCGCAAGGGTAAGCCTATGTTTGAGAAATTAGCCCAAGAATTGATGGAAGCCTCAGAAAAACAAGGCGAAGCCATGAAAAAGCGGGAAGATGTGCACCGGATGGCCGAAGCCAACCGCGCCTTTGCCCATTTTGCTCGATAATTTAAGCATTTTAATTGATTTACCCTCACCACTACCATGCCGCGAGAGTATAGTTTAGAGAAAACAAGAAATATCGGTATCATTGCACACATTGATGCTGGCAAAACAACCGTTACTGAACGGATTCTTTATTATACTGGTAAAAAACATAAAATTGGCGAGGTACATGAGGGTGCGGCAGAAATGGACTGGATGGAACAGGAACGAGAACGCGGCATTACTATTACCTCAGCTGCTACCACGTGTTTTTGGAAAGATCATCGTATAAATATTATTGATACCCCTGGCCATATTGATTTTACCGTTGAAGTGCAGCGCAGCTTGCGTGTATTAGACGGTGGTTTTATCGTCTTTGACGGTGTGGCTGGCGTCGAACCTCAATCAGAAACCGTATATCATCAGGCAGAAAAATTTGGCGTACCACTGATGGGTTTTGTCAATAAAATGGATCGGACGGGCGCTGATTTTTATAATGATGTAGCCTCGATCAAAGAGCGTTTAACGCAGAATGCGCTGCCTATTCAATTGCCGATCGGGGCGGAGGCGAATTTCAAAGGCATTATTGATTTATTCACGATGAAGGCGCAAGTATACAAAGAGGAAGATGCGACCGGTAAAGAATTTGATGAAGTTGAGATTCCGGCTGATATGTTGGAAAAGGCTAAAGAATATCGCGCTGTGATGATTGAAAAAATCGCTGAACAGGATGACCAATTGATTGAGAAGTACCTTGGTGGCACTGAGCCAACGAACGAAGAATTGAAAAAAGTTCTTCGCAAGGCAACGCTCGAGAAAAAAATATTGCCAATTTTGGTTGGCTCAGCCTTGAAGAATAAAGGAGTTCAATTTTTACTCGATGCGGTTGTTGATTATCTTCCCTCGCCAGTGGATGTCGAAGATGTGCAGGGCACTAATGAAGCAGGGGAGACTGAAACACGGAAAACTGCTGATGACGCTCCATTTGCTGCGCTTGCATTCAAAGTAGCTACAGATCCGTATGTGGGGACCCTATCATTCTTTCGAGTGTATTCAGGTATGTTACAGGCTGGTTCATATTTGTTAAATATGTCCACCGGCAATAAAGAGCGCATTGGTCGTATCGTCCGGATGCACGCAAACCATCGTGAAGAGGTGTCCGAAGTGTATGCTGGTGATATCGCCGCCGCTGTTGGTTTGAAAAAAACCACTACTGGCGACACGCTCTGCGACCCAGAACATCCTATTATCCTTGAATCTATTGAGTTTCCTGATCCAGTTATCTCTGTTGCCATCGAGCCCAAAACAAAAGGCGATCAAGAGCGCATGGGTATGGCATTGCAGAAACTGGTTGAGGAAGATCCGACGTTCCGCGTTCATACTAATGAAGAAACAAATCAGACGATCATTGCTGGTATGGGTGAGTTGCATTTGGATATTATCGTTGATCGCATGCGCCGAGAATTTAAAGTTGAAGCTAATGTTGGTCGTCCGCAAGTCGCTTATAAAGAAACAATCAGCAAGATCGCCGAGGCTGAAGGAAAGTATATTCGCCAATCTGGTGGACGTGGTCAGTACGGGCATTGTGTTATCCGCATTGAACCAAAAGAACGAGGCTCTGGTTTTGAATTCGTCAACGAAGTCAAAGGCGGAAATATTCCAGCCGAATATATCGCCCCAATTGAAAAAGGTATCAAAGAGGCCCTGGATCGTGGTGTATTAGCTCATTACCCGATGATTGATGTACAGGCAACCCTTCTCGATGGTTCCTATCATGACGTAGACTCCTCTGAAGCCGCCTTTAAAATCGCTGGGTCAATGGCATTGCAATCAGCTTGTCAGCGAGCAGGTATGCAGTTGCTTGAGCCTATTATGAAAGTCGAAGTGGTAACGCCAGAGCAGTTTATGGGTGATGTGATTGGCGATTTGAATTCAAAACGTGCAACTATTCAGGAAATGCGCGATCGTGGTATGATGAAAGTGATTGATGCGGATGTGCCGCTGGCGGAAATGTTCGGATATGCAACTCAGTTGCGGTCAATGTCACAAGGTCGGGCATCCTATTCTATGGAATTTTCTCATTACCAAGTAGTACCGAATAACATCGTTCAGGCGGTAATCGGAGAAAAGGAAACAGCCACAGCAAAAAAATAATTTGCTGGAGCCTCATATGAATAACGGGGCAACACAAAAAAATCAGCTTTGGACAAGCATCACCTTGCTCGTCGTCGTTGCGCTCCTGATCGGTGTTTACTTTATTTGGGCATCTACTCTTGATGAAGATATTTATTCTCCCGCGCAGCTCCTTACTAATTCTGCGATTAATCCAGTACCAGGCGAACATTTATACAAAACGTACGTGAATGATGAACTGGGATTCCGTATCCAATACCCTCAGGAATGGTTTGTCGAGGTGACCAGCTCAGGAGCCTCAACTGATAACGTTTATTCCGTTCAATTTCGCGGTGAAAGTGAGGGAGCGATCATTAGCGTCATGCCGCCCTCCCTTGAATCAGTTGTTCGCGGATCGCTCACCATTACCTCAGAAACTACCATTTCAGTAAATGGATGGTCGGGGCAGCGCCTGGTGGCCACCAGCGCCAGTAATGGCTCTGAAGGCTATACAGTCATTATTGACGCGGGGGAGCATCTGTATGTCATCAGCGGGGGTGGACAGACATTCGATGAGATAGTAGACTACTTTGAACTGCTATAGCTATCCACATGCTTGGGGATAACAAAGGCGGCATCACACCATCATATTTTCCCATTTTTTAACTTTTTCGCTAATTTTAGCGAAAAATCAATTGCTCATTACATGATGCGGAAAATATGATGATGTGGCGCCACGGTGAGGCTTGATTCTAGTCCTGATGCCTGCTATAATCGTGAGTGCAATTTCTCGACAATTTTAATAATTTAGTATTTTTTTTAAAATAAGGAAGATTTCGTATGGCAGAAAAATTCGATCGGTCAAAACCGCATGTAAACGTTGGAACTATTGGCCACGTTGACCATGGCAAAACCACGTTAACCGCTGCAATTTTAAAGACGCTTGGCGACAAGGGTTTTGTTGCGCAAAATAAGTCAATTGACCAGATTGACAATGCGCCTGAAGAGCGAGAACGCGGTATTACCATTGCCACCGCCCACGTCGAATATCAGACCGAAAAGCGCCATTATGCGCACATTGACTGTCCGGGACACGCCGATTATGTGAAAAACATGATTACTGGCGCAGCTCAGATGGATGGCGCAATTTTAGTTGTTTCTGCTGCAGACGGCCCGATGCCTCAGACCCGCGAACACATTCTACTTGCTCGACAGGTTGGCGTGCCGTATATTGTTGTTTTCCTGAACAAAGTTGATATGGTTGATGACCAGGAATTGATTGACCTCGTAGAGGTAGAAGTCCGTGATTTATTGAAGAAATACGAATTCCCTGGTGATGAGGTACCCGTTATTAAAGGATCAGCTTTAAAAGCGCTCGAAGGAGACGCCAAGAATCAGGATGCCATCATGGAACTCATGAAAGCTTTGGATGAAAAGATTCCTGAACCAGTTCGCGACGTTGAAAAACCGTTCTTGATGCCGGTAGAAGACATCTTTTCGATTGAGGGCCGCGGTACTGTGGTGACTGGCCGTGTCGAGCGTGGTATTGCTAAGGTTAATGATGAAGTTGAAATTGTCGGTATCAAAGACACGTCAAAAACCGTTATTACTGGTATCGAAATGTTCAATAAAGAATTGGATGAAGCTCGCGCTGGTGATAATGCTGGTATCTTACTTCGCGGTACCAAGAAAGACGAAGTTGAGCGTGGCCAGGTACTCGCTAAGACTGGTACGGTTACTCCACACACTGAATTTGAGGCTGAAATCCTAGTATTGACCAAGGAAGAAGGCGGTCGCCATACCCCATTCTTCAAAGGCTATAAACCGCAATTTTATATTCGTACTACTGACGTGACGGGTGAGGTTATTCTTCCCGAGGGCACTGAAATGGTTATGCCAGGTGATAATATTAAACTCAATGTGAAATTGATTGTACCAGTCGCATTATCAGAGCAGCAGCGTTTCGCCATCCGTGAGGGTGGTCATACCGTCGGCGCCGGAGTTGTAACCAAGATTATTAAATAAGATCCCACTGAAAATTCCAGGTTTCCTGGAATTTTCTTGAACTTAATCGCTCATTCATTGATCGTTCCAAGAAGACGCACCCATGACTACCGCAGCACCCCAAGTAGCCCCAACGCCAACACCAGCAGAAAACGAAGAACTTCAACGCGTTCGGATTCGTATTCGCGCTTATGATCATAAAATCATTGATCAGGCGACGCGGACGATTCTGGAGACCGCCCAACGATCAGGTGCGACTACGAAAGGCCCGATTCCATTGCCGACTGAAAAGAAGAAATATACCGTCAATCGCTCAACGTTTGTCCATAAGGACGCTCGTGAGCAGTACGAGATGCGCATCCACAAACGATTAATTGATATCATTAATCCGACGCCAAAAACTATTGATGCCATGATGAACCTCAATTTACCCGCTGGTGTCGATGTCGAGATAAAAATGTAATTGAGGGCCCGTCTCGCCAAGACGCGAGTCGTGGCGGGTATCCCTCACGTATTGAAAAAATATAAAGATAGAGTAAGTAGGTTCTAAGGATGATAATTGGAGAGATTTCATCGGACGCGATAATCCTTAGATAACGATTTACGACAGGTATAGCCGGTTATCAATCTCCGATTCTGGCAATATAACAGTCGTGAGTAACCGGTTTTTAGTTTACATACAGTATCATGAAATTTATTCTTGGAAAAAAAGTAGAAATGACCCAGCGTTTCGCCGCCGATGGCGCCGTGACGCCGGTGACTGCCATCCAGGCAGGTCCCTGTCTCATCACTGCGGTGAAAACTGCGGATCGTGACGGGTATGCTGCTGTGCAAATTGCTTATGGCCACCGACGTCGCCTCGCCAAACCAGTGGCTGGCCAGGTCAAGGATCTGAAGATTCAGCCGCAGTTTCTCCGAGAATTCAGGGTGGAAGACGCTGGCACGCTTAAGCGGGGAGATGAAATTACGGTAGCTGCATTTAGCGCCGGCGATGAACTCGCTGTGACCGGCGTGTCAAAAGGTAAAGGGTTTCAGGGCGTGGTTCGCCGACATGGATTTAAAGGTTCTCGCGCAACGCATGGTAACAAAGACCAATTACGCATGCCGGGATCCATTGGTTCTACCGCACCCCAGCGCGTCTGGAAGGGGCGTCGTATGGGAGGTCACATGGGCGATGAGCAGGTGACTGTTCACAATCTGACCGTTGTCGACGTTGATCTCGAAAATAATCTTTTGTATGTAAAAGGCGGAGTTCCGGGTGCTCGTAACGGTTTAGTGCTTCTTTCTGCAGAAGGCGAAATGAAACTTGAGGCACCCAAGGCCGCTGAACCAGTGGCAACACCGGTTGCCGAGACCACCGCGACCCCAGCATCAACTCCTGCCGCACCGACTGACGCAGCTCCGGTAGCTGAAGAAAAGAAATAATTTACAATCATGGCACAAGCACCAGTATACAATCTAGAAGGGAAAAAGACGGGTGATATTGATTTGGAAAAGAAGATTTTTGATATTGCCGTTAATCCCATTGTTGTTCAGCAAGCGATTCGTACCCAGCAGGCAAACCGCCGAATAGCGATTGCGCATACCAAGGGCCGCGGAGATGTACGCGGTGGTGGTAAAAAGCCGTGGGCTCAGAAAGGCACTGGCCGGGCTCGCCATGGTTCAATCCGATCACCGTTATGGTCGGGCGGTGGCGTAACCTTTGGTCCGACAAAAGAACGAAACTTTACATTGAAGATGAATCGGAAAGCCCGCCGCAAAGCACTGTGCATGACGCTTTCTGATAAAGCACAAGAAAAGAAAATTATTATATTGGAATCATTAGAATTATCAGAAATTAAGACCAAGACAATTGCTGCATTGCTGAAAAAGTTGCCGGTAGGGAAGCATACTTTGCTCGCACTCCCTTCGGTTCAGACTACCGTTATCAAATCAGCACGTAATATACCTCAGATTACGACTATTCAAGCAAACAGTCTGAACACCGAAGCGGTGCTTGGTCATGAGACATTGGTCATGCCGAAAGCAAGCCTCGAGGTTATTAGCAAAACGTTACTCGCATAATTATGGGATTATTCGATTCACTTAAACGGAAGAAATCCGACAAGCCCGCTGACACAGCGGTCTCGTCTGAAAAAAAGGATACGGCGAGCCGTCGTTCTGCTGTGCTGTCCGAGAAATCATCTTCGGCAGTAGCTCAGGCGAGCGATGCGAAGAAAACGACGGGCACCAAAGAAAAAAAAGCGACTGAAGCCAAGGGAAAGAAATCGGATACTGGACAAGCATACCGAGTATTACTTCATCCGTTGATTACTGAAAAAGGCTCGTATCTTGGCGCCTACAATCAATATATGTTCGCTGTCGCCCTTCGCACCAACAAAATTGAAGTAAAGAAAGCGATCCGAGCGGTGTACGGCGTTGATCCAGTTAAGGTACGCATCGTGACGGTAATGGGGAAATCAGTGCGCTATGGCAAAACCCAAGGACGAACAAAGAATTGGAAAAAAGCTATTGTTAGTTTGCCCGAAGGCCAGAAAATTGAAATTCAAGAAGGACTATAATCTACTTC
The DNA here is from genome assembly GCA_016214565.1 of Candidatus Kerfeldbacteria bacterium. NCBI lineage: Bacteria > Candidatus Kerfeldiibacteriota > Candidatus Kerfeldbacteria bacterium. The sequence goes on along the minus strand of JACROE010000002.1, from coordinate 181,883 downwards.
CATGGGAATTCATTCTTACAAACCAACAACGCCCGGTCGCCGCTTTGCCTCAGTGGTAGATTATTCTGAGCTGTCCAAGAAGCGTCCGGAAAAATCGTTGATCGAACCGAAGCGCCGTCGTGCAGGCCGAAATGCCCAGGGTAAAATTACCGTACGTCACCATGGGGGCGGCCATAAGAAATTTTATCGAATTATTGATAGTCTGCGCGAGCGATTTGATCAGGTTGCCACCGTACGTGCTATTGAATACGATCCGAATCGTACTGCCTGGATTGCGCTAGTTGAATATGGTGATGGAGAAAAACGGTACATCATCGCCCCGACGGGATTGAAAGCAGGGGATACCGTCGTCTCCTCTAAGACTAAAGCGGAAATTAAAACTGGCAATCGATTGCCGTTGGATAAAATTCCGGTTGGCGTAATGGTGCATGATTTGCAATTTAAACCTGAGAGTAAAGCCACTATTGTCCGTTCTGCTGGATCCAGCGCCTTGATCCAATCGGTGGAGGGACCGTTTGCACAGGTTAAATTACCCTCTGGTGAGATCCGCATGTTTGTTAAAGAATGTATGGCAACTATTGGCCAAGTTTCAAATATTGATCACGCTAATGTTCGTGTCGGCAAAGCTGGTAAGACCCGCTGGCGCGGTGTAAAACCGTCTGTGACCGGTAAATCTATGAACCCCGTTGATCACCCACATGGTGGTGGTGAAGGTCATAGCCCAATTGGTTTGAAACATCCAAAGACAAAATGGGGCAAGCCGGCACATGGCGTCAAAACCCGCCGCAGCCATCATCAATCAGATAAGTTTATTATTAAGCGCCGTCGCGGATAATCAACATATATGTCACGCAGCCTTAAAAAAGGACCGTTTACCGATCCAAATCTCATCAAGAAATTAGAAAAAGTTCGTATTGGTGATAAAACCGTGATTAAGACATGGTCGCGCTCATCAGTTATTACACCAGCGATGGTAGGCTTTACCTTTGGAGTGCATAATGGTAAAACACATCTTCCGGTCAATGTCGTTGAAGATATGGTAGGTCATCGATTGGGCGAATTTGCTCCAACGCGCAAATTTGTCGCCCATGGTGGTCGAATGCAAAAAGAACAAGAAGCGGCCGCTGCAGCAGCTCAGAAACCAGCTGCCCCAGCTCCGACGCCAGCTAAATAATCAATTATGGAAGTTCGAGCACGATTACGATTTCTCCGCATGGCCCCTCGAAAAGTCCGCAGTGTTGTGGATTTGATTCGTCGTTTGAAAGTTGAGGACGCCGAGTATCAATTGCAGTATATGTCCCGTGACGCCGCTCTGCCGATTCTTAAATTGCTCAAGTCAGCCATAGCTAATGCGGAAAATAATAATAAGTTGAAAAAGGAGAATCTATTTGTAAAAAGCGTTTTTGTTGACCAGGGTCCGGTATTGAAGCGTTACCGTCCGCGAGCTTTCGGCCGTGCGGCTGAAATTCGCAAGCGATCTGCGCATATCACATTAGTACTGGATGAAGTGACCCCAAGTACAGCCCGCAAGCCAAAAGGGGCGACAAAAAAAGAAAAACCAGCAAAAGTGAATAAGGCAGACCGACCAGTGGTTGATTATAAAGATATTAAACATACCAGCAAAGGTCGCTCTACTGACCATGCCGATGATAGCGCTTCAGAAGTTGCTCCGGAACATCGTCGTGCGGCACCGGCGGGTAAAGAAACATTTAACCGACGTTCAGGAGAAAACTAATATGGGACAGAAAGTACATCCACGAGCATTTCGAATCGGCATCTTACACGGCTGGAAATCAAAATGGTTTTCCCGCAAGGATTATCGCATGCAGCTTGAGCAAGATGTGAAGATTCGCAAATACCTCCTCAAAAAGTTGCGTGAGGCAGGAATTGCCGAAACCACTATTGAGCGATCGGCTAGCGGTATTACGGTCAATGTGCATACCTCAAAACCGGGAGTGGTGATTGGTCGTGGCGGTACTGGCGCAGAAGAATTAAAGAAAGAGATCCAGAAAAAATTTCTTAATAAGAATACTAAAGTTACTTTGAATATTCATGAAGTTACCCACCCATTCCTTGATGCGCAGTTAGTCACCTATAATATTATCGAACAGCTGGAGAAGCGCATTCCTTTCCGCCGTGCTGGCAAGCGCGCCATTGAGCAAGTGATGCAGGCTGGCGCAAAGGGCGTCAAAATAATTATCAAAGGCCGTTTGAATGGTGCAGAAATTGCTCGAGATGAAAAGTTTGGCCAAGGATCAGTGCCATTGCACACGCTTCGCGCTGACATTGATTACTCTCGTGGCGCCGCTCATACTACCTATGGCATGATTGGTGTCAAAGTCTGGATCTATAAAGGAGAAGTTTTTGAGAAAGATGTTAATCAGGCAAACAGCTAAACCATTATGTTAATTCCAAAAAAAGTTAAACATCGAAAATGGCAGAAAGGCCGCATGTACGGGCGGGCTATGTCGGGCAATTCAGTTGCTTTTGGTAGCTATGGCCTCAAATCAATGGGTCGCGGCTGGGTGACCTCCCGGCAAATCGAATCAGCTCGCCGTGCCATGACTCGTTATATCCAAAAAGGTGGCAAAGTATGGATTCGTATTTTTCCCGATAAGCCTATCACCAATCACGGTTCTGAAGTGCGTATGGGTGGCGGCAAGGGGAGCGTGGACCATTATGTTGCAGTGGTGAAACCAGGTACCGTTCTTTTTGAGATGGATGGCGTTGATGAATCAGTTGTCAAAGAAGCGTTTCGTTTGGCGGCTCATAAATTGCCAGTGCGCACTAAACTCGTTACTAAAGTATAATTATGGACATTGCAGAATTGCGCAAAAAATCAGAATCAGAATTGCAGTTGCTCGTGAAAACGCAGCGTGAGCTGGTTCGCGATTTGCGATTCCGCATTGCTAATAAGCAGCACAAAGATGTGCGCGAAATCCGAGACGCCAAGAAGTCGATTGCCCGCATCCTCTCGGTATTGAAAGAAAAACGTGTAATCGCCGATTACCAGCGCGTTCATTCGCAGACGTCTACTCCTAAGAAATAATATATGGCACGAACAAAGCGAACATTTATCGGTGTGGTCATGAGTGACAAAATGGATAAAACCATCGTGGTTTCAGTTGAAACAGTCAAACGTGATCCGAAATACCGCAAGCAGTATATGACCCGCAACACCTTCAAAGTACACGATCCGAAAAACGAATTTCACGTTGGGGACCGGGTTGAGTTTGTAGAAACGCGCCCATTAAGCCGAGATAAGCGCTGGAAAGTTTTAACTAAATTGAACTAGGCCGTTGTATTTGTATGATTCAATTACGAACAATATTAAAAGTAGCCGATAACACAGGTGCGAAGCGAGTCGCCGTTATTCGAGCGTTGGGCGGCTATAAAAAGCGCTATGCCCGCATCGGCGATATTGTTACGGTTAGCATTAAGGAGGCAGTGCCTCACGCAATGGTCAAAAAAGGCGAAGTGGTACATATGGTGATTGTTCGGCAGCGCAAAGAATTACGCCGTCCGGACGGTTCCTACATCCGGTTCGATGAAAATGCTGGTGTTATCATAGACATGAAGACTAAAGAGCCTCGAGGCAGTCGTATTTTTGGGCCAGTCGCTCGTGAGTTGCGCACCAAAGGATTTATGAAAATTATTTCATTAGCCCCTGAAGTACTCTAAACATATGGCGAAGATGCATGTAAAAAAAGGTGATATGGTACGCATTCTTACTGGGAAAGACCGCGGTAAGAAAGCAAAAGTGCTTCAAGTTTTTCCTTTATTGAACAAGGTTGTGGTTGAAGGCGTTAATATGACCGTGAAGAATGTTCGGCCGAAACAGCAAGGCCAGAAGGGTCAAGTGGTTCGCTATAACGCCCCGATCCATATTTCTAATGTGCAGCGCACTACGACTGAAGCGGCTGCGGTCACGACTGCCAAGAAACCGTCAGCCAAGGCTGCAAAACCAGTATCACCGACTAAGGCCTCTTAATAACGACATCATGAAATCACTACTTGAACAATATCGAACTCAAATTGTACCGGAATTGCGGAAGCAATTTGGTTTTACCAATAATCTGCAAGTACCTCGAGTGACCAAGGTTACGCTCAATAGCGGTACTGGTAAGGCGCTCGTGAACGAAAAATTACTTGAAGTAGTGGTGAATACCTTAACGCGCATTTCCGGCCAGCGCCCTATTCGCACTAAGGCACGCCAGTCAATTTCTGCATTTAAGATTCGCGAGGGACTCGTGGTTGGTGTGGCAGTCACATTGCGCGGAAAACGAATGTATCATTTCCTTGAGAAATTAATTAATATTGCACTGCCTCGTGTTCGTGACTTCCAGGGGATTGATCCGAAGAGCGTCGATCCCAGTGGTAACCTCACCATCGGCTTCAAGGAACACACTGTTTTTCCGGAAATTCGATCTGATGAGGTAGAGTCAATTCATGGTTTGCAGGTAATTATCACTACTAGCGCCAAAACAAAAGCGGAAGGACTGGCGTTATTGACAGCAATGGGAATACCCTTTAAAAAGAATCAAGCTTAAGTTTACCTTAACCGACGTATGGCAAAACAATCACAAATCGCCCGCGCAAAGAAGAAGCCGAAATTTTCCAGTCGCATCGTGAGACGATGCTGGCGCTGTGGTCGTCGCCGTGGGTATATGCGTGATTTCAATATGTGCCGCATCTGTTTCCGGGAATTAGCAAATAACGCCGAAATCCCTGGAATCAAGAAATCAAGCTGGTAATAATATTTAATGAATGTTTCTGACCCGTAACACTATCGTATGACAGACCCAATCGCAGACATGTTAACTCGAATCCGCAACGCCCTGATGGCTCGCCAGCAGGAAACGGTGGTTCCGTATTCTCGAACAAAATTTGAAATCGCTCAGTTAATTGCGCGCGAGGGTTTTATTACCAGCGTGGATAAGGTAACGCCTCCCGTTGATGATCACGGCCGTGTATTAACTCCCGTTATGCGCATTGCCTTGAAATACAAAGAGCGCCGTTCAGTTATTTCAGGATTAAAGCGCGTGAGCACCCCCGGTCGCCGTGTTTATTATGGCTACCGCGATATTCCTAAAACATTACCATCGCTTGGTGTATTGATCGTATCAACACCTCAGGGCATTCTGACAAATCGTGAAGCCAAGGAAAAGAAAGTCGGTGGTGAAGTATTGTGTGAAATTTATTAAATACGTATGCCGAGAGTAGGAAAAAAACCAGTAGTTATCAGTGCGGGGGTGACCATTACCATTGCGGGCAGCCACGTGACTATTAAGGGACCGAAAGGTACCCTCGAACAAAATTTCCATCCCTGGGTGCATGTTACCCAAGTCGGAGATACGCTTGAGGTAACCGTCGATCATGTAGAGGAAAAATTAGCCCGTTCCCTCTGGGGTACTTCACGCATGCTGTTGGCAAACATGGTGACCGGCGTTACTACCGGATTTACAAAACAGTTAGAAATTAATGGTGTCGGATATCGCGCTCAGGCCGCTGGTAAAAAATTAACGCTCAATCTTGGATACTCTCATCCTATCGAATTTGAGGTGCCCAGCAGCATTACCGTTGCGGTAGAGAAAAATGTACTGACTATTTCTGGCGCTGATAAACAACAGGTAGGACAAATCGCCGCTCAAATACGTGATTACCGCAAACCAGAGCCGTATAAAGGAAAAGGAATTAAGTATTCCACCGAAACGATTCGCCGCAAAGCCGGTAAAGTCGTGAAGAGCGCTGGTGCCGCATAACCAATAATAATTGTATGGTAGATATTCGCAAAAAAAATCTTTTTAAACGCACCGCCCGAGCACTGCGGGTCCGGGCTAAGATCTCTGGCACGGCAGAGCGGCCGCGGGCGTCAGTGAAGCGCAGCCTGAAACATATCAGCGTACAGCTCATTGATGACCAGAACGGCAAGACACTGGCAGCCGCCTCAGACGTAAAAATCAAACGCAGCAAAGGCCAGACTAAAACGGATGTAGCCCGAGCCGTCGGTGAAGCAGTTGCGGCCGCCGCGCAAAAAGCAGGCATTACCACCGTTATTTTTGATCGAGGCTCACATGCCTACCATGGTCGAGTAAAAGCCCTGGCAGACGGCATGCGCGCGAAAGGATTAATGTTTTAACCCTATATGACACCACAAGAACAACGCAAAGAACGCCGACCACGTACTCGTGGCAATGAGCGAGTCGAAAAAGAATTTGATCAGAAGATGATTGAAGTCGCTCGGGTGACCCGCGTGATGGCTGGTGGCAAACGCATGAATTTTCGTGCTTGCGTCGTCATTGGTGACCGTAAAGGCCGAGTGGCCATGGGTCTTCGCAAAGGCGCCGATGTATCCATTGCAATCAATAAAGCAGTGGCCGCGGCAAAGAAAAATTTAATTCGAGTTACCATCATCAATGATACCATTCCGCATCGCATCGAGGAGTATTATGGTGGTGCGCACGTCTTGTTGAAGCCAGCGCCGAAAGGCACCGGTATCTTAGCCGGTGGCGCGGTACGCGCCGTCCTCGAATTAGCCGGTGTCAAGAATGTCGTTTCAAAGATGCTTGGGTCAAAGAATAAGGCTAATAATATTAAGGCAACCTTGATTGCCCTGGAAAAACTGAAAGACATGAAATTTATTAAAGCACTTCGTTCATAATTTTTTTGTATGGCATTATCGTTATCACATTTGCAAGCAGCACCCTATCGCACAGCCAAACGGGTGGGACGCGGTCCAGGGTCGGGTAAGGGGACCTATGCCGGTCGTGGCAATAAAGGCCAGCGTGCACGTTCCGGTGGCCGTTCAGGATTGCAGCGCCGTGGCGTGAAACAATTTTTGCAGCAAATTCCTAAACTTCGTGGTTTCCGCAGTCCTCACACCGTGTTTAGCACGGTTAATATTCTTGATTTGAATCGCGTATTTGCCGATGGAAGCGTAGTAACCCCAGAACGGATGCATAAGCAGGACCTGACGAAAACCAATAAATTGATTAAAATATTAGGTGCCGGTAAGCTCGACAAGAAATTGACTGTACGGGCGCATGCTTTTTCAGAAACTGCCCGTACTGCTATTACCGCTGCCGGTGGCACTGCCACGATTATTTCATTAGAAAAATCAATTCCCTATAAACAAGCAGCGAAACGGAAGGCAGCCGCCGCAAAAGCCTGATTATCGCTATGTGGGAAAAACTGAGACAAATTTGGAAAATAAAGGAATTACGCAATAAGATTCTCTTTGTTTTGGGAATGTTGATTATTTTTCGTGTGGTCGCCCATATCCCTATTCCCGGTGTGGACATAGAGAACCTGAAGAATCTTTTTTCTAGCAATCAACTACTTGGTTTATTAAATATTTTTTCGGGTGGCGGCATGGAGAATTTTTCAGTAGTTATGTTGGGCATCGCGCCATACATCACTGCTTCTATTATTTTCCAGCTTTTAACCATGGTTATCCCAAAGCTGGAAGAGATGCAGAAGGAAGGCGAAGCTGGGCGTGCCAAACTGAATCAGTATCAGCGATTGCTGACTGTACCGCTCGCAGCCATGTCTGGCTATGGCATGATTACTTTTTTGCGCCAATCGGGTCAGGGTATTTTAACTGACGTCAGTGGTTTTCAATTAGTAATCACCTTGATTACCATTACCGCTGGTACTATCTTCTTGATGTGGATAGGTGAGCTGATTACTGAAAAACAAATTGGTAACGGCATTTCATTGATTATTTTTGCTGGCATCGTTTCTCGCGTTCCGACGTCACTTCAGCAGACTATTGCTACATTTGATTCGTCTCAAATACCGCTTTACATTGCATTTCTGCTTGTCGGGCTAGTCACGATTGCCGCCGTGGTTATTGTGACAGAAGGCAAACGAAACATCCCCGTATCGTATGCGAAGCGTATCCGCGGCATGCGCATGTATGGCGGTGTTGATACTCACTTGCCATTACGGGTCAATCAAGCTGGCGTTATTCCAATTATATTCGCTGTTTCGATTGTTTTATTTCCGCCCATGATAGCGCAGTTTTTTATCAATTCATCGATTGGCTGGCTTGCCAGCGGAGCCGCTTTTATCGTTGATTTGTTTGCTAATCAGGTTCTCTATGCGGCATTGTATTTTGTGTTGGTGGTGGCGTTTTCTTATTTTTATACTGCAGTTATTTTTCACCCGCAGCAAATCGCAGAAAATTTACAGAAACAGGGCGGCTTTATTCCGGGCATTCGACCAGGAAATCCAACCGCTGATTTCCTGAGCTACGTGAGTAATCGTATTATTTTAGGCGGTGCATTATTCCTCGGTATCATTGCGATTTTACCAAATATCATTCAGGCAACGACGTCCGTGAAATCGTTGGTTATTGGCGGCACCGGGCTGCTCATCGTCGTTTCGGTGGTCATCGAGATTGTTAAACAGGTTGAGTCCCAGCTGGTAATGCGAAATTACGAGGGTTTTTAGTGCTTACTGGGGAGTCTGATATGAATCGGAGACGAGCCTGGCTCGTTTTTTTATGTGAATTTGAGTATACTAGTGAGGCATTACTATGAACAAACAACCGTATATCATTATTATTCTCGGGCCCCAGGGTTCCGGCAAAGGCACTCAAGCCGAAGCGCTTGCTCGTCGGTTCAAGCTGCGCCATATTGATATGGGCGCACTCTTGCGCTCATTTGCAGCATCGCGTCATTCTCAGGCACGACGCGTCCAACAGATCATGAACGAAGGGAAAGGATTAGTGCCAACGACACTTGTATTGGCAATTTTGCAACGAGCCCTAACTCAAATTCCTCGATCAGCTGGGATTCTCTTCGATGGCTTTCCTCGCAATCAGGTTCAGGCAACTGCGCTTGATCGCATTTTACGCAGTTCGGGTCGAACAATTACTCATGCTTTTTATCTTCCGATTTCTACGCGTACTACGATCGCTCGTTTGGCGAGACGTGGTCGGGTAGACGATACGCCGGCGGCTATTACCAAGCGTCTGGCGACCTATCGTAAAAAAACTAAGCCCGTGATAGATCACTACCGCCGACGAGGCGTATTGGCGACCGTTAACGGCGAACCAACAATCCCCGAGGTAACTCGAGCTATCTTAACTCGTTTCAAATAAATTCATGAAGATAAAATCACCGCAGGAAATTGCAGTTTTGCGCGAGGGTGGGAAGCGGCTGGCTGCGGTGGTTCAGATTGTCGCGGATGCGGTGCGTCCGGGCGTGACGGCGCTGGAATTGGATACAATTGCGGCACGAGAAATCAAACGGTACGATGCGACGCCAGCTTTTCTTGGTTATAATGGGTATCCAAACGTTGCTTGCATTTCGGTAAATGAGCAAGTGGTGCATGGCATTCCTCGCCAGCAGACCGTGATACAGCCGGGCGATATCGTGAGCGTGGATCTTGGTTTGGTGTATCAGAAATTATTTACGGATATGGCCGTGACCGTGGGTGCAGGTACGCTTGATCCGGAGGTTGCAAAATTATTAGAAGTTACCCGTGCTTCGTTGTATGAAGGTATCCGTGCGGCTCGCGCAGGTAGTACAACTGGAGATATTGGTTATGCCGTGCAGCAGTATGCGGAGGGATTTGGTTTTTCTGTGGTACGACAGCTGGTGGGGCATGGTGTCGGATATCAGGTGCACGAGCCTCCCCAGGTGCCGAATTTCGGCAAAGCCGGTACGGGCGTTCAGCTTATTCCTGGATTAGTGATTGCCATTGAGCCCATGCTCAATCTCGGGAGTGCAGCGGTTGAGACTATGCCTGATGGGTGGACAATTGTTACGCATGATGGAGCTTGGTCAGCGCATTTTGAGCATACCGTCGCTATTACTGATGGTGATCCAGAGATTTTAACCCGCGCTTAAGCTTATGGGACGAGTATTAGGTATTGATTATGGCACCAAACGAATCGGCACGGCGCTGTCTGATGAAGCAAAACATTCGGCATTTCCCCATACGATACTGTCGGTGACTCATGATGCGGATGCAGTGCGCCAGCTCAAGCAATTGATTGACTCCGAGGATATTGATGGGGTGGTGATAGGTTTACCGCTTGATCAGAACGGCGATGAAGGTTTAATGGCCGGTCGTGTGCGTCAGTTTGGCGAGCAGCTGGGGCAAGTAAGTCACCACTCTATTGCTTACCAAGATGAACGGATGACTTCACGTATATCGCAGCAGCGGATGCAGACGCATACCACGACGCGTACATCGCGGGGAGCATTGGATGCAATTGCTGCCCAGGAAATATTACAAACATATCTTGAGCGAACCTATGGACCTGCTGAGTATTAATGCATATATCATTCCTTTTGGTGTAGCCTGTGCCGTCTCGATGCTCTGCACCGTGGTGGTACGGCGGTTCGCGATACGGCGTGGCATCGTTGATCGTCCGGAGGAAGCACCTGATCGTAAGCGACAATCGCAACCCGTCCCCTTGCTTGGTGGTGTTGCTATTTTTTGTACGTTACTATTAGTAGTGGGCGGCTATGCGTTTTTTACCGATCGGGTTTTGGGTGGGTATATGCTGCCAAAATATTTGATCGGCATGGCGGTGGCCGGGTTACTACTTATGATCGGTGGCTATCTCGATGATCGATTTCATCTGACACCCGGTAAGCAAATTATTTGGCCGGTTTTGGCGTGTTTAATTGTAATTGGATCGGGTATTGGTGTCACCTATATTACCAATCCCTTTGGCGGCACTGTCGCGCTCGATACTATTAAGTTGCAACTCTTTTCTATTAGTCATATCCCGTATTATTTTGTGGTGCTCGCTGACCTCTTTGCTTTCGTTTGGTTGATGGGCATGATGTACACTACGAAGTTTTTAGATGGATTGGATGGTTTAGTTTCTGGTATTACGACGATCGGAGCCTGTGTGCTTTTCTTTCTCAGTATTCATCAGGATGTGGCGCAACCGGAAACTGCGCTCCTTGCCGTTATTTTAGCTGGCGCCTGTGCTGGCTTCCTCATTTTTAATTTTCATCCCGCCCGCATCTATCTGGGCGAGGGGGGGAGCGTCTTGACTGGTTTTATGTTGGGCGTGCTGGCGATAATTTCTGGAGCGAAAATTGCCACCGCCATGCTCGTCATGGGCATTCCTATCCTGGATGTAGCGTGGGTAATCGTCCGGCGCCTGTGGCGCGGAGCATCGCCGTTTCGCACCGCTGATCTTTCGCATTTACATTTTCGTTTACTGGATATCGGTATGTCACCGCGGCTGGCAGTAGTAAGCCTGTACGCTCTCTCTATCGTTTTTGGGGGAGCAGCTGTGTTTATCAGCAACAGCGAGCAGAAATTAACCGCTTTGTTGGTACTCGCGGCGGTCATGCTTTTGCTTATTGCATTAATCGTCGCCCGGTATCATCGCCGGGAGAAAGGGGAGACCGTATGAATCGTCGAAGTTTATGGATCTTTATATTAATAGCTATCGTTCTTGGTATCACGCTGTGGTCAGTCGGCGGCGATCGAGCTTTGTCAATGGCGCCATATTATTGGCATCGGCTGCGCGATGAAACTGGCGTAGTACAAATTGGTGATGATCGGGTATTGGTAGAGATCGCGCGGACGTCTCAGACTCAGCAGACCGGCTTGTCCCACCGGAACTATTTGCCATATGAGAAGGGGATGCTCTTTACCTTTACCGTAGCCGGACAATATATCTTCACTATGCGGGATACCAAGATTCCTTTGGACATTATTTGGATTAATGAGGGGGCTATTGTACATATTGAACATCGAGCACAACCGGGAGTGGAATTGATCAACCCGCAGGTTATCGCTACTGATGTACTCGAGATTACGAGTGGCGGTGCAGCGGCACGTGGTTGGAAGATCGGGGATACCGTCAGTATCACCTTTGACAGGGATTAGCCGCTTTGCTAGTATGGGGTATACCCACTGATAGCCCGAAATCAGTGCGGCATTATATCTATATCATTACGTAACCTATGAAATTCGCAATTATCCGCACTGGAGGAAAGCAGTACCCCGTTCACGAGAAACAGGTGCTGACAATCGAAAAATTACCCGAAGCGGTCGGGGGAAGCGTTATTTTTCCAGACGTTTTGCTGTATGCTGATGGAAAAACCACCTCATTTGGCAAGCCAACCTTACCGAATGTGAAAGTAGAGGGTCGGGTTATGGTCCAGAAGAAATCGAAGAAGATTTTGGTGGTAAAATTCAAGAATAAAGTTCGGTATTTACGTACCCGTGGTCATCGCCAATTCCAGACCCAGGTGATGATTCAAAAAATTATCGCTTAATTTCAATACAAAAAAATGTCCCCGATATCGGGGACATTTTGTTTTATCTTTGAATATGGTTTAATTCATCCGTTGGCGTCCTTTGAAGGCGCTGGAGAGAGTTACTTCATCGGCGTACTCAATCGTGGCTCCCATGGGTAAGCCGGTCGCAAGGCGGGTCACTACGACTGACAGTTCTTGGAGCTGGCGTTTAATATACAGCGCGGTGGTTTCGCCCTCGAGATCCGGATTCGTGGCAATAATAATTTCTTTGAAGGCTGGATTATTGTTTTTGACGCGATCCACTAATTGCTGAATGCGAAGTTTTTCGGGAGTGATTTGGTCCACGGGATTCAATAATCCTCCCAGAACATGGTAGCGTCCCCGAAAATCACCGGTTTTTTCGATGATAATAATATCCTGCGGCTCGGCGACGATACAGAGTGTGCTCTGGTCGCGTTTTGGATCGGTACAAAGGGTGCAGGGATTGGTGGTAGCTATATTGCCGCAGATGTTACACACTTGTATGTCGCGTTTGATGGCAGTTAGGTGCTTTATCAAATCGTCCGCCATGCCATTACCATTTTTTATGAGATAAAAAACGAGTCGCTCAGCCGATTTTGGCCCCAAGCCCGGAAGGTGGCAGAGCGCAGCAATCGCATTTTTTATAGAATCAGGATATGTGTTCATGCAATTACATGCCAGGCATGTTTAGTCCACCCATGCCCCTCAGTTTTTCCGCCATAATACGCTGCGCTTTTTTAATGGCGTCATTCGTTGCTTCACGTATCGCGGTTTCCAGTTTTTCTTTTTCAGTAGGGGCGAGAAGTGAGGGGTTGATATCAATGCTGAGCACTTCTTGATTACCATCCATGACGAGCTGTACAGTGCCGTGGGCGGCGTCAGTATGAACCGTTTCTTGGCTGAGCATTGTTTTGATTTGATGCGCTTGGTCGCGTAAGTGTTTGAGTTCTTTGATTTTATTGAACATGGGGAGTAAGTAGTAGGTAGTTAATAAGTGAGTAGTTTTTAGATGGGGTTTAAAAGGCGGGGATATCGCTAGTTTTGCGATCAAGATTGCGGAAGCTGACTCGATTCTCGTCGAAGTATAGTTGAATTTCACCGGTCGGACCATTGCGATGTTTCGCAACGTGGATTTCCGCCACATGTTTGCGCGCTGGGTCAATATCTTTTTTGTAGATCGCTTCGCGATAAATAAAAAGTACCACGTCGGCGTCCTGTTCGATTGATCCGGATTCACGGAGGTCAGCCAGTTTCGGGATTGGGGGAGTGCGGGACTCCACAGCGCGCGAGAGCTGGGATAGGGCGATTAAGGGGACGTTCAGTTCACGGGCAATAGCTTTGAGTGAACGCGTGATCTCACTGATTTCCTGTACTCGGTTATCAGTACCGGACGTACCTTGCATAAGTTGGAGATAATCAATGACAATCAGGCCAAGATTGTGTTCCGATTGTAGCCGACGTGCTTTAGTTCGGATTTCCATAATATTCGCTGAGGCCGAATCATCAATATAGATAGGCGCTTCGGACAAGATACCCATGGCATTGCCAATATTGGTAAAGTCCTCGTCAGAGGATAATTTTCCGCTCCGCATGCGCCAGAGATCAACGCCCGCCTCGGCACAAAGAAAACGATCAATGAGTTGTTCTTTTGACATTTCCAGTGAGAATATTCCAACGGGAACTTTTGATTTCACCGCTACTTGTCGAACAATGTCCAGCGCCAGGGTTGTTTTACCAACTGACGGCCGGGCTGCAAGAATAATCAGATCTGATTTCTGTAGGCCCGCCAATATGTTGTCGAGGTCAGCATAGCCCGTTGGAATACCGCGGAGCTTGCCGCTTTCGCGATGCAATTCATCAATACGATCGAATGCTTCAGTTAAAATTGATTTTATTGGAATAAAGTTTTGCTTGAGGTATTTTTGGGAAACGCCGAAAATTGCCTGTTCGGCCTTGTCCAACAGCTCTTCAATATTTTCTGATTCATCATAGCCGTACTCGGTAATGCGAGAGGCGACCGTCAATAACCGGCGTAGGGTTGCTTTCTTCTGAACGATGTGTGCGTAGTTAGTGACGTGGGAGGCGGTTGGTACGGCATTTGCCAGTGATGCTAGGTAACTTCTGCCACCAATTTCCTCGAGACGGTGTTCGCTTTCGAGTTGATTTGAAAGTGACAATACATCAATTGGTTCACGCTTTTCGTAGAGGGTGAGCATAGCTTCAAAGACAGCGCGATGGGCATCTTTGTAAAAATCGTCCGGGGTAACTATATCTGCTACTCGGATAATTGCGTCTTTATCAATCAATAAAGCCCCTAAAACAGACTGTTCTGCCTCAAGGTTTTGTGGTGGTAATTTTTCAATACCAGCGGCTTTTTTAGCCATAGATAGGGGAATAAAGCGTTTATTCGGTGGTTATCAGTGTATCCTGAAAGCTACCCTAAATCAAGCCGTGGGCCATACACATGTTTTCCACCTGTTTAGCAATAAACAAAAATACCGCGGTATTACCGCGGCACTCTTGAGGTGGTGCGCGCAGAGGGATTTTGGTCACCCGTCAATTGCCTGACGGCAATTGCGGTCGACCCCGCCTCGCGGCGCTCGCCTCCCCTCGACAGGCTCGGGGAACTCGCGCATCGCTGCGGCTTTCTCATCCCTACACGACACACATTGGTGTGTCGTTCTGCTTGCTCCTGCACTTCGTTTGGTGCGCGCAGAGGGATTCGAACCCCCGACCGTTGGCTTAAAAGGCCACTGCTCTACCAACTGAGCTATGCGCGCGCGTCCAAACGGTGCTATCGGCTTCGTGTCCGATTATCATCGGTCATTCCGCCTTCGCACGCGTTTTTCCTTTTCCTCGCCGCGTAAAAATTCTACGCGGCTCGGTGTAAGAATATTATGAACTCTCCCCAATAAATATAGGAGGTATGCAACAAATACTATCAAATGTAAGGGAAAAAGCAAGCAACTTGCCATTTTGCGTCTATTTTGCTATAATTCACGAGAAATGCCAATAGAAACCGGGATTTTAGTAGAGACTTCTGACTATATAGTTACACATTGACGTGTTCAGTCCCCGGGTATACAATGAGATGATTTAATATGGATTCAACTGGCGGTCAAATCTTCATTATTATACTACTTCTCATTTTTGGGGCATTTTTTTATTTTTATACAAAAGGAAAACTTCAGTAAGTAATTTATTCATAGCGCAAACGTTATGGAACACATGAAAGGGGGTGAATGGAATGACTAAAAAAATTATTACCGCTCTTACTCTGGCCGTCGTTTTGGTAATGCCAGTGGTAGCCTCAGCTCAGGTGAATATTGGTAACTATGGCAACACCTTCGGTCTCGGAACTGCTGACCTCGAATCAACCGTTGTTAACATCGTTCAATGGGTACTCGGCTTCCTCGGTTTGATCGCGGTTATCATGATTCTGTACGGAGGCTTCGTTTGGATTACGGCTGGTGGCAATGAGGATAAAGTAGGCACCGCCAAAAAGATTATCAGCGCAGCAGTTGTCGGTTTAATCGTTGTACTCTTAGCTTGGGCAATTGTGACTTTTGTCGTCAATACGGCAGACACCGTGACCAGCTAAACCAATTCGCGTTATAACGCATCAAAAACGACTCAATCTGAGTCGTTTTTGTTTTTCAGGTATGGTAGTATAGAAGTGCCTATGAGCGAATCATATTCTACTCAATCAATTGCGCATGTACTCAGTTCAGTCGCAACCACGGCTGAGGGATTGACGGTGCCAGAAGCGACACGTCGCTTAGCCACTCATGGGGCCAATCAAATCGCCAGCCGCGATCGAATTGCCGCACCCCGGATTTTAGCCGAGCAATTCAAAAGTTTGCTCATAGTCATCTTGCTCGTTGCAGCAGGTATCACGTATCTTCTGAATGATCATATTGATACGTTTGTTATTTTAGCTGCAGTTGGCGTTAATGTTCTCGTGGGGTTTATTCAGGAGTATCGGGCGCAGCGTTCACTGGAACGATTGCGCAGTGTTGTCACTCAGTACGCAGTTGTTCGCCGTAATGGCACACGCATTCGTATCAATGCCATTGAGGTTGTTATCGGAGATATTGTCTATGTGAGTAGTGGCGACACGGTGCCAGCTGACATCCGTTTGTTAACTGCCGAGGATCTAGCGATTAATGAGTCAAGCCTGACCGGTGAATCCGCACCCATTAAGAAAATAACCGAAGCATTGCCATCTTCTGTTCTCCTCGCTGAACAACGCAACATGGCATTTATGGGTACGACGGTGGTGCAGGGATCGGGTGCGGGAGTGGTAGTGCACACCGGCATGCAAACCGAACTCGGCAAAATAGCGGCCATGATTGCTGCAGCGCCAGAGGAGCAAACGCCATTGCAAAAGAAGCTGATTGGTTTAGGTAGATTGATTGGATATATTGTATTGGGAGCAGCGTTGCTCATTTTTTTGATTGGATTGCTCTTCGGGTATGAGCTGAGAGAAACATTCGCCACGGCAGTGGCTCTCGCCGTCGCGGCTATTCCCGAAGGCTTGGCAGTGGTGGTCACGGTGACGCTGGCGATTGGCATGCAGCAGATACTAAAAAAGCGCGCTTTAGTGCGTAAATTAGTAGCAGCCGAAACGCTTGGCTCCATAACCGTCATTTGTACTGATAAGACTGGTACCTTAACTGAAGGGGAAATGCGAGTCGTTCGGATTATTACTTTTGATAATGATGTCGCCACTCACGCGATCAGTGAAGCGGACGAAGCACCGGCTAAGAGTTTTTTTACGGCATTGCAGGTCGGTGTGCTGGCCTCTGATGCATCGATTGAGAATCCCGATGAGGCGATTGAGCATCGGAGCGTCATCGGCACCCCGACTGAAAAAGCTTTGATTTTAGTTGCTTCTCAGGCGGGAATTGATTTGGTGGCACTCAGACGACAGCATCCTCGTCTGGATGTTGCGCCGTTTAATTCCAGTACAAAATTCATGGTGAGCCTGAATGCGCACGCAACCGATGGCGCCATGCTTAATATCAAGGGCGCACCGGAAATTATTTTACGTCATGCGAAATTTGTTGATTTAGATGGTAAGAAGCGCGCATTGGACAAGCGGATGCGCGACACTCTACAACATCAGTATCAAGATTTGAGCAGTCAAGGTTTGCGATTGTTAGCATTGGCGTATACTCCCGCTGATTCTAAACTGAAGAAAATTCCTGAGGGCGAAGCGGCGTTAGCCGATTTGATCTTTGTGGGATTTGCGGTTATCAAAGATCCGCTGCGGAGTGACGCCAGTGAAACCATTCGACGGTGTCAGGCGGCGGGCATTCGACCGATTATGCTTACCGGCGATCATCGGTTGACGGCTCGAGCGATTGCTGCAGAAATTGGCCTGCCGCATGCGGATGAAAATATTATTGAAGGCGCGGCCTTTGCTCAATTGTCGCGCGAAGAGCTTATGGCTCGGATTAGCTCTATTTCGGTGTATGCACGCGTCACGCCTGCTGATAAGCTGCGCATAATTGATGCGTGGCAAGAACGTGGTGAGGTCGTGGCGATGACTGGTGATGGTGTAAATGATGCTCCCGCATTAAAATCGGCTGACATTGGTGTGGCGCTTGGTTCCGGAACCGATGTCGCGAAAGAAACGGCTGACATGGTGCTACTGAAAAATAATTTCAGTACCATTGTTCATGCTGTGGAGCAGGGGAGAATCTTATACGACAATATTAAAAAGTCAGTATTGTTTTTACTCTCAGATAGCTTTACGTTGATGATCTTGGTGGTCTTGTCATTATTTTTTGGTTGGCCACTGCCGCTGTTGGCCGCACAGATTCTTTGGATTAATTTAGTAACTGATTCCTTTCCCAGCATAGGTTTGACAATGGAGCCTGGTGAGCCAGATGCAATGCAACAGCCTCCCGTGCCCCGTACGCAACCCATCGTGGATCGAAAAACAAAATTATTAATCGCTTCAGTCAGCGTACTGACTGGATTTTTGCTATTGGGTGTATTTTATCTGCAGTGGAAAATAACCGGTGATTTGGAACGAGCCCGTTCGACCACATTTGTAGCGGGGGCAATCGGCACTTTGATGTATTCTTTTGCATACCGGAGCATACGTCATCATGTATGGGAACGAAATCCGTTTAGCAACCGCTATTTATTGCTCGGAGTTCTAGTAGGCATTTTACTTCAGTTGCCCGTGATCTATATGCCGGCTTTGCAGGAAATATTTCAAACTGTGCCGCTTAATCTTACCGATTGGCTGATTGCCATGCCTACTGGTTTTGGTGCAATTGCAATTATTGAATTGCTTAAAACGGTGTTTCAGACCAGGATTCGGCGAGTTCAGCAGGCATAAAATTGAGAAATACTGAACGTGTGTCATTTGCCATTATGGGAAAAAAGTGGTATAATTTTTGCACTCTATGAAACCTATCCATCTTTCGCAGCTCAAGTCGCATGAAGGGGAGCAAGTAACCATCCGTGGATGGGTTTTTAATTTTCGAAGTTCAGGCAAGATATATTTTCTACAAATTCGAGATGGATTTGGCCGAATTCAAGGGGTGGTTAGCCGTGAAACCGTTGACGAGCAGAGCTGGGTTGCTTGCGAGCAGCTGACACTTGAATCAAGCGTGGAAGTTTCGGGTACGGTCAGAGCTGATACTCGCTCGCCATTTGGCTATGAATTGCACGTTTCGTCAGTCGTATTAGTTCATCGGGCTGAGGAATACCCGATTGGCAAGAAAGAGCATGGCGTTGATTTTTTGCTCGACCATCGGCATTTGTGGCTACGTGCTGAACGGCAGCGGGCGATTATGCGTGTCCGAGATGAGATTATCTGGTCCATGCGTGAGTTTTTCCGTCAAGAACAGTACACGCTGACTGATACGCCCATTTTGACGCCAACTGCCTGTGAAGGGACGACCACGCTTTTTGCCACTGACTATTTTGAAGAAAAGGCGTATTTATCCCAGTCGGGGCAATTATACCTTGAGGCGCTCGCCATGGCGCTTGGGAAAGTCTATGATTTCGGACCGACCTTCCGAGCAGAGAAGTCAAAAACGAGGCGCCATCTGATGGAATTTTGGATGCTGGATGCTGAGGCGGCCTTTGTCCAGCATGAAGAAAATTTACAAATCCAAGAGCGCTTGGTGACGCATATTGTGCAATCAGTATTAGCCAATCGTGCGGCAGAATTACAAATTCTCGAGCGTGATGTAGCGGCGTTACAAAAAGTACAGGGGTCATTTGTTCGCCTGCGCTATGACGATGCCATCGTGGCACTACAAAAGTTAGGTTCAGATATTAAGCACGGTGATGATTTCGGGGCTGACGATGAAACGATGTTAATGAAGCAATACGACAAGCCCGTGTTTGTGACCCATTACCCAGTTGCGATAAAGGCCTTTTACATGCAGCCAGACCCGGAGAATCAAAAATTTGCTTTGTGCGCTGATTTGCTTGCCCCCGAGGGCTATGGGGAAGTCATTGGTGGGTCGGAGCGCATTTGGGATTATGAATTATTGCGTTCACGGCTGAAAGAGCACAAACTGTCAGAATCTGATTTTGGTTGGTATTTAGATTTACGGAAATACGGATCCGTGCCGCACTCAGGATTTGGTATCGGGCTTGAGCGGACAGTGGCGTGGCTGTGCGGCCTGGATCATGTGCGCGAAACTATACCTTTTCCTCGATTATTAAATCGTTTGCGACCCTAAACATATGCATGGTGGAATATCAGCACGATGGATTATTTTATTCGGTCTTTTAGCTTTGTCATTAGTGCTACTGAATGGCATCGCTATTAACGTTAATCAGGCCAACCCTGATAAGGAAATAGCTGAACGATTTTGTGGGCAGCGGCATGCGCAATATCCCATCGAATGCCAGGTAGATCAGGTATTTGGCTGTGCCGATCATTATGTATTGCGCAGCACCTGCGTTGGCGTCGGTGATGTCGTGGTGAAGGCATCTGGCGAAACGATTCTCTGGTGCGGCTATACTACGTTTGGTGGGGCTGAATCACCGAGTTGCGATGCGTATGAACGTATCGCGGCAGGCCAAACATGCTTGACTCATAACCTTTGCATTTAAGTATGAATTTTTTCGCACAGCGAGGCATTTCGACATTTTGGGGGATCTCTATCATTCTGATGGAGGTGACCATCGTCTTATTTGTGTTTTACATTTTGTATTTCTTCTGGATTGAGAATCCTACACCAACTTCAAATATTTTAATTATTAAAACATTTCGCTCGAACGTTGTCCGCATTCCTGAATCTGTCGATACGTCCGGCTGGCAGCAGTATACATCGGACGAACTGAGCATAGCATTCAAATACCCTGATGATTACACGCTTTTTGAGGATTCAATTGCCTACGGCGTGTATGAGGGGACACTCATTGAATTGCGCGCTGCTGATGCGGCGGATTCTTTGAGCTTTAAAGCTTTTCCATTGACGCCGGGTGAAATCGAGGATGAAACGCCAGTGGGGAAAATTTATCAGCGTTTGACTGGCGTTTCTCCAAATATTTATCAATCGTACACCGAAAAGGTCGCTGATGAAATCGCAACGGTGTATCGGCAGACCTCCGGTGATCCAAATGAAGACAATCTTTTTTTCATCAATGCCAATAACTTATTTGAAATAGAATTTAATGAAGCCAGCGCGCAGATACTGGCGACGGTAACACTGTAATACGCTTATGTCACGTTCATACATTCGAAATACAATAAACCAGATCGGCGATACCGTCGAACTTAAAGGCTGGATACATGTCACGCGTCGTTTAGGCAAGATGGTTTTTGTTGAATTGCGCGACGTAACGGGGATTGTGCAAATTGTGTTTACTCCGGACGATGCAGCAGTTCTCGAAACAGCCAAGAAACTTCGTCCCGAATTTGTGGTGGCCGTCACCGGTATTGTCAAAGCCCGTCCAGAGAAATTAGTGAATCATGATTATCCAACCGGCACAGTCGAGATTCAGGCTACCGGACTTGAAATCATTTCAGAATCCCAAACTCCTCCGTTTGAAATCGTGGATACTGATAAGGCGGAAGTGGGGGAAGAGTTGCGCTATAAATATCGCTACCTTGATTTGCGTCGTCCGCGTAAGCAGCGGCAATTGATCATGAGGTCCAAAGTCATTCAATTTATTCGCGCTGAATTGCACAAGCTTGGCTTCATCGAGGTAGAGACGCCTATCCTAGCCAAATCAACTCCTGAAGGTGCGCGAGATTATCTCGTTCCATCCCGAGTTTATCCGGGCAAGTTTTATGCACTACCCCAGTCTCCTCAGCAGTATAAGCAGATGCTCATGGTTGCGGGGCTGGATAAGTATTTCCAAATAGCGCCTTGTTTCCGTGATGAGGATTCCCGCGGTGATCGGTCGCCGGATCAGTTTTATCAGTTGGATATCGAAATGTCATTCGTCACGCAGGAGGATATTTTGCAATTGATTGAGACGCTGTATACCAATCTGGTGAAGACGCTATTTCCCGAAAAGCACATAACTTATTCCCCCTGGCCGCGTTTGACGTATGATGAGGCGATGCAGAAATACGGCAATGACAAGCCTGATTTGCGAAAAAATAAAAATGATCCGCATGAACTTGCTTTTTGTTTTGTAGTTGACTGGCCGCTCTTCGAACCAGAAAAAGAAGATGGTCATTATGCTCCAGCACACCATATGTTTACCGCACCAAAAACTGAGGATATTCCACTGCTCGCTACAGAACCGCAAAAGGTTCGCTCCTGGCAGCACGATATCGCCCTCAATGGATATGAGGTGGCCGGTGGCAGCCTGCGGATCACTGATCCGAAGATTCAGGAAAAAATATTTGAATTGGTGGGCATTACGAAGGATGAGGCGCGAGAGCAATTTGGGCATATGTTAGAAGCGTTTACCTATGGCGTTCCACCTCATGGCGGCATTGCCCCGGGGATTGATCGGTTATTGATGATTCTCTTCAATGAATCGAGCATCAGAGAAGTGGTGGCGTTCCCCAAGACCGGTGATAATCGAGAACCAATGACCGGCTCGCCAAGTAACGTGTCGGCAAAACAGCTGAAGGATCTCCATATCTCCATAACTGACAAGAAAAAAGCATGATCATTTCTCCGCTCCAGCGATTCATCCTAACGAGCGCCTATGACGCCAAGGGGAGGCTGCAGCGTACAAGGTTGAAACAGTTTTATTCGAGCCAAAAGAAGAAACCCTCGGCGGATGACCAACAGCGCATTATCAGTCGGAGCATCGAGCGTTTGATTGAGCGGGGACTTCTCATCGGTTACGGCCGCCGCACGCCGGAGAAATGGTTTATTGACGAAGTGCGCATGACCGTACCGGGACGCCGATACGCAAAAAAAATGTTTAATACCCAGCAGCAATTACCCTTTAAACCTTAACCATATACTTGTATGGCACTATCAAAGAAAGTAATCACCATGCTTGAAAAAGGCAAAGCGGCATTTGAGGTCGTCGAGCATCGGACGGTATATACCGCGTACGATCTGGCGCAGACGCTGAAGATGAAAATGCAGGAAATTGCCAAGACCCTCTTGGTTAAAGTTGATTCTGCCTATTATCTGGTGGTTATACCCGCGCATTACAAACTTGATTTACCCAAAGTAAAAAAATTATTCAAGGCAAAAAAAGTGCAGATTGCTCGCGAAGGAGAAATGAAGAAGAAGTTCAATGTAAAACCAGGCGCGATTACTGCGTTTGGCACAGTGCATAAGGTCGGCGTGGTTATGGACAAAGCATTATTGAAGGCACAGCGCGCGTTATTTGGCGCAGGCAGCTTTACCGAGAGCGTGCGCATGAAAGTCAAAGATTACATGAAGCTTGAGGGGGATAATTTGCAGACTGCGGTGATTGCCAAGCGCGACGCCACAAAAAAATAAGCATGGCCTACCAATTTAAAACAGAAAAATTTGAAGGACCGCTTGACCTCTTGCTCCAACTGATTGAGCAGGAGGAGCTTGATATTACCCAGGTGGCCTTAGCTCATGTTACGGACCAGTACATAAAACATTTACAAAACACGGACGATATTGCCACTGAGGAGTTAGCTGACTTTTTAGTGGTGGCCGCTAAGTTATTACTGATTAAATCCCGACAGCTCCTGCCACAATTAGCCGAGGAAACCGGAGATGAAGGTGTTGATCTAGAATTTCAGCTAAAAATGTATCGTGAATTTTACGAAGCATCGAAGGTGCTGCAAAAAATGTTGAATCGCAAGAAGTTCCTTTTCCCCCGGCAGAAAATGATCATTAAGATTGATAAGATATTTAATCCACCCACAACGCTGAATCAGGACGTCATGCGCCAATTATTCGTGGGAGTACTTCAGGAACTATCCGTCTGGGTATCGCTGCCGCAAGAACAGATTGCCCGGACCGCTTCGATCCGTGAGCGGATCGACAGCATCCAGCAATTGATTTCCAATCGGGCGCAAATACATTTTTCAGAATTACTTAAATCATCTAATAACAAAGTAGAAGTCATCGTAACCTTTTTAGCCCTGCTTGAGCTGGTTAAACAGCGCGCCGTTGCGGTCGTCCAAGACGGCATTTTCGACGAGATCGTCGTCCAGCGGGCAGAAGAGCCACCGACTGACGTAATCGAATAATCAACCATGGAACTTCGCTACCTTATCGAAAGCCTGCTCTTCATTTCAGGCAAACCATTATCCGCTCAGAAATTAGGGGAGATTTTGAAAGAAAAAACGGAAGATATTACCGTAGCTGCGGAAGCCCTCATGGCGGAATATAACACTGCCGATCGAGGTATTCATGTGCAAAAAGTCGGCCAATCATATCAAATGGCAACCAGTCCAAAGTATTCGACGGTGATTAAAGAATTTATTAAATCTGAGCAAACCGGCGAGTTAACCAAGCCGGCGCTCGAGTCGCTCACCATTATTGCGTATCGGGGGCCGATTACCAAAGCGGAATTAGAGCAAATTCGCGGCGTTAATTGCAGCTTGATTTTACGTAACCTGATGATTCGAGGATTGATCGAGGCGCATGATGACAAAGAAAAAATGGCGACCGTGTACACCATAACGTTTGACTTCCTGCAATTCCTCGGAATTGATCGTGTTTCTCAATTACCCGACTACGGCAAACTGAATAGCGATGAAAATTTACGCAAGTTGCTCCAGGAAAAAATGACGAATCAGACTGAAGCAGTCAGTGAATAAGTATGTTCACATTGTTGCTGGGTTTTTTATTTGCCCTGCAGGATATTGATCGGCCGGATTTATTGCATTCTTTTTCGAGTGCAGCCCAGGTAGAGATAATCACCGGGCTTAACCGCGAGGCGCCCGCACTCGTTTTTCCGGATGTCGCCATAAGTGCGCATGCGGGTATTGTGATTGATACCATCACGAATGGTGTGCGCTGGTCGCGATTGCCCAATGAGCCGATGCCCATTGCGAGTCTTTCAAAACTGATGACCGCGCTTGTTCTGGTAGATCTCAATCCTGACTGGAATATGCCAGTCACTATTTTGCCGGATGATAATGATTCGATTGAGGGGAGTAGATTATATGTTGGTGAAGGTGAGATAGTTTCACTTCAGGATTTGTTTTACACCAGTTTGGTCGGTTCGGCCAATAACGCGACACGGGCTATGGCTCGCGCCACTGGCTTATCGACTGATGCATTTGTCCGGCGAATGAACAAGAAAGCCGCGGCGCTTGGTATGACGGACAGCATTTTTTATGAAGTGACCGGACTCGATCCACGCAATCAGGCCAGTGCAGCAGATGTCGCACGGCTTGCCCAGGCGGCGTTTGCCGAGCCCCGCATCCATGCCGCGCTTCAAACGCCCGTCCACGATTTAGTAACGATTGATAAGGGAAAGTTTCACCGTATTAAAAGCACTAACGCGCTATTGGATGCTGGCGTCATCGCCAAAACGGGCTATCTCGATGAAGCGGGGTATACCTACGCCAGTTTGTCTCCGGCCGGGACGTTGGTCGTCCTGCTCCGCCAGTGGTCGAGCGATGAGCGTTTTAGCCAAGCCGGAGCCCTGATTCAATGGGCTGAACTTCCATTTATCAAATCAATTTTTACAGAACAAGAAAAATACGCTAGACTAAGGGAAGAATAGAGACTCGCTATGCCGGAAAAGCCCTATATTATCGCAAATTGGAAAATGAATCTCGATGGCAGTGCTGTGGAACGATTCATGAACATGTTTCCTGTGGCTGATCCGCTGGTGGCGGCGTCTCACGTGCTGATTGCTCCCTCGTATGTATTTATTCCTGCGGTGCGCGCGGCCGTGCCGGAAAAGGAAATTGCCGTTGCTGGGCAAGATCTTTACTGGGAAGATCGCGGCGCTTTTACGGGAGCGGTTTCCGCGCGACAGTTAGCTGATGCTGGATGCTCATATGTCATCATTGGCCATTCAGAACGGCGAGCATTTTTTGGAGAAACTGATGAAGCGGTGAATCGGAAAGTGCATGCTGCGCTCTCCCGAAGACTGCGCCCGATTATTTGTTTCGGTGAAAGTTATGCCGAGAAGGAAGCTGGGGAGACGAAGCGGGTGATTTATGAGCGTATTGTTGCGGCGCTGCAGGATGTTCGTTCCGCGGACGCGCGTCGAATCCTTCTGGCCTATGAACCGCTCTGGGCGATTAGCACCAGCACAGAACTCGCTCAGCCAGTCTCCGATACTCCCGAATCAGCGCAAGTCATTCATAAATTAATTCGTCGAACCATCGCTGATTTGTACGATGCGCATGTAGCGACTGAGATGCGAATTATCTACGGCGGCTCTGTCGATGAAAAAAATGTTGCTGGTTTTGCCGCGATGGATGACATTGACGGCGTGCTCGTCGGAGGAGCCAGTGTTGATCCACAATCTTTTTTCCGCGTGATACAGGCTTATCATTCATCACCCCGTTAAGTTATGCTCGTCCATCTTTCCAAATTAGTTCAGCATGCGCACGAGAATGGCTATGCACTCGGCGCGTTTAACGTAGAAAATTTAGAAACCACGCTGGCGGTGGTTCAGGCGGCGGTGCGGAAAAAATCCCCCGTGATTCTCCAAGTGTCAGAGCGGAGCATTGAGTATGCTGGTTTGCGTTCGATCACGAATATCGTGCATACGGTTGCGACCATTCAAGCAGGGAACATTCCTGTTGCGCTGCATTTAGATCACGGCCGATCATTCCGCTCGGTGGCTGAATGCGTGCAGGCGGGCTTTTCCTCGATTATGATGGATGCTTCTGACATGCCCTTGATTGAAAATATTATTCTCACCAAGCAAGCAGTTGATTTCGCTCACCGCAAAGGCGTCTATGCTCAGGGAGAGCTGGGGGTGGTGAAGGGCCTGGAAGAAATGAGCGAAGAAGACCGCCGGGCACTGATGACAAAACCGGAAGAGGCAGCGGAATTCGTGGAAAAAACGGGGATCGATACGCTAGCCGTGGCCGTGGGCAATGTGCATGGCATTATTAAAATGCAAAAGGGCAATCCTGGACTGGATCTCGAACGGCTGGCAGCTATTCATAAATTGATTCCTCATACACCGCTTGTTTTACACGGCGCCTCTGGCGTGCCTAAAAAGCAAGTGTTGGCAGGCGTGCAGCGGGGGATCGCGATTATTAATATTGATACTGATTTGCGGCTGGCGTTTACCAATACCCTGCGAGAAACGCTTATCAATGATCCTGACGAATTTGATCCGCGGTCAATTTTGACCCCGTCTATCGAAGCTATGCGAAATGTGGTTGAACAAAAAATGACCATGTTTGGCAGCGTCGGTATGGCGGATGAAATAGTGTAATGAAGTTCCAATTATTAATTACTAATTTCTAATACACGTGTATGGGCATTCGTATAGCAATCAATGGATTTGGCCGCATCGGACGTGCGGCGTTTAAGGTGGCACTTGAAAAAAAAGGCGTTGAGGTTGTAGCCCTAAATGATTTGACTGATACCAAGACGCTGGCGCATTTATTGCAGTACGACACTGCCTATGGCGTGTTTCCGAAGAAGGTAACGCATACCGATTCGGCGATCGTCGTTGAGGGAAAAACCTATCCCGTTTTTTCTGAAAAGGAACCAGCCAACCTACCCTGGAAGAAACTAAAGGTAGACGTGGTGATTGAATCAACCGGACATTTCTTGAGCCAGGAAAAAGCCCAGCTCCATATCGACGCGGGCGCCAAGCGGGTTGTTATTTCCGCGCCACCCAAAGGCGGTGAAGTGCAGACGTTCGTGATGGGCGTGAATAGTGACGCGTTGGGCAATCAAACGATCGTCTCAAATGCGTCATGTACGACTAATTGCATTGCGCCGGCGGCGCAGGTGCTGCAGGAAGCTTTTGGCATCAAGAAGGCTATGATGACTACGATCCATTCGTACACCGCTGATCAAAATTTAGTGGATGGACCGCATAAGGATTTGCGGCGGGCGCGAGCGGCGGCGGTGAATATTGTGCCGACAACGACCGGTGCGGCAATTGCCACGGCAGAGACCATTCCGGCACTTAAGGGTAAATTTGATGGCTTGGCGGTGCGGGTACCGACGCTGGTTGGTTCGCTGTCAGACATGACCGTATTGCTGAATCGCACGGTTACTGTCGATGAGGTCAATGAGGCATTTCGGAAAGCCGCTGCCGAATCGCGATTTGCTGGTGTGATGACGGTGACTGAAGATCCGATCGTTTCGTCAGATATAGTGGGCAATCCACATGCTTCGATCATTGATTTGAGTTTGACCAAGGTGGTGGATGGAAATCTGGTGAAAGTGATTGCCTGGTATGATAATGAATGGGGGTACTCGCATACATTAGTGCAATTAGCCCTGGAAATAATGGGTTCTGCGTAGTATACTTATCTATATCAACGAAAGGGGGTGATACCATGAAATCGAAATATTTTTCCATGTCATTCGCTGTGTTTGGTTTGATGTGTGGTGTTTTTGCGTTCTTTACTGAGGTCAATAATACGGTTATTATCATTCCGTCATCGTTCTATCTGCAGATGGGTATCCTTTCGATGTTAGCCGGCTTGTACTTCGAAAAGGCGAACAATAAGATGTAAGTATATTGGTCATGCACAAGGGGATGCGGGCACCATAGGCGGGCGCTTGATTAATAGGGAAAAGTTATTTATACTGCAGCACACCGATTAGGCCGCTATCGTCTAGCCCGGTCCAGGACGCATCCCTCTCACGGATGAAACTGGGGTTCGAATCCCCATAGCGGTACCAGTATGAAGGAACACCTGCGGTTTTCCTTCATTGCATCTTTTCCCTTCAATAGTATGCCTCGCCCGGAATATCGTGCCATAGGCAGATCCGCCTTTGGCGGAAATCCGAAGCTCGGCATTCAAGTTTGTTTCTATGAATCTCATCATTCGATTAATTCTCAATGCCGCCGCACTCATTGCCGTCACCTATGTGGTGCCGGGATTTGAGGTAGATAGTTTCTGGTATGCACTGATTGCCGCTGTAGTGCTGGGGCTGGTGAATGCTATTATTAAACCAATTCTGATCATCTTTACCTTACCCATCACTATCCTGACGCTTGGGCTATTCACTTTCGTAATTAATGCATTATTGATCTGGGTGGTAGCATCATTTTTGCCAGGGTTTGAGGTCGAAGGATTTATTGCCGCACTGTTGGGCGGTCTGGCGATGTGGGTGATGTCGTGGTTTACGAACGCGATCACGAAAAAGTAGTTATTGTTCAATCATTGAGTGTGAGCGGCGGGGTCATCCCGGCGGCTATTTTTATTTGACCAATTAATCCAGCAGGGTTAAGATGATGAAACTCCATTTTTTGGAGAATACAATAGAAATAAGGAACTTTTGAAAACTTTTTTTGAGAGGAGTAGCGAATGGCACACATTCAGAAAGAATCCATGCTCGTCATTCAGGGCGTGGAGATCACTGGTGTTGGGTCGCATATTATTGATCCAGAACATGAACAGTGTAAGGTCCGGGCTGTATCAAATCCAGCTATCAGCGAATCGTTAGCTGGTCATGAACGGTACTTTCGAGGGCTCTTTCAGCTTTTACGAAATTGGGAGGCTTCGCCTTCGTCAGTCGTCGATCAGGCGCCGCTCTACGATAGTGCTGACTGGCGACAGCTGAACCCCGACGATCAGATCACGGCACTGGTGCTGTGGCAGAAGTATCGGGGGAATATTCCCACGGACGCAGATCCTCGATGGATTCAGTTTGATGCTTTGCCGGACAAGATTTTTGATTTGACCGGCATCCGTTCTCGGTACTGGGCACTGCCTGGAGTAGCAACTAGCGATTTAGGAAAGCAGGCGGCGGAGCAGGCACTTGCAGTTTCTGGACTTAATCCCGAATCCGTCGGCTTCATCATGGTCGCGACAACGACGCCGGATCATCCACAGACTCCCTTGACCGCCACGCGGATCAAGGGGAAGCTCGGTATTCAGAATCCGGATGTTTTCTGCATTGACGTAACTGCCGCATGCACCAGTTATGCTTCGGCGATGCAGGTGGCCTATGGGTTGATTGCGTCAGGCCAGTACAAATCAGGCCTGGTGATCGGCGCTGACGTCATGTCGGGCACGGCCAGTCCGTACAATCGGAATCTTCGCATCGTCCTCGGGGATGGCGCATTTTGTGCCGTGCTTGAGGCATGCCCAATTGCGCAGAACGCATTTATCCCGGGCGGGTTCTTCGCTCGATCTGACCCATCACTGGGGGACCTCATAGTCGTTCCAGCTGGCGGATCAGCTTTGCCGGTTTCTCCGGAAATGATAATCGATCCCTTTGATCAACGACATTTAATGTTTATGGATGGACATACCGTCCGTAAACGCGCCGAGCGCATGCTGCTGCAGAAGAAGACCGATGGGGAACTCCCCCGGCTGGTCGGACTCATGGCAGAGGCCGCAGAGCGTGCTGGCCTGTTATTTCCGGATATTGATTTTGTCGCCATGCATCAGGCGAATTTGCGGATTATTAATCCGCCAATTCAATTGATGCGTGAGTTTGGGTTTGCCGGTCAAGTTCATAATAATATCGAACGCTTTGGTAATACTACCTCAGCGTCTGGTGGACTTTGTCTGGATGAAGCCTGGCAGTGCGGCGAATTGGAAGAGGGCGACCTGGTTGAGTTCGTGGCATTTGGCGGTGGCATGACTGCGGTGACCTTTATGGTTCGTTGGACGCTTGGATCATATCCGAGCGAACATTTACCGTATCGGTTGCTTGATTCTAACCGTCGGCCGCGCGTGCCTATTTCCTAAACATTTTCTAAAATCGTTTGTTAGCCTTTAACCCCGTTATCATTTCTTGATGGCGGGGTTTCTCTTTACTTTTGTATAAAAACGTGTTATAATTCACATCAGTATGGAAGTTTTCCAAACAAAAACAAAAAAAATTATACTTACCCATACCCATTACATTATTATCAGCATCGTCAGCGCGATGCTCTTTGTTGGGTTAATCGCCGTGGTCATGGGGGGTAAATCGCCGCAACCAACTATCATCAGTATTGTCGATGATATACAGCCGCTTGATCAATCATTGGTTATTAATTTTGATTGGCCGATTGCGCGTGATGTGGAAGTATCGATTACCCCGCAGGTATTTGGCACCGTCAGTTACGATGAAGCGGTGATTCGCGATCAATTGGTTCGCACACTGGTGTTCACCCCGGAATTAACCTGGCTGCCGGATACAACCTATGAAATTACGTTGCACGCGGTCCACGGCGCTACCCCGTCTTTTACTGAACCGACTGACTATGTGTTGACGTTCAAAACTCCTCCAGCCCAGGCTGTCACGAGCATTATGCCGAATAGCGATGAGCCTTTTCGTGCTGACGGTTCCTGGACCATCGCTTTTGACCAACCAATCGAAACAACGAGCAGCTGGTCGGTTCGATTCGAACCGGCTATTGAATTTGATATGGTAGCCGGCAGCGATCAGGAGTCCTATGTGGTAACGCCAAAAAGCAAATTATCCCAGGGTGCGCAGTATACGATGATCGTCAGCCAGCAAACACTGCGATATTTGTTTGGCACCAATGAGATTGCCGCACGAACTGAACCGGTGGTAGCTCGCAAACAATCGTGGACGGTACG
The DNA here is from genome assembly GCA_016214565.1 of Candidatus Kerfeldbacteria bacterium. Lineage (NCBI taxonomy): Bacteria > Candidatus Kerfeldiibacteriota > Candidatus Kerfeldbacteria bacterium. Next base: position 150,530 of record JACROE010000002.1, on the reverse strand, counting down.
CGAAGCGCCGGGCATTGATTCATTTGCACCGCAGGGCACTGGTGTACCGCTGAATACGCCGATCACGATCACGTTTTCAGAAAATATTGATATGGAATCGCTGCCTGCATATGTGACGTTTGATCCCAGCATTGATGGAGCGTGGGCAACGACTGATTATCGAACCGTAACCTTTACTCCAAAAAAATTAGAGCGTGATATGACGTATACGGTGACGCTTACAGAAGGGCTGCCTACCTTCACCGGCGGTTACCTGACGGAAAGCGCTACGCATAGTTTCACCACGATCGGACCGGTGCGCGTGGCTATCTCTACACCAACCTCGGATAGTACCGGTGTCAGCGTCAATGCCCGATTGCAGTTTGGGTTCAATCAGGCAGTGGATCATGCATCGGCCGAAGCCAAATTGTCGCTTAGCCCATCCGTAGACGGAACCGTGAGCTGGGATGAGAATACGATGATATTCACCCCTGGCGAACCATTTGATTTCAATACTACCTATACGGCCACCATTGCCGCTGGGGTGAAGGGAACCGGCGGCTTGACGCTCGAATCAGATTATTCATCTTCATTTTCTACTGAACTTTCCGTTACTAAATTAGGCGTGGTTTATGATCACCAAGACCATAATTTAAGCTGTGAAGTAGCCACCCTGAAAATGGCGCTCAATTATTTCGGAGCCAACGTCGGTGAACAGGAATTGATTGACGCAATTGGTTTTGATCCTACACCAAAATCAAATGGTATTTGGGGTGATCCCTATGAAGCATTTGTCGGCGATATCGACGGCCACCAGCCATCAACGGGATATGGAGTGTATTGGGATCCGATTGCGGCAGCCGGATCGGCGTATCGCACCACGCGCGCTTTTACCGGCGGAGAGCTTGGCCACTTAATAGGTGAAATACAGAAGGGTCATCCCATCGTTATCTGGGGAACAGCCGGGAGTGGAACACGAATTGACTGGAAAACGCCGGAAGGAAAAGATATTATCGCGGTGAATGGCGAGCACACGTTTGTGGTGACGGGATTTGTCGGCTCTGCCGCCGCGCCGACGAAAATCATTGTTATGGATCCATTAGCGGGTGAGCGTTATTTGTCGCTGAGTCATTTCCTCTGGATGTGGGGACTCCTCGGAAATAGCGGAGTTGTGGTAGAATAACATTACCATTATGGCAATTACGGCAAAAGTATTACGCGATGGGGCGGTAGCAGCCGCTGATTTTGACGCACTCAAAGGGCATGTTCCAGCTTGGGTTGATGTGGTGGCTCCGACGGATGAAGAATTGACGCGGATTGGAGCACTTGTTGGATTATCGAAGGATGAGATTGGGCAGATGTTACAACGTAAACAACGGCCGCTAGTGCGCAATCTGGAGCACTACTCATTAATTATTGTACATATCGTAGAATCAGTGGAGCATACCTGGCGAACCACACCGCTTATTTTATTTGTCTCAAAAAGTCGACATGATATTATTTCGGTACACAAACGTGAAAGTATAGGTATTAATCGGATTTACGCCTATTCAGCTCAACGGCTGCATGGGATATTTAAGCAAGGAATTACGCATTTAGTATCTGCAATTTTAGATGAGATTATGGATACGTATTTTCTGAGCATTGACGAATTGAGCGACCGGATTGAGCGAATTGAGGAAGAAATGTTCGATTATACCCGTAGTAAAGAGGTGATGCAGCGAACGTTCATTACTAAAAAAAGCATGATTTATATTCATAAGGCGTTAGTGGCGAATCGCGACGTGATTGCCGGCATTGAAAAAGAGTATGCCACCTTCCTTGATCAAAATCAGCTGGCCGGTTTTCGCGAACTCAATTCCGATATTGTCCAAATGATTGAAATGGTGACGACTTACCGTGATATTTTGACGTCAGCCATTGAGATTCATTTGACCACGATATCAAATAGCCTGAATGTGACCATGAAGCGCGTCACTTCCTGGGGCGCTATTATTCTCGTGCCGAGCTTGATCGCGGGCATTTTCGGAATGAATTTTCAGGATATCCCGATGCTGAATTCCCATTTTGGTTTTTGGTTGGCGATCGGTTCAATGGTCGTGTCAGTGTATGTCTTAGCGTTGTATTTTAAGCGCAAGGATTGGTTTTAATATTGACTAAAATTTGAGAGAGGCGTATAGTGCGAAGTTAATAAGCGCCATTTTTATCGTATGCGAAAAGGCCTATTTACCTTTAATTTACTGCTGATTGTTTTTATCGTTGCCGGTCTGGCTTATTTAGGTCGGCACCGGGTTGTTGAAGTCTGGGATAATTGGATGTCAGAGCCAGCGCCTGAGCCGGTTTCATTTTCTGAGATTGTCAATGAGCAACGCGCCCTCAATGCCAATGCGGGTTCGGAGGCAAATCAGAATATTAATACTGCCTCAGTCGTCACTGAACCTACCACTATCCCAAATGAATTTAATCTGGCTTTACCCTTTACTACTCAGGCACCGTTTGCGAATTGGGATTATCCGTATCAGGAAGCCTGCGAGGAAGCCTCGGCATTAACCGTGCATTATTACTACGCACAAAAAACATTCTCCGCGGAAATTGCTGACCGCGAAATTTTGGACTTGGTTGCCTGGGAGGAAGACATCCTTGGATACTATAAAGATACTACTGCCGAGGAAACCGCTCGGGTGATTAAGGAGTATTGGGGATATCAGCGAGTAGATGTAGAATATGATCCGACGATAGATCAGATTAAGCGCCACGTGGCCGCTGGGCGCCCCGTTATTATTCCGGCAGCAGGCAAGCAACTGGGCAATCCAAATTTTCGCAATGGCGGACCGCTGTATCATATGTTTGTGGTACGAGGATATACGGCTGATACGTTTGTTACCAATGACGTCGGCACCCGTAAGGGCGAAAACTACATATATGATATCGACGTGGTGATGAGCGCCATGCATGATTGGAACGGGGGAGACGTGGATAACGGCAGGAAGGCAATTGTGGTCGTCTATCCGAATGACTAGGTCATAGGATTGATTAACCAGTTCATTTCGGAGTATACTAGGGGGGTGAGGTAGTTCACTCGTTTTTTTAGGCATCGATGAAGAAAATAATATTCTTTGGTATTTCCTTACTGGTCGGCATCGCATTATTTGTCGGCGTTTTTTGGCGGTTAGGCTGGGATTCGATATTCATTGCCGTCCAATCATTCACGCTCTGGAAATGGCTTGTCATCGTCTTTTTTTATTCCCTGGCACTCTACGTTACGCTGTATCGCTGGCATTTGATTTTGAAAAGTCAGGGGTATGATATTCCTACCCAGAAGCTGTTCGCTTCTCGGCTCGTCGGTTTTGCCGGTGACTATCTTACTCCGTCACCGAATATTGGCGGTGAAGCGATTCGCGCCCTTGTTTTGAAAAAGGGGACCGGTGTGCCTATGGCGCAGGGGCTTGCTTCGATCATTTTGGACAAAGTGATGGATTTTTCTTATGCGTTGCCTTTTTTGGTTTTTAGCATTTTTTATGCCCTCATCTATTTTGATTTGTCTGCAAAGATCGTATTAGGTCTGATTGCGGTGAGTGGCACTTTTATCTTTTTACTTGGACTCTTTTATTATCGTACACTGACTCGTCGACATTTTTTTGGTGGCATCATTCGATTTGTACAGTTGCATCGTTTTTCTTTCATGGCAAAAGCCATGCAGAAAATTGCGAACTTTGAGCAGATTATTGTTGAGTTTTTCAAAAATCATACTCGGGTATTTTGGCAGGGAATTGGGTTATCAATCGCGGGCGGTTTGTCTACCCTGACCGCCATGTGGCTGATTACCCGGTTTATCGGCATGAGTACGTCATTTCTGGACATCATTTTGATTTCAACGTTAACGGTCATCACTTTCCTTTTGCCAATCCCGGGCTCAATCGGCTCTACTGAAACTGGACTGGCGTTGATTTTTACTTTGATTGGGTATCCAGCTGAGCAAGGTGTTGTTTTTAGTCTAATATTTCGTTCTGTTGATCTCGTTAAGGTCGGCATCGGGTTGTTCTACTTATCCCGATTTGGTTTGACTCTCGGGGAAACCATGTTTGCAAAAAAGGTAGACGCTATCCCGGTGAATGGCAATGGCCAAGAGACACCGGCAGCGGTCACATCCATCCATGAATCAGATAACCATGAATAGTATTATTTTGATGCATATCCGTGGACTTCAGTGCTGCGGCGGTGACTGCCCGTGCGGCGGTAGCTGTGGCTGCGGGGAGTAACGATTGTATGTGGTAGCAAACGTATTCATCAGGCGCTTTTCTACAGCGCTGATTTTGTCGTACTTGACAGGCAGGCAGTCGGGGAGTATCCTATCTATAGAATATATATAATTCTATAGATACCGATGGTTACCCATCCACTTACTCATCACATCAGCCCTGAAATCCACGGTTCGGTCACCGTTGCCAGCCAGGGGCAGATTGTTATACCAGCGAAACTGCGCAAACAATTGGGAATTAAGCCAGGGGATTCATTGATTGTTTTCACGAAACATAATTCAATCATTGGTCTCATCCGCGAGCAGGACGCCGGTTCAATGATTACCCTATTCGAATCACATTTGAAGCAGGCGCAAGCGTCAGTTAAACAATTAAAGAAAATTACTAAAAAGAAATCATGAATGAAGCGAATACAATTATTGAAGTAAGCGACTTGGTTCGATTTTTTGGGGATTTCCAAGCAGTGAAGGGGGTTAGTTTCACGGTGAAAGAGGGGGAGGTATTTGGTTTTCTTGGCCCCAATGGCGCAGGGAAGACGACGACGATAAAGATGCTCTCTACGTTACTGAAACCAACCAGCGGTGAGGCCCGCATTGCCGGGTACTCGGTCAAGACTGATCGGATCGCTGTCAGGAAATCCATCGGCATGGTGTTCCAGGAGCCTACTTTGGACGAAGAATTAAGCGCGTATGAAAATCTACGGTTCCATGCGGAATTTTATGGAGTACCCTCCAGTATTTATAAACCCCGAGTGGATGAGCTACTCGAATTAGTTGATTTGAAAGATCGGGCAAAGAAACCGGTGCGCGATTTTTCGGGCGGGATGAAACGTCGCTTAGAAATCGTGCGTGGCATGCTGCATTATCCGAAAATATTATTCCTCGATGAGCCGACGATCGGCCTCGATCCCCAAACCCGTGCCACTATGTGGCAGTACATATTGAAAATTGCCAAACAGGAGCGAATTACCCTCTTTATGACCACCCATTATCTCAATGAGGCGGAGTATTGCGATCGGATCGCCGTGATTGACCATGGTACGATCGTAGCGTTGGATACCCCCACTCAGCTGAAAGAAGGCGTAGGCGGAGATATCATTAGTTTGAAAACAGATGATAACGCTGCGGCATTGGATTATACTAAGGCGCATTTTTCAGAAAATGTGCGGATCGAAGATGACCAGGTAGTTGCGGTGGTTAAAGATGGCAATGAGGTATTGCCAAAATTGGTGCGTGAGTTGCCGCAGAAAGTATTGAGCATTGCGCTTCAACAGCCGACCTTGGATGATGTGTTTATCAAACTCACTGGTTCAAAAATTCGGGATGAAGCGCCGAGTGCTGCTGAAAAATCGAAACGATTTTTAAGAACCAGAGGATTTAGACGTTAATACTATGCATACAAACTATACAACCGGTTTTGCGCTTGAACTCCGCTCGGTGAGAAATATTTTTATCCGTGACATCCTGCGCTTTTTTCGAGATAAGGCGCGTATCATTGGCTCGGTGATGCAGCCGGTAATCTTTCTTGGCATTTTTGGCGTTGGGCTTGAGGCAACTCTCAATATGAGTGGGGGGCCGGGGGTTGGCTTTAATTTTGTTCAATTTATGTTTCCTGGGATTATTGCTACGACGACGCTTGGCGTGGCTCTCAATACCTCCATCTCCATCGTGACTGACCGAGAATTTGGATTCCTCAAAGAAATATTGGTGGCACCGGTCTCGCGCGCATCAATAATGTTTGGAAAGATTTTGTCCGGCATTGTGATTGGTTTATTTCAAGCAATTCTCTTGATTGTGTTGTCGCCGATCTTCGGGCTAGAAATCGTTTGGTCAACCATTCCCGGCATTCTTTTCTTTTCCTTCCTCTTATCGTTTGCCGTGACGGCATTGGGGCTCTTCATCGCTTCGCGCATGCGCAATGCCGAAGGTTTCCAATTCGTTTTCCAGTTTCTTTTTTTCCCCATGATGTTTCTGTCCGGCGCATTTTTTTCACTGACCAATGTGCCGAAATGGATGGAGATTTTGTCTACGGTGAATCCATTGACCTATGCCGTGGACGGTTTGCGCAATATCGTCTTTAGCGACGCACCGCAGCAGCTGCGGGATAGCATCATCAACCACAGTGCTAGCATGGATATGGGTATTATTATTGCTTTTGGTATGGTTATGTTCATTTTGGCATTCTGGAGCTTCAATCGAGCTGAGTAGGGTTTTTATATTGCAGGAAATCGCGTGGTGCGTTGCCGCGCGGTTTTTGGTATACTATGAGCATGGCTATGAATACGAAACCAGCACCGGATCCAGTCCGTCAGGCTAAACTCAAATTATGGCTTGGCGTCGGTACCATTGTGGTTATTGGTTTTATCATTGCTTTTTATGTGGTGTTTGTCAGTCCGGCAGAAGCACCGACGGTCAATGGTAACGCCAATACGGTGAATGCTAATCGCCGGTCTGATATTGCCCTGGTGGATGCGACGCCGCAGGCAGGTAGCACGGTGGACGAGTTATCGGCGGTTACGATTACGTTTAGCGAACCGATTGATTCGACGACGATCAGCCAGGAAAATTTCTATGTACTACAGGGGGTTGAGGAGAAGGTGCCGGCCACCATTTCCTTCAGTGAAGACGCGAAAACTGCGACGTACACGTTTGCTGAGGCTAGAACCATAGATGGTGACACAGTCCAGGCGTACACCGTGGTCATTGAAACCGCGCAGATGACGGGAGCAGCTGGGGCATCAGTCTACGTACCTGGTGGGAAAGCCACTTGGAACGTGTATGTGGCTGCCGAAACGTACGTCGGCGATTAATATTATAATTTTTGTATGACGACGGGGGATCAGCATCATAAACGGCACGTCATCACGTGGCTTGCCTTGGTATTCATCACGCTGGTAGCGTTAAATGCCGTACTGTTCAGTTATCTTTTTGAGCCGGGTGACGGATCCGAGGTGGTCAGTACGGTTGTTTGTGGTGATGACATTTGTTCGGTAACAGAGCAGACATGCGTACCGAGCGAGTGCACTGACGAAGCTCTGTGCCAGCCGTGTATAACGCATTATTGCCCGGCGGACTGCGAGTATCCGACATTGTCAAATACTAATGCGAATACCAATAGCGCGACTATGGTCACGACTGCAAACGGTGAGGCCTCGACTCAGTGTACCAGCGATACGGGTTGCCGTTTGGTGGATGTGACGCATGATTCAAGCGACTGCTGTGCTGCGCCGACGTGCACTGATTACTCAAGTGATGATTATATGGCGGTCAGCGGCGCGGCCTATGAAGCGCTCGCTGAGATAGCCACCGGGGCATGCGCGGCCGTGCTCTGCCCGCAATATTCGCCACCGCAATGCCCTGACAATGACAATGAGGATTACACCGCAGCCTGTGTCAGTGGTTTTTGCCAAAAAGTTTTTAGTGATATTTAATTACTGAATAATTATTATATGAAAGATCAACGGGGCTTTGTCTATTTTGTTCCGGTTATTGCCATTGTCCTGGTAGCAATCGTCATGGTGGGTGCGGCCTGGTACGTAGAGTACAATGATACTGAGGATAATGACGGTGGATCGCAGAACATAACGATAACCAATGGCCCCCAGTCACAGGATCCGTATTTAGCGGATAATGCAAATTATGTGGTTGATCTTGAGCCGGTGAATATTGCGCCTCATGATACGACCACCACTGCGGCGGCTGACGGTTGGCAGACGATTACCTATCAGAAGGCTGATCACGGAATCGCCATCGATATTCCCAGCGATTGGGATGATGGCTCCTCCAGTATGGGCGTCAATGACAATGATTATTTATTATGGGTCAATGGTATTGCGCAGGGTGAGAGTAGGGTCAGCGGAGATGTCATCTATCATAAGAATGCGAGCAATGACAGTCTGGCAACGTGGGTGAGCAAATATCAAGAGACATTCGCGGATGAATATGTCTTCAATGAACCAAAAACGATAGAGGGTACTGAAGGCGAGATTATCGTGCTGGACGTATCCCAAAATACCAGCGACTACACGACGGTCTGGGCGTTTATCGCCGGCGATGAGCGGGTGTATGAATTTGCTTTTCATGGTTATGCGCCCGATCTAGCGCTGGTTAGCGGAACAATCAATACTATTTGGAAAAGTTTCCGGTTCATCGATCCACTACCCTTGATTACCATACCTGCTGAAACCAAGACCACCGCCATTGCCGCTAGCCAAGGATATGAGCTCGAAGTGATTTGGCGCGAGTCACCACTAGAATTAAATCTGATTGATCCAGTTATAACCAGCAGCGGGTCACTGTATACCCGGCGATTCTACTATGACGTGGGGCAAATCACTAATGGCCGGTACGAGGGAGACGCGCTCGTCGTTATTCTCGAGTGGCCTGAGGGTCCGGCATTCTATCCAAATCTGTATCGAGTGGTATTTGACGAGACGGCTAAGACGTTTGTCTACCTCGAGAAATATTCAGACAATCTGTCATATCTCGGTTCAAAATTCACTTATGATATTGGCTCGACCATTCCCGATCTGGTGACGCCAGAAGAGATCGATATCCCCAATAGCGATGTTGATTTGGTAGCTGAAGCTTTTGATACTAACGAATTTTATACTGATCATGCCGAGGCCCGCGAAGCGTTTAAAGATGACGATTTGGGTTCGGTATTCTTTGACCCGGCGGACGATTGCTACCTGATCGTGCGCGATGATGGCACGGTGAAGCTGTATCATCTCAAACTTGATTTCATCCGTGATTTTACGGAACGCGAATATTCTGTTGGAACAAATCAGTCCGTCCCCGCGATTACCTGGAGCGACGGCACGACCAATGACGATGAGTACACTTTCAGTGAGCCAGCCGGCGGGTGCGGCTCCACCTCGTGCCACGCCATGTATACCGAGGAAGAATTAGGCGGCATCAGCGCGCTGAAAGTGATGGGCACGACGTCATCAGGGGACAAGGTATATACGTTTAAGGATACCGATGCTCAAATACTGAAGTCCGCGTATGATATGTATTACGCCCCCTACCAGGAAGAAAAGATGGACTATGATGATTTCGTGGCCGACCGTCCGATGTTCTTCTGGAAAGACCCGTTGGATCACTGGGTGCGGTTTACTCGGGTAACTTATTTACCAGCCGTCGAGTGTGGCAAACCCGTGATTTACCTGTACCCGCAGTCCACGATGGAGGTGAATGTGCAAGTTGATCCCAATGGCGGGTTCTCCATCACTGATCCATTATATCCCGTGGGTGGATGGAACGTGATTGCGCATCCTGATGGCACGTTAGATTACGCTGACGGCCTCACTTATCCCTATCTCTTCTGGGAAGGAAAGGGGATTAATTACGTCACGCCAGAAAAAGGCTTCGTGGTAGCGCGAGCGGATGTTGGGTCATTCCTTGAGGAGAAATTAGCCTTGCTCGGATTGAATGAAAAAGAATCAGCTGACTTCATAAAGTTCTGGGTGCCCCGCATGCAGCAGCAGCCGTACTACTTCGTGACCTTCGTTGACCAGGCGGTCTTCGACACCCTGGCGCCACTGACTGTGTCACCGCGGCCAGACAGCGTTATCCGCGTCTTCATGGATTATCAGGGCCTGGACAAACCGATTACCGTTGAGCCGCTGGAAATACGGACGCCAGCACGCGATGGATTTACTGTTGTCGAATGGGGCGGTGCGTTACGCTAAGGTTGTTATCATTCTTAGTATCAGTCTATTCCTGATCGGCAGCGCCATATATTTTAGTAATGCAGTGAATGGCCGGCCAGCATCCACCGTGGTGCACCGGTCATTCTTCGTGGAGCAAGAATTCTTTGATCTGGCGTATACGCGTAATACGCCACCTGCGCCAGAGGGGATGGTTCGCGGCGGCATTATCCCGCATCATTTGATCGCCTCACATGTGATCGCGGAATTTTTTCAGGGGATTGAATCAGTCCAATCCCCGGAAGTCATTGTGCTCATCGGACCTGACCATTTAAATCGCAGTGATTACCATATCGCCACCTCGGTGGGCAGTTGGTACACGCCTTACGGGATATTATATCCGCACACGCCCATCATAGAATCGATGGCAGCCGATGGCGTGGTTACGATTGATGAGTCGCTCTTTGACGTGGAGCATTCCATCACTTCTGAAGTGGCTTTTATCCGTCGCAGTTTCCCTCGAGCCAGTATCGTACCGATTACTATCCAGCAGCATACGTCAGCGGAGGAGCTGACACAGCTGGGGGATTGGCTGGCGCAGCGGTTGCCGGAAAATAGTCTGGTGCTAGTCAGCGTGGATTTCGCGCACAATGTAAATCATCGGCAGGCTATGCTGCAGAACGCGGCCAGCATTGAACTGCTGAAAACTATGGATCCGGAGACGACCAAAGGTATCTATGTTGATTCGCCGGCCAGTTTGTCGGTACTTTTCCATTACCTCCATGAGCGCCGAGTTGGCCACGTACAAATATTGGATTCCCTGGATACGGTGGACGTGACCGGTGATACCTCAATCCCGGCCGTCACTAGTTACATCACGGCATATTTTTGGTAACATAAGAGGGTAATCACTAATACAAATATATGAATCAGCGAGGCTTTGTTCACATCGTGGCTGTTATCGCCATTTCTTTGATTTCCATCTTAATGCTGACCGTGGCAGTGGTCACTGAGCGGGGGAGTAGGGATATCGAAGTTGTGGCAGTCCAGCCGAACATCAAGGACTCAACTATAGTGATACCAGAGGCAGAAAAAGTTGATTATGCCATATATCAGAATGATACATTTGGATATCGGTTTTATTATCCCAAAGAGTTAGCTATCAAAGATTATTCTGATAATCGTAGTAGTATGTTTCTTGGTAACGTGATTAATAGTATTGGGGTCAAGCAGGCGGATGGATTTATGTATATCATCGTTGATCAAGCAAATCTGAGCGAGAGTGAATTGAAAGACTATTTGTATGAGTCTGAAAGTATTGATATTTCCTCCTGGGAGGAGTTCCAGGTTGGCCATATTATCGGCCGACATGCGAGTGTCGAAGTGGGGACGACAATGAGGCATTATTATCTGATACCCCGTGGTAACATTTTTACCGTGGTTACGGCAAATACTTCGCTACAAGAGGAAGAGGATGTTATTTATCGGTTTGAAGTTTATTCAGAAATTAAGCCTTCGGTACTGGTTAACGAAGCAACTCAGCCACTCAACACGAATGAAAAAATAAATACCGCCGCTGGATCAACCAGCTACCGTGAGAGTCAAGAACTAATTGATGAAGCATTGAATGGCACCTGGCAGAAATATATTTCCGCCGGAGGTGAATATTCATACGAATATCCTGGCAATTGGACCCTCGAAGCCGGGTCAACTCACATCTATTCATATGATAGAAAGGTAGCGCAAAGTTCTGATTTAGTTGTTGGAGACGATGGTACCAGTCCGTGGAGTAGTCATATTACCAAGCAAGGAATGTCAGTTGGTATTGAAGCTTGGGAGTTTGAACCACCTTCAACGTGGTGGGATCCAGAGACATTTCAAAGTCAGGGCGTCATTTCCGGCGTTAATGGTTATGTAGCGTTAGATAAGTGGAGTATTGCGAAGCGGGAATCCTATCATACGCAAATTGGATTTATAAAAGATGGAAGGTGGTTTATGTTGGATGGCTGGGCAAATGTTGAAAATCATCAACAACTCGAGCAAATATTTTTACGCATAGCCGAGAGCATTACCGTTATGACACCTGGGTATGCGGCATCTATCCCCCAATATAAGGATTGGGATCAATATTATTCTGATTTCAGGTCAGTAATCATTAATTTCTATCATCCAGCAAGCTGGCAAATAGGGAGAGATACGCGAATTTTCTTAGGCGATACTGAAAATTTGAAGAAGAATCATGCGCGCCAAATTGAGTTCATTGTAAAGCCTTATGATTTATCATCGCCACTTTTTGACCAATGCAAAGCAATTGCTTGGGCAAATGTATCAGTAAAAAGTCTGTCAACCACTGAAACTATTAGTGTGTCGGGGATTGAAGCGGAATATTTGATTGGAAATAATGGCACAACAGATGTTGCTGCTTATACATGTTTTCCAATTTTTGATGATCAAATGATAGTTTATTATACAAATTTTGAGTTCTATGATGATTTGCTGGGTGTTTATTTGGAAATAAGGGATACCATTCAGTTCCCATTTCTTAAGTAAGGCTTACAATGCTCAATCGCGGTTTTATCGCCATCGTCGTCGTTATCGCCATTTCCCTGGTGGCGGTTTTGATGGTTAGCACTGCATGGTATTTTAATCAGCATCAATACGATTCCGTTGATAGTTTTGAGGAATGCGCGAAAGCTGTCGGTCAGGTTTTAGCTATTTATCCTGGGCAGTGCACCATCAATGGCAAGACATTCATAGAGAATGTGAACGTCAATCTAAATCTCAACGCAAATTCGAATATCAATACGAATGCCGATATTACCACAGTAGATACGTCGGATTGGCTGACGTATGAGAATGAGGAGTATGGGATTAGTTTTCAATATCCGAATAACTGGGGTGTCGTTAAGGTGACAAATAATGATTATAGAAATGACGAACGGAGTTATTATGAGGGGCAGGGGGTTAATATTACATTTGAGAACTCAACAAAACCAAACATACGATTATCCTCAAGTGATTATCGAGATTTTGTTGCACTTACCTCATATAATGGTGGGGCGAATTTAGCTCAAGAATGTTCGACTCCCGGTGTTATTGAGGATTATTCGTACTGCGTCAATAAGACTGTGGCAGGTCAGAATACCTTTGATAGACTACGTTTTGATGCTCCTGAGTGTTCACCCATGTTTATCAGAGAGAGTTGGCTGAACATTGATCATTCGATTTATAAAGGACTTATTATCAGTTCAATATTATTTACCGATGGGGGATGGGACTGCACGAGTAATGACACCCAAGCTTGGGATAGTGTAACCGATTCTGAATTGCGAAGGTTGATAAACAGAAATAACCTTACTGAGGAAGAGTCAGCATTGCTTCAGGGAATGGATAAAATTATTGAGACATTCCGTTTTCTTTAGTCTAGAAGTAATAAAGAACGACTTTAGCACTCTTGACGTGAGAGTGCTAAATGATTTATAATACCTCTGCGTAGCATATGAAGGAACGAAAAAGAGCTATACTTAGCGCAATTATCAAGGAGCACGTCCATGGAAATGGAAAACCCGTTGCTTCTCAGGCTCTTGTGGATAAGTATCAACTCGAATTATCATCGGCTACCGTTCGGAATGAAATGGCTGACCTAGAGTCAGAAGGCCTGATTTTTCAGCCTCACACCTCTGCTGGCCGCATCCCCACGGAAAAGGGCTGGCAGTACTACATTGAGAATTTCCTCGTAGAAAAGCAGCCTGCTGCGCCACAGATGACGCTGCTGGAGAAGGCGCTTAACAAACAAAACCAAGCAAATACACAGGTTTGCGTTAAGAATGTCGCACGCACGCTTGCCGAAATATCACAGAACGCGGTTTTTGTCGGCTTTTCTCGCGACAACGTCTACTATACTGGTTTATCAAATTTATTCAGCCACCCGGAATTTGCGGACATTGATATGGTGCGGCATTTGTCAGCGATTGTGGATCATTTGGATGACGTGATTGCGGAGCTCTTCGTGAAAGTGACTGACACCCCGCGCATTCTCGTGGGATCAGAAAATCCATTTGGCAAAGAATGCAGTACGATATTTAGTCCGTATCAGCTGAAAGGCACCGAGCCCGGCTTGATCGGCGTACTCGGACCGATGCGGATGGATTATGAAGACGCCTTTGCCCTGGTTAATTATACAAAGAAATTATTTTCAACCGCGTAACATACTATGCACGATCATAAAAAAACAGAAGAGCAGCAGCCAACACCGATCCATCATGATTTGGAAAAGATTTCTGCCGAGCTCAAACTCGCGCATGAAAAAATGGAAGAATACATGAACGGCTGGAAACGGGCGAAAGCAGATTATCTCAATCTCAAGCGCGAATCGGAAAAGAAAGAACAAGAGATGGTTCAATACGCCAACGCCGGCCTGATACTCCAGATATTGCCGATTTTCGATAATTTCAAACTGGCCTGGAACCATATCCCGACTGAATATGAAAAGTCAGATTGGATCACCGGCCTTGCACATATTAAAAAGCAATTCACGGATTTTCTGAAAGAGTTGGGCATTGAAGAAATCAAAACCGTCGGTGAAGTATTTAACCCTGAGATGCACGAAGCAGTGGCCAAGGAAAAGAAAGACGGTTTCAAAGCTGATGTCGTTTTTGAAGAAGTGAAGTCAGGCTATACCTTGTACGGGAAAGTATTGGAACCGGCGAAGGTAAAAGTCGCCGCCTAGGCGATGCTGAGCCTGCCGAAGCATCTCGGTTCCGTATAGCTGACGTCATAGAGATTCTTCAGTCGCGTGCGCTCCTTCAGAATGACAACATTAACAATACTATTGTCATCGCGAGCCTCGAGTAACTATGAGAGGCGTGGCGATCTCCTAGGGATTGCTTCGTCATCGCATACTGCTCTTCCTCGCAATGACAACTATTGAATCACTAATCATTAAGCCCAACACGGGCATGAAAGGACAACATTATGAGAGGTTTAATGCAATGGCGTCCATTCATGGACATGTCTGAATTCGATAAATTTTTCAACGACATGCCAATGGTCGCATCAAATATTCACTCGTTCACTCCAGCAGTGGACATCTACCAGGACAAAGATAATGTCATCGTGGAAACACCGTTAGCCGGCGTCGATCCCAAGAACGTCGAAATCACTATTGAAAATGACGTCTTGAAGATTGAGGGCTCTATGGAGCACAAGAGCGAAGTGGATGACAAAAATTATTATCGCAAAGAAGTGCGCGCCGGTAGTTTCTATCGCGCGGTGGCACTGCCGACCCATGTCAAAGGCGGCGATGCCAAGGCCGACTTCGAGAATGGCATGCTGAAAATTGTCATCCCGAAAGCAGAAGAAGTCAAACCGAAATCAATCAAAGTTAACGTCAAATAGTATTTTGAGCGGCAGTATCAGTTTTCGCTGAGTGCGGGGCTGGTACACCGCGGTGCGGATAGGGAAGCGCACACTTCATATCCGGACCGGGGAAACCCATTGAACATTTCATGGAAAATAAATGAGAGCCGCAAAGGGTAAACCTTAGGGCTCTCGGGGACAACGGTCGGGGTCGACTGGAGTCAGACGACGTATTCAGCTTCTGCTGAATTCTTCCGGATCTGGATCTGGCGACCATGCTCGCTGGTCGCGGGGAAATTGATGAAAACGCAGACAGGCTGCGCAGACGATACGATACGTGGTATCGAGATTCGCTCAGCGACTGGTTTGCCGCAATGCATCTTCTCACCGTCAGCGGCAAGGTATTCGGCGATAATTTTCGCCTCCCCCTCCGTAAACACACGGGAGATCAAGACTTCCACGCCCTTCACTTGAGTCCGCCAGAATTCATCGGTAACCATGGATATGGTGCACATAGGTCCTCCTCTGGAATGTACAAAAAACCCAAACGAATGTTCAATGTTCATCACTCTAGAGTAAATAATACGTTTTGACAAGTACATGGCAATTAATAATCATTTTTCAAACAATCACTTCTCTGGTGCCGGCACGCCGGGCAATGGGCGATCGGAACGCATCCGCATCGACGCACGCTGCCCCGTCTGTCAGACGATGTATGATTTCAATCGCATCGAGGTGCTCCAAGAGCTGGACGGCGCTACGCTGATGTATATCAAATGCGCAGTGTGCCAGAGCGGCGCGATGTCCTTGATCGCGCTGGGGTCATTTGGACTGAAAGTCGCCAGTGCCCTGACCGATCTGAAGCAGAATGAAGTACTGCGGTTCCAGGGAAATCGTCCGGTGAAGAGCGAGGATGTGTTGGCACTACATCAATTACTTGAAGGCCCGATGGATAATTTTATTAAGTAAAAATAGCCTGTCATCGCGAGCCCCGTCTGCGGGGTGTGGCGATCTGAAGAGATTGCTTCGTCACTCACTACGTTCGTTCCTCGCAATGACTAACAAAAATAACTAACAATTTTTAGAAAGCAATTAACCAAACAACTATGTCAAAAATACTCGGAATCGATCTCGGCACCACCAACTCCTGCATGGCCATCATCGAAGGCGGTGAGCCGAAGGTCCTCGAAAATAAAGAAGGCAATCGCACCACGCCATCAGTGGTGGCTATTTCCAAGACTGGCGAACGCCTGGTCGGCCAAGTGGCCAAGCGCCAAGCCGTCACCAATCACCAGAATACCGTCTTCTCGGTGAAGCGCCTGATTGGCCGTCACTGGAACGATGACGAAGTGCAGCATGACGTGAAAACCATGCCCTACATCATCGAGCAGGCAGGCGAGGGCGTCAAAGTGAAAATGGTGGACAAGCTCTACACTCCGCAGGAAGCCTCGGCCATGATTCTCCAGAAAATGAAAGCTGACGCTGAAGCGAAACTGGGCGAGAAAATCGAAGAAGCGGTGATTACCGTGCCTGCCTATTTCGATGACTCACAGCGCCAAGCCACCAAGGACGCGGGTGAAATCGCTGGACTGAAAGTGCGCCGTATCATCAATGAACCAACTGCCGCTGCGCTCGCTTACGGATTTGATAAGAAAAAGAACCAGCAAGTAGCAGTCTACGATCTGGGCGGTGGTACGTTTGATATTTCCATCCTGGACATCTCAGAGGACACCGTGGAAGTGAAATCAACCAATGGCGACACCCACCTGGGTGGTGACGATTTTGACAAGCGCATTATCGACTGGTTGGTTGATGAATTCAATAAAGACCAAGGTATCAACCTGGGTAATGACCAGATGGCACTCCAGCGCCTCAAGGAAGCTGCGGAAAAGGCGAAGATTGAATTGTCCACGACCAATGAAACGGAAATCAATCTGCCCTTCATCACCACTGACGCCAGTGGCCCGAAACACATGAATCTCAAACTGACTCGCGCAAAACTTGAGTCACTCGTTGCAGACTTGATCGAGAAAACCATTGAACCAGTCAAGAAAGCATTAGCGGATGCGAAAGTAGAAACCAAAGATATCCAAGAGGTGATCATGGTTGGTGGTATGACCCGTATGCCGAAAGTACTCGAGACTGTGGAGCAATTCTTTGGCAAGAAACCCCACATCGGTGTGAATCCTGACGAAGTGGTCGCCGTTGGTGCTGCGGTGCAGGCCGGTGTCCTCCAGGGCGATGTGAAAGATGTATTGTTACTCGACGTCACTCCGTTGACGCTCGGCATTGAAACCCTCGGCGGTGTCTCCACTCCATTGATCGAACGCAATACCACCATCCCGACAACCAAATCACAAGTATTCTCCACAGCCGCTGACAATCAAACGTCCGTGGAAGTCCACGTGCTCCAGGGCGAACGCCCCATGGCCTCGGACAATAAAACACTGGGTCGCTTCATCCTCTCCGGCATTCCGCCATCACCGCGCGGCGTCCCGCAGGTGGAAGTGTCATTCGACATTGATGCCAATGGTATCCTGAATGTGAAAGCAAAAGACAAGGCCTCCGGCCAGGAGCAATCCATTACTATCACTGCGTCATCGGGGCTCTCCAAGGAAGACGTGGAGAAAATGAAACAGGATGCCCAGGCCCACGCGGCAGAGGATAAGAAGAAGAAAGACCTCATCGACACGCGCAATATGGCCGAGACCCTTATCTACACCGCGGAGAAAGCTATCAAAGACGCAGGCGATAAGATCAAAGACGACGTGAAGAAAGAAGTGGAAGAAAAGATCAAAGCGGTCAAAGACGTGAAGGACAAAGATGATGACGCGGCCATCAAGAAAGCCGTGGAAGATCTGAATCAGACCGTACAAAAGATTGGCCAAGCCATGTACGCTGATAAGAAGCCGCCACAGGGACAACCGGGCGCCCAGGGGCAGCCAGGAGCCAATCCACAAGGCGAAGCGCCGAAAGACGGTCCGAAGAATGACAAAGGACCAGTCGACGCCGAGTACGAGGATGTTAAAAAGTAATTAAAACAAGAGCGGGTTCTATTCAGGACCCGCTTCTTGGTTGATATAGGAAAAATATGTGGAGTATACTAGGAAATATTTTTGGGGATTCAGCTAAGAAAAATATTTTTAAGCCTGATATCAAAATAATCAACAAATCAGTTGATGTTCAAGGCAATGGAGAATTAAAAGTTCTTAGAGTGGAAGTAAAAAATGAAGGGAGTAATAACGCGAATGATATTGAAGCAGATTTGGTAAAGATTATTGATCCGGGCGATAAATTAAGAACAGTAATTATATCTCCGCTTTGGTGGATGGATAATCAATTTCGGCAGGGCGATCAAAGGTTGAATGATATTCCAATGCACCAAGCGCGATGGTTAGATATAGGCAATCTTTTCCAGATTGCAAATGGCTACCAACTTCGTTTAAGCAATGCCGTTTTTAGATCCAATGATGAGTCGACAAAAGTGAGCCCAGGTGTGACTCAGTTAGAAATACACTTTAATGTAAAGCAAGGGCACCAAAAAAAATTTATGGTATCAGTCAATTGGGACGGGAGTTTTAACGATCCCAGCATTGAGTGGAGAGAAGCTTAGTAATTTTCAGCGATCTCTATAAGTTTAATAAATATGCCTCAAACTATCTTCAAGAGGCGGGAGTGGGGAATTTTTGGTATACTGAAAATATTAGATAATTGCTAATGTTAATAATATGGAAGATTTAGTAGGGAATTTAATTAGCTGGATAAGTGCTGTGGCTACAATTTATGGTATTTTATTAGCCGTGGTGCTAGCGTTTATTGGCTTTATTACTTTTAAGTTGCGCAAGGAAGCAGTAGATGAATTGAAAGAGTTACGCGAGATAAAGAAGGAAGCCGAGAGACAATATCTACTGGCCGCTGAAGAAATTAAAAAAGCGAAAGCTGAATACAGCAAACTATATGGTGAAACTAAACAAAAAAGTGATAAATATTTTCAGGAAGTTTATTCAGCCTTTGATCGAGTAAATGATTTAATCCATAAGCTCGAAGAACGGGAGAAAGAATTGACAAAAAAGGGTAAGAAAAAGGCAAGGAAGGAAGATGAGCTTGCGAGATCTCTGGAGGAGGTTAAGAAATTGAGGAATGAATTAGTGCATAGCATGTATAGTGCCGCTACAATAAGTCCTACGGTCAGCGGACTCGGGACAACGTTTAGTGCAAATAACCGTATGTCGAATGCTGGGGTGCTTATGGGTGACTATGAATTTTGTACCAGTTGTGGGAAGGGGTATATCTCGCCATTGACTGGAGCCTGTTCAAATTGTGGTGTGCATCAAATGACATTTAGAAATAATGACAACGATTTAGAGTCAAATACCAGGAGATTTATAAGTAACCTTAAGAGTGATAATGATAAAACAGAGTAGCGTGTCTTTCATTAGCACAATTTTTTCTATTGTTAAGGATGCCGTAGCGCTAAAAGATAAGCACACGGCAGAGAATGGCGTGCCAGTGAATTACGCGTGTATTTTTGCGCAGTCGGAGGTGGAATATCAGGAAATGGACAAAGTAGCTGCGGGGATGGGCAGAGTGGTTAAAGGAACCAAGATGGGTCATGTATATCTATTGGAGCAGGCGATTGAGACGGTGGCTGGGCCGCTGCGAATAGTGAAGGTACGCAAACCAGACCCGGCACGAAAAGAGCGTGGGGATGCAGATTTTACTATACGTGATTACCCAGCGTTTAAGGAGAAGTATTTAGGCCAGTCGGGATTCAAACTGATTGAGAAGTCGGACATGGAGATGATTGAATTAGCTGACCCCGAGTTCAAGGTGTTGGCGTATTTTTCGTATCCGATACTGAGTAAAGTCTTGGGACTCTAGTCTGTCATTGCGAGGAGCGAACGGAGTGAGTGACGCGGCAATCCGGCGGATCGCCACGCCTCTCGTAGTTACTCGAGGCTCGCGATGACAGGAGATGCTGAAATAAATTCAGCATGAGGACAATAACAACACCCCTCATCCTGAACTTGGTTCAGGATCTCATAGATAAAAATTGACCTGCCTTCTCCGAAGAAAAGACAGGTCGCAATAGGAAATCCTAACGAATCCCCGCCAATAGTGTTGTACCCGAGGTCTCGAGTACAAGTATCCGGCACGTGAGCGTGCTGGTGCGCCTGGACAACCGCCTGGGGGTCCGATGGGGTGTGCGGCGTAGGCACGGGTGGGAAAGAACAAGTATCAAAAGGATACGCGTATTATTGACGCGCGTCAATAAAAATCACCCCGATGTTCTGATGAGAACACCGGGGGAAGCTGATGTGCATCACGCGAAGTGAGGCGATTAGGACAGGAGAACCAGTTTGCAGACCGTGGGAAAGGTCACCGGGTCGCCGGCCATCGGAAATACGATCAGCGGTTTACCGAGGACGATGGTATTGGTCGCCTGATTGAACATGTCACCCACATCAGACGCTGAGATAATGAACATATGACTTGGGATAGCATCCCAGCCGATATGTCCTGCCCAGTTCGCTTTGTCGCCGGCCAGTGCCAGCGGGAGCTGGCCGCAGGGAATCTGGCGGTAGTGGTACTGATCGGGCGTGTCGGCACGATCGATGCAGTGCACCAGGCACGCTTCACTGTCGCAGCCGGTGACCGCGATGATTCGCTGGTCGCTGGTCAGGTCTTGCAGTGAGATTGATGGCTTATCTTGAGCCGTCAATCCCAGTTTGGTATGCGTGGTCATGATACCTCCTCCACAATATATGGTGTATAGTTCGAAATTCAAAAAGCAGTTTTCGTTTCGCGTCATTGTATGGGAGCGGCGGTTTTTTGTCAATAAAAAAACAGGGAAAGCGGCGGCGCTTTCCCTGTAGGTTATAGGTTTGTTGAAGTCAAATAGCGATGTTGGTCATTCTTTCCGGATCTGGAGACAGATCTGGATTTCGTGCCCGCGAGCGGGCGGCGGATCAGAGGTAATCACCACCCAGATACCACTTGAGGACGTCGTGTAATCGAGCGAGAGCTCTTTCTGCGTGCCAATCGGCCAATCGTAGGTCAGTGCGCCGATCTGCACGGTGAGCTGCTGCTCGGGCTTGTCTTTCTCGGTGGTGCCGAAAAAGTCAAAGGTGTACTGCCCCGGCTGGAGCGGAATAAACCACTTGATCTGCTTGGTTTTGCAGTCGAGTGTGCCGCAGGAGGGCTTCAGGGTACAGGAGTCAACCAGTATCGTGTCGATAATCACCGTGGTGTCATAAATAGTGTCATGTACCGTGGTGGTGTCGTGTACTTCCGTCGTATCGTGTATCGCGGTTGTGTCATGAATCGTATCATGTACCGTGATAGTATCGGCTACGACAGGCGACGTGGGCGCCGGGAGTTTCTCGGCGCAACTGGCCAGTATCGCTAGCAGGCCGATGATGGCAAGAAACATGATTCTATGCATCACTTACCTCCAGCGATGACGGTGAAGAAGTTAAGGCCGACGTAAAATCGGTTGTTGTCCCACTTGACTTGGTCGCGTCCGCGGAGCTGCTCTTCGCTGGGGGTCCAGAGACCGGTCAGCGTCAGATGCTCATTGAGCAGCAGTCGTATGCCGACTGCGGGTCCCTCGAGCTTACGGGCATAGTGTCCGTAATGCGTCGAATAGACTTCGCTGCGCTGCCAGGCAGCGAGCAGGTCGAATTGGCTGTAGCGGATGGCGCGCCAGGCAATTCCGACGAAGACATACCGGTAGGTGACATCCAATTCCTCATCTGCGAAGACGCGTTCATTCTTATAGAATGAATAACCAACTTCACCGATGATACGGACCGCCTCAGTGCCCCAGAGGACTTGGGCATGGGGAACTAAGCGTTCGTGTGGCGTGTAGGATGCGCCGATGCCGAGCCAGAGCTGGGTGCCCTGACAGCAGGTGTCCGATAGATCCATCGGCGGTTTTGCCGGCGGGTGGCAGGTCGCATCGAAGCGAGGAGGCTCCAGGCGAGCGCCGTTGAGCGCGATCAGGCCGGCACGCGGAGAGGTCCGAGGGTGGGATCGGGAAAAGATAAAGATGATGTAACGATCTGCATTGCCGGTATCGGCTTCATGATTGAGGGGAACGACATTAATGCGTGTCAGGTCGGCGCAGTAGTAGTCCAGCAGCGTC
This sequence comes from Candidatus Kerfeldbacteria bacterium, assembly GCA_016214565.1. Lineage (NCBI taxonomy): Bacteria > Candidatus Kerfeldiibacteriota > Candidatus Kerfeldbacteria bacterium. Next base: position 128,137 of record JACROE010000002.1, on the reverse strand, counting down.
GCGCCGGTGACGGATCGCTCCTCGGTCATGAGGGTGTTGCGTTTGCGGTGATTCGCCTGATAGCGGACGCCGTCTGAATTGCTGATGACGGTGATCCAGCTGAGCGAATCAGCCAGTTGGCGCTCGACAAGTGCAGCGATTGACGATCCCTGTTCACGAATGATGCGTTCAAAGGCGTCACGGCCTTCATCACGACCAAACGTGATTTTGAGGGAATCATCGGTTCCGGCGGTGCTCAGTGACGGCACAATCGGAATGATAAGCAGGATTACTGCCATGATAAATCGTTTCACGAAAAATACCTCCGTGTGGTTATTGGGGTTGATGGGTTGTCGAAGGAACGGTCTTATGTGAAATTTCCGACAGCTATTGTTTGCCGGAATTACCGATAGTATCACAAAAAATCGATATTCGTCAAGCCTCGGTACATTCAATTGAGTAATAAAAAACGCCGGATTGAGTAGATACTACTGTCCGGCGTTATCAGTGGTGGGGCGTGGTCGCAGAATTACTGCGCCACGACTACCCAGACGTTATGAAATATTCGACCACTGAATCGTGCTGTTGGTGTGTGCGAACCGCCATTGCTGATGGTTAGTTCGCAGGTTCCGTTGTCCCAGCGTTGATCATTGTCGTTGACAATGCAGTGCGCCCGGACTTTTTTTCCAGACGCGAGATGGATGCAGAGTGACACTGATCGATTAGTATCACCATCATTATACCGGGCGGATATTATGTCCATCCGTGTGAAGGTGATCGGAGCCTTGAGCTCCACCAGTGCAGCGCGTGTCAATTCGACGCTCGCCATCAAGCTATGCGTTACATTAATCTTTTCCATGACATCTCCTGTCTTGAGGATACGTTTCTGGGTCATTCCAGAAATGTCTGCCGTCTCAGCAGAGAAGCGGCCAGTAACGGAGCTACTGAGCATTTCACTGCTGAACGGAAATTGTATATGAAAGAACTGATTAAACATCATAGAATACACCACTGCACCTCTCTTGTCAAGTGTAGCGGTGGCTGATTGACTTGGGCACACCTTTTTGCTAAGGTAGACCAACTCATAAAAACACAAACACACATACAGAGAGGATAGGATCCCATGTACTTTCACTATTATATGCAGGAGGCTATTGACCTATACCGGCAGAGCTTTACTGCTGCATCGCCTGACTTGACTATCTTTTTTGCCGAATTGGCCGCCGTGCCCGCAACCGCTGAATTTTCAGCTATCATAGGCAAGGCGGCGCTCTACCCCATGAGCCACAAGCTGGACGTGGTGATTCATGTCGCCACACAGATGGAATCACCCGCCACGTTAGCTAGAGCTCTGAAGCAAATGAGTGAGGGGTTTATTCTTACCCCGATTCATCATTTGGGTACCACCATTCATCCAACACGCGAACGTATGCGCATGATCGTTCCCGTGATGTACCTGGATTCGTACTGGTCGACCGATATCTGCTTTACCAATTATGCCGCTGAAGCAGGGGTCACCGACCGTATTGTCCGTCGTAAATTCCGTGCCATGTTTGCCGGAAAGGATATCGAGCCGCGTTTTGCGGATCCTCGAGCCTTAGCAGAGCACTTTCTTCATCGTAATTAGCTCGTCACCCTGACGACATTGTATCGGCCCGCGCTTCCTGTATCAGGACGCGGGCTTTCTTTATGCACGCTTGAGGCCTTGACAAATCGGCCATTTGGAGTATAATGGATTGTTTCTTTTCGCACATTACAATTGAGCTATAGAAATAGAATATTCCGAATTCTGATACATGTTAAACGAAAGAGGTTGTGTATGAAACGATTATGTTTGATCCTGGGTATTGGGGTGTGGGCGGCGCTAACTATTCTGTATTTCGTTGGCCTGAGCAATGACTTCGGTGCTCCGATAAAGCCCGTGACGTTCGGCCAGATCATGGACGATCGTCCGACATCTCTGTATTATTCCACAAGGAATTTTTCAGATGGGGTGGTTGTCTATGTGTACCAGCGGGATAATCGATCCGTGCTGGTGGTTGCGCACCTGCCGCTGCCGGAACTTGAAGCGGGCAAGCTTTCTGAAGAGGATGTCATCGCTGTAGTCGTCGATAACGAACAGTATGCCAAGGTGAAGATTGGTTCCGTGATCAGCGTGTATGGCTCTGTCACGTGTCAGGATACTGATACCGGCAGGCTGTACTATATGATCGGGCAATCGGTCACCGTAACTGGCGTCATGCTTATCGACAATCCCGATTTCGCGATGATAGCAGCTGCTGCTATTGATGCGGCTAATGACTTTCCGCTTGGCGCTTTCTGCTTTCTCTCGTTGCTCCTGTAATTGCGCATGACTACCAATCATGCGCGACCCCATGTCTCGACTGCAAGACATGGGGTTTTATTATTCATAAATAATCGGCCATTACAATAGTGCAATGGCCGATGGTTAGACGTGAACGAAATGGTAGATTACGGTATCGTAATCAGTTCTTGTTTCGACTGGTTGCCGAAAAACATAAGTGCCCAGGGGGCGTAGATCAGGTAGAAGTAGGTTAGCGCACCGAGGAGATAGGCTGTTTCGTCAGCGATGAGATGATACTGATGAAGGAAATTGAGACCAATTTCAATCTCTAGCCCAACTATAATCACCAGCGTAGCAACTCGAAGTTTAATGTTCCGGCAGGCATAGACGGTGGATAGGGTGAGAGCGACGCCAGTACCAAAGAGTGTCAATCGTATCCAATTCAGGGCAATGGGAGGGTTGGGGAATAATAAGAGAAATAACCCCAATCCATAAATGAGTACGCCGGTGTAGGGGGCATTGCGCTTGAAATGAGTTTCGGGTTGGTGAGTCACCCAGCTCCAGAGTATGGCACAGGGGATTACCACGATGGCAATAATTCCCAGTATACCGGTCAGGAGCAGTAAGCCCAGTATGACACCAAAGGTCACGGGCTCGTCATCATCGAAGAAATACGTCGTTATCATAATACACTCCAGTCTGTATGTGAAAAGAACTGTTTTTTTGTCTGTCCCCATCCTAGTGTCGGGTACGGGATTCGTCAAGTAGTCCGTGGACAGAAAAAATCAGCCCGCGCAAGAATTGGAGAAGTGCGCGGGCTTTCTGGGGAATAGCCTGGGGCGGCTATCCGACTGCTTTGTGACGAGCGCGTTTGGCTCGCCGTGTTTGTTCGGCATGGAGATATGCCCATCGGATCAAGCGTATCTTGAAGAAGGGCAGTATCAGACAAGCGAATATTCCGATAATCGTGACAACAATGTGCCAAAAGGACGGGGGACCGTGTTCCATGTTCCTCCAAACATGTTTAATACATTTACTGATCTCAGTGTAGCGTGTTGCTGATGTCATTGTCAATAATAAATCACCCCGCACACGACGAATGTCAGTGTACGGGGTTTTGGTGCAATCAGGCGAGTGTCGTCTCAAGCGGAGACGGACGTTCGCCAATGATCGGCGGCGGGTGCCAAGCGCAGGCTGGCTAGCTCGTTGTTTCGGGCAGCATGCCTTCGCGGATTTTGCGGAGGAGCTCGTCCGATCCCCGTAGTTCGATAGTGCCATTTTTGTTGACCGTGACCGTCGTCGCATCTGAGGCAATGAGATGAATGCGGACGCCGACCTGAATCGGCTCAAAATGAATATCGGGCATCTTCGATGTTGGCATCTTGATGCGATACCGGCCGTGGCGGTAGCACACCTCTTCATAGGGGAAGGCGGCGCCATAGCCGACCCATTCATCGATTTCAGCAATCCGCTGTGCGGTTGTGACGATGGTCGCACAACGGACGTCATTCGTATTACCGTGGAAGAAATGCGGGTGATCACCATCTTTGACTGTTTCGAGTCGAGCGGTACCGTCCAAGATATCTGTCTTGTTGATGTACACGGTCATCTGTCCGAGACCATCAGGTGACTGAACTATCAGTACGTCGCGATCGTGGTCGATCCACAATCGATCCAATCCGTACCAATGCGCGGATCTGTTGAGCGTAGTCATGATTCCTCCAAACCATTTCGCAGGTTATTATTAGTAGGTTCTTTTTGTATTTTCTATAGTAACGGTAAGTACGTTATCCTAGGCAAACGAGGGTATTTTGTCAATAAAAAAAGAGGGCTGCAGCGATTGTGATGTCCTCTCTATAATGTCCACTAATGTGGTTAAATGCTGCAGCCCAAGTCACAGTGAGTGAAATGTCAACACGATCTCCCCCTCATGGAATTCGCGTGACACAATTAGCGTAGCACTCCCGGGAAAAAAGTAAAGAAAAAAGGGCTTTCAATCCTATGAAAGCCCGTACGAGAGATGTGCAATCATCCTATGATTAATGCGCCTTTTTAAGCGCGATGCCGATCTGCATGATGCAGACAGAACCGAACCAAATGGCGAAGAGCAGTACCGCTGCATGCCGGCCATCCTCGTTGCCGAGGTGGGAGAGCGAATTAGCGGTCAAAGCTCCATGGTGCAGGAGGTTTGCCAGCATTCCCTGGTACGGACCGGTGACAGTCCAACCAAAGAAGGCAAACGGAATGATGCACAAGATGAGGAAAAAGAGCCACACCACTGGTTTCATAACGAAACCTCCTTTCTTGGTTTTGTGGTGAACGAACCATACTACCACAGGGAGCGTGCCTTGTCAAGCCCGGTTGAGGCACGGCCATGAGCGAGCCTCAGGGGTAAAGAAAACCCAGGCGGAAAGGGTAGTGTAACCGCCTGGGGGTGGAGGAACCAACAACTCGTGGTCATTGGTGATGAGTTGCCCAACAGGAGAGGACGTGGCGTTCTGACGCATGGATGTAGGGCACGCGTTTTCCCTGGTCAAATCTGACAAAGGGCTTTTGCTCCTGGGAGCAGACGCGGACTTTTGCCACGCTGCCAGCTGGAATGCGCACGATACGGCCACCGGCACAGTGCAGGATGCACTGCTTATTGCGCAAAACCAGGCGCTGGATGGAACGGCGAAATGATCGCATCTATCGCCTCCGATTGTTAATGGTGAGCGGTTTCTGTTCTAATTGTACCCTAGCCTGGGAGCGGATGATTTGTCAATTCGGCGAGAGCTGATATGATATACAGAGTGATTAGTTAGTAGTATTGAGTAGGTAGTGATAAGTAACTAGTAATAAGTAAATAGTAAGAAGTAATAATATGAATGGACAACCGCAAGCCCAACCAAACCAGCAGCAGATTAATATCAAAATTGATGACACGACTCTTAAAGGCGCGTATTCAAATGCTATGGGTGTCTCGCACACCAAGGAAGAATTTGTGCTTGACTTCATGAATTTGTATCCTCATCAGCGCGCCGGTATCGTGGCTGCGCGAGTCATCACCAGTCCTGGACACATGAAGCGGATTTACAAAGCCTTGGAGGAGAATATCAAGAAATATGAGGATCGGTTTGGCAGCATCGAGGAAGCGCAAGCGCCAGGTAGTGGGGAAGTCGGGTTCAAGACCGTCTAAGCGCTGAAATAGATCTACTATGCGCGTCGAACAACCGAAAGCAGAATTGCCTAAGCTTAAAGATTTTAAACCAGCCCAGCCCATGCAGAAATTGATGGTGCTGTTTGGCTTGGTGATTGCGGCCACGGCATTGTTTTGGTTGGCGTGGCACAATGCCTTGACCTCGGTTGAATTTTCATTTCATCTGAGTAATTTAGTAACGATCGCCTCGACTCTTTTAGCTTTCTGCCTCATGTTTTCTGTAGTTGCCCTCACAGAAATTTTCGTCACCATGCGTTGGTATTTTTTGCTCGTATGCGTAGTTGCCGCTGCGACTGGTTTGCTGTTCTTCGGCGTGAGTATCTGGAGTCTGCTGGCGGCGGCGATCATGGCGGCGGGGTGGTACATCTGGCGTCGCAGTATTTCAAATGACATGAAAACCCGCACCATGTTTAAACCGCGGCAGACGTTGGACACGGGTTTGCGCAGCACGGTTTCTATAATCCTTTTGGCTCTGTCAGTTATGTACTTCGGCTTTATCACTGATCGAGCGCAGTCCGAATCAGATGTGATCAATGGCCTGGTCGATGCGAGTATGGAGGCAGTCAATCTGGGTCTCAATCAATTCTACGGAGAGGGGTATAATCCGGACATGAGTTTAGACGCCTTTATTGCAAATATTATTCGCATCGGCGATCTCGAGAAGCAGGGACTGTCTGAGATCGAGGAATTGACGCCAGATATTGAGGAGCTCGATCGGCAGATCAAGGCCGGCATTGCCATCGCTGAACAGGAAGTGATTGCCAAAGCGCGCGATGAATTTCTCAAATCATTCGAGATCGAAGCGACCGGTGATGAACGGATGGATTCAGTAGTGCGAAAAGTGGTGGCGAAAAATATTACACGGTATGTGGGTCCGTATGAGAAATTTATTCCCGCTTTGCTTGCCTTGAGCATGTTCTTTTTGCTCAACGTGTTTGCCCTCTTTTGCCGCGAGCTCATAAAAATATTTGCGGCTATACTCTACCATGTCCTGAAGTGGCTTCATTTTTTCAAGGTGACGAAGGTGCAAACCGAGGTAGAAAAAGTATCATTGTAAGCCTTGACCATACGTCCTTTTTCCCGTAGACTGCATGGTTCAGAGGGAGTATTCACGCTATGTCAAAAGATTTATACGAAATATTAGGCGTTGCCAAAGGCGCCACCCAAGACGAGATAAAGAAAGCCTATCGTAAACTAGCGCATCAGCATCACCCGGACAAGCAGGGCGGTGACGAAGCTAAGTTTAAGGAGATTAATGGCGCCTATCAAGTATTGAGTGATCCAGAGCGTCGGCAGCGCTATGACCAGTTTGGCAGCCAGTACGAGCAGGCGGCCGGTGCGCGCGGGCAAGGGTTTTCCTGGGAAGACTTTGCACGAGCCGCAGGTGGCGCTCAGGGCGGCCAGCGGGTGGAATATGACTTTGGCGATTTTGGAGATATCTTTGGGGACATTTTCGGTTTTGGCCGTCGGGGTGGTCGGGGATCGCGCCGATCAGCCGGCCAAGATATTCAGACGACATTGACACTTACATTCCGTGAGGCGGTTTTTGGCACTGAAGAAGTTGTCGAATTATACAAGCAGGTCGTGTGTGATCATTGTCAGGGAAATGGCGCGGAGCCTGGTGCAAAGATTGAAACCTGCTCTACCTGTGGCGGCCGTGGCCAAGTCGAACAAGTACAGCAAACGATACTGGGAGCTTTTCGCACCGCGGCGGTTTGTTCCTCGTGCCAGGGCGAGGGCAAGAAGGCGAGTAAGCAGTGCAAACAGTGCGGCGGCGATGGACGGGTGCGCGCTTCAGAAAAGATTAAGGTGAAAATTCCAGCAGGTATCCAGGAAGGTGAATCAATCCGCGTGTCTGGCAAAGGCGAAGCGGGTGGTCGGGGAGCGCATCCCGGAGATCTCTATATCACCATGCGGGTAGAGCCGGATCCGGTATTTGAGCGCAAGGACGACGATATTCTTTCCACGCTCGAAATCAGTTTCAGTCAGGCGGCGCTGGGAGATAAGGTTCCTGTAGAAACTTTAGACGGCGAGGTTATTTTGAAGATTCCTGCTGGCACGCAGTCAGGTAAAGTATTTCGTTTAGGCGACAAAGGCGTGCCGCACCTGCGTTCTCGGGGTCGTGGTGACCAGTTGGTGACCGTACAGGTCGTGACGCCGACAAAATTGTCGCGCAAACAAAAGCAGCTGCTGGAAGAATTAGCCCAGGGCGAGTAGGTATTTAATTTTTGTATCGGCCGCATACAGCCTTGACCGCCTGAGAAAATGGTGGTAGGTTTTGAGGCTATTCCGAAACAGAAAAACAGCAACTTTCATCAATATTCCATAGGAGGATTGTCATGATACATTCGAATATTACGGTGATTGACCCGGTCAATGATCCGTATCAGTGGTATGTCGTCTGGACGACAACGCGTGCCCACGTGTATCTGATCCAGACATTCAGAGATAGCCCTCGTCATCAGGCAAGCACCCTTGGCTGCGTGGCATATCGGTATATCGAGCCGGTTCCGTTCATGAGCGAGCTACAGCTGGCCACCATGGTGCTTCGGGAGCCCGCCTGCTGGACCCATAACGGTGAGGAAAAATTGATCATTCAGTTGGTTGACTTCTCCTTTTCCGGCGAGTGCGTGCTTCAGGTGGTTGACGGACCCAAGAGTCTTATCACCGGGTTAATACGAGTCGGCGAACAAGCATTTTTTCATGCCACTGGCTCACAGGGGAAGACCAATTATTGGTTTCAGACCAGCCCGGTCACGCACATCTTTTCTGCTGACCCCATTCCTCGATAAACACAATATCAATCGTTGCCGCTTGATCACCGCTATTCTATATGGATGGCGGTGATTTTACTTTTGACTTTCTGAATTTTACGCTATACTTATTGTATTGATAATTATTAATATATAATCATATGGAACGCGGCGAAGCATCGATGGACCAAATGGCAAGAAAGCCAAAAGTATATGATCTTTCTCGGGAAGAGTGGAACACCTTAGTTAATAGTGATGTTAATAGCCCGGAATTTCAGGCAATTCAGCAGGAAAAAGACATTCAATTTTCTGACCATTTTTTCTTTCGAGTTGATGGCGGCGATGTGCGGGTGGTGACTGGAACTGCTGATGATTTTGGCACTGCATCAGATGATGAGGAATTAAATCAGTCGCTCTTGAAGCAAGTCGAATAGTCAGTATAGTTAATAAACACAAACCGCTCATATTGTAACTGGGCGGTTTTTTGGTGTTGGTATATTTTGATTTATTCTGACTTTTGTGCTATACTATACAGTATTCAAAAAACAAACATGCTATTCTCACTGATTCCGACTGCGTTTGCTCAGGAGGCTGCCACCACGGCGAATGCGTCGGCACAATTTATGCAGAATGTTGATTGGACCAGGCCCACCTGGGACTTATTTATTATTCTCTTTTTTATCGTTGCGGCGTTTCTCTACGGACTGTCGCTCGGGCGCGATCGGATTATTGTCATTTTAATCAGTTTGTATGTATCCCTGGCGTTGGTTGACCATGCGCCATTCCTTAATTCCCCAGCACTCCAGGATTGGCTGAATAATTTTCTGGGGCAGTTCTTCGTAGTACAGATTTCGGCATTCCTTTTTATTTTTATTTTCCTGTTTGTGGTGATCACGCGATCAGCCCTGATGCGCTCTATTGGCTCTGCAGATACTGCCGGCCCATGGTGGCAGGTGCTTCTCTTCAGCGTGATGCATGTGGGTTTGCTGGTGAGCATTATTCTTTCCTACTTGCCAGCGGAAACGACTAATACGGTACTGGCGCCGCTGACGAAGCAAGTATTTTCCACAGATCCCGCTCAGTCGTTTTGGATCATTGCTCCGATTGTTGCGCTATTTGTGCTAAAGGGTACCGGCGCGCGGAAGCGCAAGGTCCGTGAAGAAGCCGACGAGACATAAATAATATGTAGGAACACCTTCGGGTGTTCAGACAAACCTCATCCTGAACTCGTTTTAGGATATCTTGTATTACTTTGTCACTTTTCTTGTCAGCAAGAAAAGTGACAGAAAAGAACTGCCGGGGGCTTCAATGCGCCACTGACCAAAACCCGAAAAGCAAAAACATGGGCTTAGTGAAGCCCCCGGACCCCTTCTAGGAAAAATTGATGTTAGTATTTTACTTTTTGATGACTGATCCGGCTGGGGTGTCGTCCACGCGAAACCCCGCCTTGGTAATTTGATCGCGGAGCGCATCGGCACCCGCAAAGTCTTTTTTTGTACGTAACGTTGCACGTTGCTGTGCTAAATCACGCACCTCATCTGGCACTTCAATTGGCTTGGCATCCTTCAGGCTCAATCCAAGCACTTCATCAAATTTGAGCAGTGACGCTTTTTTGGCGGAATTGGGATAATCAGATTTAAGTAGATTCCAGACTACGGCGAGTGCTTGGGGAGTATTTAGGTCATCATTGATAGCATTCATAAATTTTTGCTCAAATTCTGCGCAGCCGATTTTCGGCCCACCGAGGTCAGCCGTCAATGACAGTAAATTTTCGTAGACATTCTGGGCGGCCGTGAGCGCTTCCCATGAAAAGGTGAGTGGTTTGCGGTAGTGTGTGCCCAGAACAAAGTAGCGGTAGGCAAGCGGGCTAATGTTTTTTTCCTTGAGCGTCTCAAGGGTAATAAAGTTGCCGGCTGACTTGGCCATCTTGGCATCTTTCTGTACCAAGAACTCTCCGTGGATCCAGTATTTCACAAATTGTTTGCCCGTGACTGCCTCGGTCTGGGCAATCTCATTCGTATGGTGGATGGGGATATGGTCGATACCGCCGCAGTGGATATCAAATTGCTCACCTAAATATTTCGAGGCCATCACCGAGCATTCTAGATGCCAGCCAGGGAAGCCGATGCCCCAGGGGCTGTCCCATTCCATTTGGCGTTTCTGCCCGGCCGGTGAGAATTTCCAGAGCGCGAAATCGGTTGGGTGGCGCTTCTCGTCATTCTTTTCCACGCGCGCACCCTCTCTAAGTTCATTTAATTTTTGGCCTGTCAATTTGCCATAGTCCGCCAGTTTGCTGGTATTAAAATAAATGCCGTCGCTGGTGTGATAGGTAAAGCCTTTCTTCTCAAGTTTTTGCACCCATTTAATCTGTTCAGGGATATGGTCAGTTGCTTTGGCCCAGATGTTCGGTTCCAGAATATTAAGATCCTGCATGTTCTGCTTGAACGCATCAGTATAATATTGAGCGATGTCCCAGACAGATTTTTTTTGTGCGGCAGCGCTTTTTTCCATCTTATCTTCACCATCATCAGCGTCATCGGTTAAATGTCCAACATCGGTAATATTCATCACGTGATTGACCGTATAGCCATTGGCAACTAATGTTCGCTTCAAAATATCTTCAAATACATAGGTACGTAAATTACCAATGTGGGCAAAGTTATACACGGTCGGGCCGCAGGTATACAGACCCACCTCAGCATCGTGGAGTGGGGAGAAAGTCTCTTTTTTTCTGGAAAGAGTATTGAATAGCTGTAGCGCCATATGCGGCTATTGTAGCTGTTTTAGTTTGTATTCGCAACGGATAAAAAAAGATGGGAGCAGGTATCTGCGTCCCATCGTACGAAATGATGAATAACGGTAAGCGGATCAGGCACTATCGGCTTTGATGCGAAAGAGCACTTGATCTTTTTCGACCAACGTTCCATTGGTCACCAGGATTTCCATGATCGTCCCCGAGCAGGGTGCGGGTATTTCATTGAACATTTTCATGGCTTCAATGATGCAGACCGGTTGGTCAACCGCGACGTGGCTCTGCAGCGAAACATACGGTGGTGCATCGGGTGCCGGTGCGGCGTAGAAAGTACCCGCAAGCAGGGCGGTAATGTCGCGTAGTGTCGGGTCGGGGGCAGACGCTACCGGTCGGGCAGCTCCCACATGGCTATTGGTTACCACTGGCGTGGGTGGTTCGGAGGAACCGGGCGGCACAATGATGCCAATCGGTTGTCCAAACTGGACCGGCTCGCCGTCGTGGACTAAGAGTACACTCAGGGTACCCCCGATATCCGCAGTGACATCATGACTGATTCCGAGCCCAGTGATAGAGCCGATAATGGCTCCGAGCGTGATCGGAGTCCCAGGACGAAGTGTGGTATGGAACGTACCAACAGTTTGAGAAAAAATGACAGGGACTTTTTTAGTTACTGTCACCGTGTTACCGTTATCCACTGGTTGGTGAGCCATACGGCCTCCCTTCAGTGAAAGATGTGAAGTGTGCTAACGGTTTATCGATGAACGCGCATCAAAAAACCGCCGCAACCGTACCACGGACGGCGCGCCTTGTCAATGCTGATTCATCTACTACCGAGAGCCAAATACAAGAATAAAGAGGAGGCCAATAATGGTTATCAGAGCTCCGCCAATGCGATATTTGATGTTGCGCTCATGAAAAAAGGCCGCGCCCAGCAGGATGCTGCCGGAGATGAGGAAAGCGCGTTTGATGGCGATGACATATGATACCAGCGTCGTTTCCATACCGACGAATATGAACACATCCGCGGCAATGGCCAGCAGCGCGACGGTGCCCAGCAGTTTCGCATGCTCATTATGGAAGAATTTACCGATATCTTTTCGGCGTTTGGAGAGCATCCATACGTTCATAAAGATTGCTTCCGTCACTACCGTGATCCCTAGGAAAAACCAGACGTTACTTTCTTGGATAGCCAGTTTAGCAAAGGTAGCGGAAAAACTATACATAAAAGCAATCGCCAGAATATACAGGCTGGAGCGATGGGTAAAGATGTCTCGCATGCGGTAGAATAATCCGCGGCGCAATTCTTCTCCTTTGAGTAGTATTGCGCCGAGCACGACGAGAAATATGCCGATCACGCCGTAGCTATTAGGTAATTCTCCCAGTAGAAAAAAAGAAGTGAAGATGAGGAAAACAGGCGTAAAAGAAAGTAGTGGGAGGGTGGTGGAGAGGGGAGCGATTTTTTCATCTTTGATCAACATAAGGTTGCTCAAGATCAGCAGCGGCGTATTAATGCCAATGAGCAACCAAAAATTCGGACCTAAACTTGGAATACCAGTCCAACAAAGGTAGCCGATGTAGACGGGTGCGGTAAAGGTCGCGATTGCCCAAAAAATAATAGGCACCGGGATGGATTGGGTGGCCCGTTTTTTGATCGCCTCAATAATCGGAAAGAGGATTGAGCCGAGAATGACAAATACAAATCCAGACATAGTGTCAGGCTATGGGTTGTGTTTATGTTTTTGAGACATGCGGTTTTGACTCGAGCGACTCGTCGCGCCATTCATTCAGCACTTCGTCGACGTCAGATGCCTCGACGGTCGCGGATCCGGCGGGAGCGGGTTTTTTAATACCGCGGAGTTTAACGAGTGCGGCGGCTTCATCCATTAGGTCAATCGCTTTATCCGGGAAGTACCGATCATGGATGTGTTGATCCGCCATTTCAATAGCTTGGGTAAGTGCGGCATCACTGATTTTCAACTGGTGGTGCTGCTCGTATCGGGAACGCACGCCTTTGAGGATATTGAACGTTTGTTCTTTGGTTACTTCGCCGATCAAGACTGGCTGGAAACGACGCTCAAGGGTCATGTCTTTTTCTACATAATCTTTGTACTCCTCGGGCGTGGTAGCGCCGATGACTTGCAGGTCGCCGCGGGCGAGGGCCGGCTTCAAGATGTCTGCCGCATCAATGGCACCGGTGGCTTGGCCCGCCTCCGCTAAGGTGTGTATTTCATCTATGAATAGAATAATAGAACGTTTGGCGGCAATGATTTCATCCACCAATGATTTTAAGCGCTTTTCAAATTCGCCGCGGTATTTAGTGCCGGCCACGAGCCCGCTCAAGTCGAGGGCGAGCACTTTCTTATTTTGAAGAATGGTGGTGACGCTGCCATCGGAGATTTTTTGTGCTAATCCCTCGATGATAGCGGTTTTACCCACACCGGATTTTCCGATCAGTACGGGGTTGTTCTTAGTACGGCGGGATAATATTTGAATAACCCGCTCTACCTCATGCTCACGGCCAATAACCGGATCCAGCTGGTTCTGGCGGGCGAGTGAGGTTAAGTCTTTTGAATATAATCTGAGTACGCCGGTGTTTGAGCGCGCTTTGATATTTTCTCGATACAACCAAAATATGACTACCCCCAAGACAATGAGGATAAGCATAAGAGAGGTCGATGCTGGCTGCCAGTCGAACATAATGGTTTTTATTTTGTGTATGTAATGAGTATAGCATTTTTTTTGCTTTTTGGCAAGGTATGGTGATAAGAAATGAACGCTTCGGGTTTGTTTATGGACGTGGCGCTGGTTAAAGATTTTCTTCAAATAGCTTGCTACTTTTCTTGGCAGCAAGAAAAGTAGCTCAAAAGAACTGCCGGGGGCTCCTATGCGCTCGCCATTTTGAATTGATGTGGTGGATAGGAGGGGCTTAGAGGATCCCCCGAACCCCACGTTCTAAATAATGGAAAGTAATTTGAACAAAAAAAGAACGCTCCGAGTGTTTGAAGTTCGAAGCGTTCGATAGTTCGTACCGCGATGTGGTACCAGGTCTAGTTCTTGTAGAACTTGACTTTGTACGACGTGATCGCGGTACCGGCGTTCTCCCGGGTATTGGTGATTTGCTCACCATATTCATCGTATCCAGTGGATACTTCCTTGAATGTTGCCCTGACAGAAAGCATGGCTTCCTTGTTGTTCTTCAGGTTCGTAATGGTCAGTATGTACCGACTGCCGTGTCTTTCGCGCTTGGCGCGAATCCACTGGCCGTCACCCCATTTGAACCAGAATCCGGTCGGAGAGGCATCACTGGTGAGCGATCCCCTTGGCTCGTCCCAATCGAAAACGAGTTCGAGGTAATCACCTTTGACCTTGATAATTCCCCAGATCTCGGCGCCAACTGATTTGTTGGCTCCTGGATAGGCTAGAAAAACCCGGTACAGAACAGATTGCGGAGCGGCTTTGACTTCGCAGCCAGTATTGTTACGCTTTTGGACGGCGTAGCAGCTGGTGGAGGTGAAGATCATCGCACACGCGACGATCAGCAGAGAAATGATTCTTGGATACATGACGTACCCTCCTATTCTTGACGATTAGTATTGTTTCGGAATTATCTGCGTATTCCCTGAGCTAAATTGACGTAATTGACAATGAGCGCAAAGAACTCAACATCCTATCATGGGTGTCAAGAAATGTCAATGGTTAGGGCAGGCTGGGCTTATCGTAATTCTAGCCAATTTCTAGATATGTGCATAACTTTTCAGGAAAAAATTGCATTTTTATTTCCTCTATCTTGATTATTTGCAGAAAAAGTGATATAATATGGGCATAATAAAAAATACACATTATGGCCGAACCAGCTCCGCAGCAAAATAGAGAGAAGCCTGTCGAAGATATTTTTGGTTTTTCTGAAGCTGGACAGGCACAGCCGACTCCTGAGCAGCGTCCACCGGTTGAACAGCGTCCAGAGCAAGCGCCACAACCCGAGCACGTGCGTGAGTCGCGGCCAGAACAGCGTCCTGAGGGTGAAAGCGCGCGTCGGACAGCGGCAGCTCCGATTCAGCCGATGCCAGCGCCGGTACCAGCCACGCCCGTGGTAAAAGACCCAGCGGTGGTTGAGATAGAGGGGATTCTTTCCGAACACCTGGAGGATTTATTTTTGGCGATGGATCAAGCGCAACAAATGGCATTTCAGCAGAAGGGTGAGGAGACTGCCTCAAAGATCAATGTGCTTTTGGGTGAAGCCAAGGTAAAAGTACGGGAGATTCTCAGTTTAATCCGCGAGTGGCTACAAATGATCCCGGGGGTCAATAAATTTTTCATCGAGCAGGAAGCAAAAATTAAGACCGATCGTCTGCTCAATGCCCGTGAACAAAAAAACCGAAATCAGCATTAATCATTACATCTTGGCATGGCGCCAAACATAAATATTTTTGGCAGCATCGGTGATCTGTGGGGGAATCTTGTCAGTAGTTCCGCTTTCCCTATACTGCTTTTGAGCATTTCAGTCGTGATCGTTGTGGTTGCGTCTTTTTTGTTATTGCGACGGCACATGCGTAATGAGCGCGCTCTTCCCGAAGCATTGCAAAAAATTGTTTTACTAGTGACGGTGCCCAAGGAATCTGAAATGGCTATTCGAGAGGGTCAACCGCAGCACGAACTTCAGTCGATGCTGGCTGAAGCTGAAGCGTGGTTTGCCACGCTGGGTGGCATGCGGGCGCAAAGGGGTATGACCTCGTCGATTGCCGGACGTACCGATCACTTTGCTCTAGAGATGGTCGTCTCGGGCGGGTTGATTTCATTCTATGTGGTGACGCCGCGCTACCTGCGTGATTATTTGGAACAGCAGATCCATGCCCAATATCCACGAGCGCAGATTGAGCCGGTTGATGATTTTAATGTTTTCACGCCTACCAGTACGGTCGTGGGTACCACGCTGCGATTCAAAAAACCATTTTTCTTTCCCATCCGCACCTATCGTCAGCTCGAAGTGGACCCACTGCAATCGATTACCAATGTGCTGGCAAAAATACCCACCGGAGAAAGCGCGGTTATTCAATATGTGGTACGCTCGGCAAAAGGCGAATGGCATGATCAGGGCGCGCGCGTGGCGCGCAATATTCACCAGGGGATGAGTCTCCATGACGCCGTGGGCAAACACGGTTTCGCCGCATTTATGTCCGCGGTCTATCATACCTTTGTCCCCAAGAAGGAAAAGCAAGACCCCTATCAGCAGCCGCGGATGCCGTCTTCACGCGATCAGGAGATAGCTAAGAGCATCGAAGAAAAAACGTCTAAGGCGGGCATGGACGTCAATATCCGCATTATTATTGCTGCCCAAACCGCTCAACGCGCGCAGGCTTACTTAACCGGCATCGTCGACGCTTTTTCCCAATACAATATGTATGAGTACGGCAATGGCTTCATGCGCAAGGACCCCTTTAAGAAAGATACGCTGATTCACGATTATATTTACCGCCGGTTTAATGAAAAGCAATCATCATTGCTCAATGCAGAAGAAATGGCTTCAGTATTCCATTTCCCGATACCTATGACTGAGACGCCGAATATCCGCTGGCTCCAATCGCGGAAAGCCCCGGCCCCGCTCAACATCCCTAATGAGGGTATCGTGCTGGGCCATAGCCCGTATCGGGGTAACGACCAGCTAATCCGTATCAGTCGAGCTGACCGGCGCCGACACGTGTATACGATCGGTAAATCCGGCGTTGGCAAATCGGTGTTGCTCTCTAATATGATTATTCAAGATATTCAGAATGGTGAGGGTGTCGGGGTCGTTGATCCTCATGGTGATCTTATTAGCACCGTGATGGAGCATATTCCAAAAGAGCGGGCGGATGATGTCATTTATTTTAATCCGTCGGACATGAGCCGACCGGTCGGCTTGAATATGCTGGAAGCAACCACGCCGGAAGAAAAAGATTTTGCGGTGCAGGAAATGGTGGCGATATTCTATAAATTATTTCCGCCAGAAATGATTGGCCCCATGTTTGAGCACAACATGCGCAATGTCATGCTGACGCTGATGGAGGATACTGAGTCGCCCGGCACGATCGCTGAAATACCCCGCATGTTTACAGATACCGCTTTTCAGAAATACAAAGTGGCGAAGGTGAAAGACCCGGTGGTACGCGCCTTCTGGGAAAAAGAAATGGCTAAGACGTCTGATTTCCATAAATCAGAAATGCTTGGGTACCTCATTTCAAAAGTTGGGCGGTTTGTGGAAAACGCCATGATGCGTAACATCATTGGCCAGCCACGATCGGGATTTAATTTTGATGACGTGCTCAATAACCGGAAGATACTTTTGGTTAATCTGGCGAAGGGGACCACCGGCGAGGTAAACAGCAATTTGCTTGGCCTGATCATTGTTTCTAAATTGCAAATGGCCGCGATGAAGCGTGTCAGTCTGCCGGAAGATAAGCGTAATGATTTCTATTTGTATTTGGATGAATTCCAAAATTTTGTTACCGACAGCATCGCCACCATATTATCCGAAGCACGGAAATACCGATTGTGCCTGACTATGGCGCATCAATACACCAGTCAGCTGGTACGGGAAAATAACGATAGCAGAATACGGGACGCGGTATTTGGCAATGCTGGCACCATGATTATGTTCCGAGTGGGCGTCGAAGATGCGGAAACGTTTGCTAAGGAGTTTGATCCGGTTTTCAATGAGTACGACATCATTAACGTTGATATGTATACAGCGTTAGTGAAGCTTCTTATTAATAATACGGCCTCGAAGCCATTTACCATGCAGACGTATCCACCGCAGCCTGGTAATTCGGCATTAGCCCAGCAGATCATAGAATTATCTCGGATGAAGTATGGTCGAGACCAGGCGTCGGTAGAGCAGGAGATCATGACTCGATCGCAACTGGGCGGGGCGGCTACTCGACCAGCGGTCACGCCGATGGCGGAGCGTTCATTATAATACGGTATGACGGAACTGCTTCGTTGGACATTGATCTTTGGCGGTATCATTTTAATTTTTGGTACCGCAGCGTATGCCGGTCTGAAAGCGGCTCCGTGGCTGCCGGTACTGAAGCGCGATATTAAGCGGGTAGTTGACCTGGCAGAATTAACTGAGAGCGACGTGGCCTATGACCTGGGTTCGGGGGATGGACGGATTTTGATCGCGCTAGCGCATAATTATTCGTGCACCGTGGTAGGGTATGAGGTTTCCTTTTTGCCGTATTTGATTTCTCGGCTTAAAATTTTATTGCTTGGATTGTGGCGGCAGGTGGAGATTCGGTTCGCTGATTTTTTTAATCGGGACCTGGGGCAGGCCACGGTTGTGTTTTGTTTCTTGACGCCAAAAGCCATGGAGAAACTGGCGCCGAAATTTCAGAAGGAATTACGACCTGGCACGCGGATCATTTCCTATAGTTTTGCCATTCCCGGGTGGACGCCGATCGCCATTAATCGTCCCGAGAAGCGTATCCCCATTTTCATCTACCGGGTTGACGCTCGCGCATAAATACGCTACACTGGTACCGCAGAAAATAACACATAGATTTTAACAAAAATTAACAGATATGCCCGCAAAACAAAATAAATTACAGCAGATCAAGAAACTTATCGATACTGCCCATGTCTCTATTGAGAGTGCTCGGCAGCTCTTGTCGCAGGTGGTGGGGGATACGGATGATTCGGCAGAAGTGACGGCGAAAGCACAAGCGGTGGGCAGCGTTTCTCAAACTGAGGGCGAAAAAATAATTGAAGGCATTTTTGACGGACAAAACATGGTCGGCCCGGATGGCAAACAGTACAGCGTCCCAGCTAACTACGCTTCGAAGTCAAAATTAGTCTTGGGTGATACTCTGAAGCTGACCATCACTGCCGATGGTACATTTATGTATAAACAAATCGGCCCGGTCGAGCGACAGCGCGTCGTCGGCATGCTGACGAAGGATGATACTACCGATGAATATCGTGTTGTTGTCGGTGATACCTCGTATCGCGTCTTGCTGGCCAGCGTCACGTATTTCAAAGGCGAACCGGGTGATGAAGTGGTCCTGTTGGTGCCGAAAGGCCAGGCGAGCGATTGGGGAGCTGTTGAGAATATTATCAAAGCAGGTACTGCCGCGCCTCAGCCAACTGCGCCCACTACTCCTGCTGCGGGTCAGCCTGTGGAAGAAATCGAGGATTTGGGCTAGTCTCCCTTTCTTGGTGTTGCCAAAAATTGAGCATCTCGTTACAATACAAGTCGCCTTACCGAATCGACTTGCAACTTTTTTCGTATCGTATGCCCGCATTGTATCGGAAATATCGCCCCCAACGATTTGACGACCTCGTCGGTCAAACACCAATAAAAGTGACCTTGCAGCATGAATTAACGCATAATCGCGTGGCTCATGCCTATTTGTTTGCTGGTCCGCGCGGCGTCGGGAAGACTACCACGGCGCGACTTTTAGCTATGGAGGTCAATACTCAGGCGTTGCCCGAAGCTGAGCGAGAGAAAATCGCCCGGGAGATATTGGAGGGTAAATCCATTGACGTGATTGAGATTGACGCAGCCTCACACACTGGAGTGGACAATGTGCGGGAAAATATTATTGAGAACGCTCGCTTTACCCCACAGTATCTCACGTATAAGGTATTCATCATAGATGAGGTGCACATGCTCTCCACTAGCTCGTTTAATGCATTGCTGAAGACGCTTGAGGAGCCACCGGCGCATGTCATTTTCATACTCGCCACTACTGAATTGCACCGCGTGCCGGAGACGATTATTTCTCGGTGCCAGCGATTTGATTTCAAGCGTGTCAGCGTGGCGGATCTCGCTGAGCGATTAGAGATATTGGCGAAAGCGGAGCAGGTCTCGCTTGATGCTGACGTGGTGCAGGCGATTGCTCGACGCGCGGATGGTTCGGTGCGCGATGCAGAAGTACTACTCGGGCAATTGATTTCACTGGGCGAAAAGAAGATTACTTTGGAGCAGGCCGGATTGGTATTGCCTCGATCAAATCAAGAGTTAGTCATTGCATTCATTCAAGCGTTGGTGAAGCGGGAGCCACAGGCAGGCTTAGAAATTGTTGAGCGACTCATCACTGACGGCGTACCACCGCAGGAATTTATCAAAGAGTGCGTTGAGATATTGCGTTTTGCTTTGCTCTATCGCGCCTACGGTGATACACGAGAAATGGATGAATATGGACTGGCGCGGGAGATCCGAGACCATTTGATTACGCTCGTGAAGGACCAGCCCGTGACCGCACTATTGACGATGATGGAGACCCTGTTGCAGGCTGAGCGAGAAATGCGCACCACGCCAATTTTGCAGCTGCCTCTGGAGATGGCTGTGATGAGATTAGTAAGTGATGATGACGTTTCCAAAAATCAATCGCCATCATCTCAGCCACCCGCTGCACCGAGCGGCACCCATACCGGTGGTCGACGTAAACCCGTGGAAACACCCGAGTCTGAATCATCGGTGCCAGCGCAGCCAACGCCCGTGCCGAAAAAATCAGCTCCAAAGCAAAAGAATGAGCGCGCGCTTTCGGATATCACGAAAAAATGGTCAGAAATTCTTGATGCAATTGGTCAGACACACCGCTCGATTGGCATGTCGCTCAAAGTGGGCATCCCTTATAGTTTGCATGATAATCGGCTGACCATCGCTTTTCAGCATGCGTTTCATGCTGAGCGCACCAATGAACGCAATGTCAAAGCGCGGATCCAGGACGTGATTCAGGAACTGACGGGAATGCTCGTCACTATTACCACGGCCGTGATTGATCCGGCTGAATTCGAGAAGTATGCGCCAGCTGTCGCACCTGCCAGCAATATTGTCCAGGACGCCGTGGCAATTTTTGGTGGTGAGGTTGTCGCAGAGAATTAAGTTCGAAAACCCCTTTGAGAAAGTGGTTTTCGATTCTTTCCTCAAAATATTAGTATCGCTCGCCCGACGTGAAGTCGATGCTCGCGATGCATATCTTGCCAAGGAGCGCCTGTTTTGTTACCATATGCCTCACCTCGTGGCGAATAGTGCCTATTGTTTCCAGAACTCCGGGATCGTCTAATGGTAGGACGCATGACTCCCCGCATAATTTCTCACTTCGTTCGAAATTTACGGGGCAGGCTGAATCAGGTGAAGTGATTTATTTGTCTGTTTTCTATAAGAGTGCGGTAATAAAATTGTAAATAGATTTGTCCGTAATCCTCCGGGATCGTCTAATGGTAGGACGCATGACTCTGAATCATGTAATCTTGGTTCGATTCCAAGTCCCGGAGGATTACGGATAATAGTCACATGCGATTCTCGAAGCGAACCCTGAGCTTGTCGAAGGGGGAGCGCAGATCCCGCCGAATGGCGGGGCCTGCCTAGACTTGACGCTCGGCGAGGCTGGCAAGTCCCGGGGGTTCTGGAAAGAAACATCAAGTCTAATTGTCACACCATCATCAGTTTTAATGTATGCTTTATTTGCTATCTCTAACAATCGGTTTGTGCGTTGCTTATCTGGCTTGTTTTTGGTTATTTCCTATGTTTTTTACTGGGGCATCTCAGCGGATATCTTCTCGATCAATACGCTCAGTAGTTCTGATTATTGGCATGAATGTCACGAGCTATCTCATCGCGTTTTCAATACCTGATGCTGAATGGAGTAATCGGATATTACACGCAGTGGGTGGGGGATTGCTTGGCATGATCGTTTGCTACTTGGCCGCGCGTGATGCACGAGTATCGATACGAGCATTTCAATTTTTTACTTTCAGTTTTGGTACAGTACTGGTGCTGGGGGTAGGTAATGAAATTATTGAATATTTTTTACAAAATTACACTCAATATTTTCAATTTGCGTTTGCAGCTACGTTTAATGATACCTGGTTGGATCTCATCAGTAATGTGGCCGGAGCGAGCTTGGGCGTTATTGTTCTGGCACCATGGGTACTAAGGAAGAATGCAGACGAAAAAAATCTTAAGATGTAAAAAAGCGCCTCAGGTTTCTGAGACGCTTGTAGTGTGTGCAGAACCAATTGCGTGTTATTCAGAAAAGGAAATTTCTGAAAATTTAACTGTCCTTGTTTCTGGTTCCGGATTATCCAGGGTTATTTCTTCTGATTCAAGTTTGTCAGCGATCTCTGCAGCGGACAATCCTTGGAATTGTAGCTCGACGAGCTGCTCAGTTTGGCCGGAATGTAGGCCGAGTTCTTTCATGATTGCCTCAGAGTGAGGCGTCGGTCCGGCTTGAGCTATTTCATCAAGCGCTAATTCGAACATCGCGATAGCACGATCAGTGCCGATTTTACCGATGAGTGCCATGCCGATAACATTAGCTTCGACACGACCCTCGTCGATCCCAGCCCCCCATATGTTCAATTCTTCAACTGCACCGCTGGCTACGCCAGCTCTGATGTATTGTACTAATTCTTTCACGATTGACCTCCGTCCTTGGGTTCTCTGTTTGGGTTTGTTTGTTTTAATGGTATCAAATTGAGTTTTTACCGTAAAGGAAAGCTGATATTATAGACATTATTTTTTAATATGCTATACTACCGGCAACCTTAATAATAGAGTGTATGGCCATTCGCATCCGACAAGGTATCACCTTTGATGACGTGCTTCTCGAACCACGTCGCTCTGGGGTGGATCGTGACCGGATCAACCTGCGTAGCCGTCTGACTAAGACGGTTTTTTTGGACATCCCGATTCTTGCTGCGGCCATGGATACGGTGAGTGAATCGCGTATGGCGATTGCCCTGGGGAAATTAGGCGGTATGGCAGTGGTGCACCGGAATTGTGCAATCGCTGATTCGGTTCGCTGGGTACGTGAAGCTCGTCGCGCCGGTGTCCAGGTGGGCGCTGCCGTTGGCCCCCATGATATTGAGCGGGCGATTGCTATCAGTAAAGCTGGTGCGACTGCTATTTTTGTCGACTGCGCTCACGCACATCATGATCGGATCATACGTGATGCTAAGAAAATCAAGAAAGCAATTCGTACCCCTTTGATTTTAGGAAATATTGGCACTGCTGAAGCGGCACGTGCGCTGATGCCATTTGCTGACGGATTGAAAGTTGGTATTGGTCCTGGTGCTATTTGCACCACGCGTATCGTAACCGGCGTGGGTGTTCCTCAATTGACTGCCATTATGGATGTGGTAGCCGTCGCTCGCAAGCGCGGGATTCCCGTGATTGCCGACGGTGGTATGAAATACTCGGGTGACGTCGTGAAAGCTTTAGCGGCCGGTGCATCCAGTGTTATGCTCGGCTCAATGTTGGCTGGTACAGATGAAGCGCCCGGAAAGGTAGTGACTATTGAAGGTAAGAAGTACAAACAGTTCCGCGGCATGGGTAGCCTGGCTGCTATGCAAAGTGGCCGATCCAGCGATCGGTATTTCCAGAAAGGAAAGAAAAAGTATGTACCTGAAGGCGTGGAAGCGATTACGCCATATAAAGGCCCAGTCGGAGATGTTGTCTGGAATATCGTCGGTGGACTGAAGAGTGGTATGGGGTATTTGGGGGCAATGGATATACCTGCATTAACGAAACAAGCTCGTTTTATCCAGATAACCAGCGCTAGCCTGAAAGAATCTCACCCCCATACAATTACAATTGCGAAAAAAGCCCCTAACTACTAGTCCTATGGACTCACGATCAAAAAATCCATCAGTTGAACTCCACGCCCATTTAGGCTCATCGGTGGATCCAGCTATGCTCTGGTCTATCGCTCATGAGCGTGGCATAAAATTACCGAGTAAGAATTATTGGGATTTTGAATCCATGATTACCATGGATAAGGATGAAAAAAATCTCAATTTGAATTCGATGCACTATGATTTTTTCTATTGGACAGAGTTAATTCAATCATCACCCGGACCACTGCGGGAATCTGTACGGAGCGTTATCGGTGGAGGTTATCGTGCCAGTAATATTGTGTTGCATGAATTACGGTTTAATCCCATGTTCCGTAATCGCGGCGGGGAGATGGATCTTGATCATATTATCATGGCTGCCATCTGGGGAATGCAACAAGCACAACTAGAGTATCCGCAAGTGAAAGCCGGACTGATTCTCATGATGGATCGCATGCTATCATTCAAACAAAATGAAGTGATTTTGAAAAAGGCGATTAAGTATCGTCACTTAGGCATCGTCGGCATTGACGTCGCCGGCCCGCAGCGTAAATCATTTTCTATGAAGCGCCACGCGCCACTCTTTGAGCAAGCACGCAAAGCTGGACTCGGCATCACGGTTCATACCGGAGAAGAGGGGAATATACCGGAGATGCGATTTGTAGTGCGCCAGATTCGTCCAGATCGGATCGGTCATGGATTTCTCTGCACCAAAGATCCCGCCCTGATGCGCGACATTGTGAAGCAGAATATCACGCTGGAAATGTGCCCAACTTCAAACCTCAAAAATTCGGTGATACGGAATATCAATGATTTGCGATCTATTGTACGAAAATACCTTCAGCATAAAATAAAATTTACCATCAATACTGATGGGCCCGAGATGTACCGGACGAACATTTTCCAGGAACAGCAATTACTCAAAAAGAATCATATTTTGACCCAGGCGCAGATCAATCAGTGCACCCAGTGGGCATTTGAAGCAGCCTTCGTGAAATAGCCGCTATGAAAGAGATTATTTACGTACTTGATTTCGGTTCCCAATACTCACATCTGATTGTGCGGCGGATCCGTGAGCTTGGGGTATATGCTGAATTAGTAGCCTACAATACACCGCTCAACACATTAGCTGATTCTCGCGGTATCATCCTCTCTGGCGGTCCCAGAAACCTGTCTGGATCAACGGCATTAATCCCTGATAAACGTATCTATACGCTTGGCCTCCCTGTCCTAGGTATTTGCTACGGACTGCAATTGATGGCGCACCAATTGGGTGGCAAAGTAACGCGTGGCACTAAGCGGGAATATGGCCCAGCCTCGGTGCACATTAAACGCGCCGGCACGTTGTTTCAGTCCCTAGCGCGAAGCCAGGCGACGTGGATGTCGCACGGTGATAATGTGACGCGATTGCCTCGCGGATTTCGTGCCTTGGCCAGTTCGGACAATTGTCCGTATGTAGCAATTGCTGATGAACGCAGAAAATTATTCGGTATTCAATTCCACCCCGAAGTATCACATACAAAAAGAGGGATGGTGATGCTCCGCAATTTTATCCGTGCCACGGGTGCCAAACGCACGTGGACCATGAAAACATTTGTCCAGCGACAGATCGAATCAGTTCAAACGCAGGTGGGGAATGATCGGGTGGTTTGCGCATTATCCGGTGGGGTTGATTCATCAGTGGCTGCTACGTTGGTGCATCGAGCCATTGGTAAACAATTGACCTGCATATTTGTTGATACCGGTTTGCTTCGCGCCGGTGAAGTGGAGCAAGTACAAAAGACATTTCGTTCGTATCAACGGGTCGACCTGCGGGTGATTCAAGCAGAATCGGAATTTCTCGGTGCCTTGGCGGGCGTGACTGATCCTGAGCGGAAGCGAAAGATTATTGGTGAATTGTTTATTCGAATTTTTGAACGTGAGGCGAAGAAACTCGGCAAGAATGTCCGTTGGCTGGTGCAGGGGACGCTCTATACCGACGCGATCACATCTGGCGTGAGCGTGGGTAAAACCGCTGCGGTCATAAAATCCCACCACAACGTGGGTGGCTTGCCAAAGAAATTCGGCTTTACCTTGATTGAACCATTTCGTGAATTATACAAAGACGAAGTTCGCCGCGTCGGCCGCGTATTAGGGTTGCCGCAAAGCGTCGTCGAACGGCAGCCGTTTCCCGGGCCGGGATTGGCGGTCAGAATCATCGGCGAAATTACCAAGCCAAAGCTGGACATTTTACGCTTCGCTGATGCTATTGTGCGTGAAGAAATTGATCACCTGCCATTAGCAAAGCGGCCGCAGCAATATTTTGCCGTACTGCCCACGATTCGATCCGTCGGGGTGCAAGGGGATTCACGAACGTATGGATTTCCTATTATTGTGCGAGCGGTGTCCACGGTTGATTTTATGACTGCGGATTGGACACGGTTATCAGAGAAAATATTATCTCGCATTGCCACGCGCATCACCAATGAAGTCCATGAAGTGAACCGCGTGCTGTACGACATTACGTCGAAGCCGCCGGGGACGGTTGAGTGGGAATAAATAACCCGCCAGTGCAGAAGCGCAAAGGCGGGTTTTTTTGTTTATCAGAGTATGAGGATTCACTCCATCGTGTAGTAGACCGTACCGCGGTCAGTGATGTATTGGTAGTAGCGGGTGCCGGTTGTTAAGCAATAGGTGAGTTTAACGATGGGCAGGTGATAGTCCGTGGAATGTTTGTACGCATTCATATCAAGGACACGACAGGGCTTATCTCCATAGTCCTCACTGAGGCGATAGCCGACGACAAAATAGTAGTCAGGTTCCGTAATAAAACTAGGTGGTAAGGTACACGATAGTTTTCGAGCGAGGTGCTGAGCTGTTATTTCACTATCGACGGCTGCATAATAGTATGTTTTGCCCGTGTCAACGGTAGAGCTCCGTTCAAAGTATGTCAGCTCCCCGGCGAGTAATGCATCCATTGTCTGAAAGGCTGCCACGACTGAGTCACGATCCAATTGCAGTTCCTGGCATTGTGCAGTAAGAGAGTCGACGGTTGTGTCGGTAGCGGTTTGGGTGGTGTTGGCGGTTGCCGTTGCCGTGCTCATACACGTGTAGAGCAGTACTATGGTAATGAGCTGGTACATGGGTTCCTCCTATGAAACCATGAAGGCGGTTTATGTGTTGGTTTTGACGTATTGTACGTCTTGGGCTGACGTGTCGTCAAGCCAGGCATTAGAAATAATCATTTTTGATAGAATTGACGGCATGCCAGTGGAATGATAAGGTGAGATAATTTGAAATAACAATAAACATGAAAAATAGCCTGCTTTGACATTTCAGGCAACGCCAGGAGGTATTCTATGTCAGTTTCTCAGAAAATGCAGCGTTTGTACGCACAGGCGCGGCGCATCTTTTGTTCCGCTCAAATGCTCATCATCACCGGTTCATACTGGGGGGATGAGGGTAAGGGCAAGATCGTCGATTTTCTTTCCCATTTGTATGATCTGGCTGTCCGCTACAGTGGCGGCGCTGGTGCTGGCCATACGCTGGTGACCCCCGAGGGTAAAAAGTTCGTTGGCCATCTGATTCCGTGCGGAATTGCACAGGGTATTCGGTGCGTGTTGGCGCGCGGGGTCTTCTTTGACCTCAAGCGGTTTATCGCTGAATTTGAGGATGCTCGGCGCGTCCTCGGCAAGAAGTTACCCCCCATCTGGGTGGATAAATACTCGCCACTCTGGACACCGTGGCACGAACTCTTCGAGCGCTGGCTGGAGCATTCAGCTGGCGGCAAGAAAGTCGGCACGACTGGCAAGGCAATTGGTCCACTCGCAGGACTAAAAGTTTTGCGGTGTGGTCCGCAGGTTCATCATCTCTATCAGTCGAAAGCACTCCGCTTACGACTTCAGGGATTGTATCGGGCGCTCAAGCCTGATTTTGACGCGATGGTCAAAGCGGGTTTGATCAAGCGTCAGGACATTCCCTTGCCTATCGCCGTTGAGAAGGCGTTGCTCCGCGATGCGGCGATTATCAAGTCAATGGTCACCGATACTGCCCACGAGCTTTCTGGAGCGTATACCGCTGGTTTGCGCATACTTTTCGAGGCGGCCCAAGCACCAGGTCTGGATATTGATCTTGGTACCTGGCCGTATGTGTCATCGGGACATTCGGTCGCCGGTGGCGCTCCCTTGGGGAGTGGTTTGCCGCTGAAGGCATTCGCCAAAGCTATCGTACTGATGGTCATGAAAGCTTTGCCAACTCGTGTTGGTGAGGGTCCATTCCCATCGGAGATTTGGGATCGGAAGAAGGCGAGTTGGTTTGCCAAAATGCATCCCAACCTCTTCAAAAATACGGCGGAACGCAATGCATTTCTCCGTGACAAACTTCAGCGGATCAATGATGGCCGCGCTACCATGGCCGACTGGAGCCAGTACTTCCAAGTGTTGGGCTATGAGCTCGGCGCCACGACTGGTCGTGGTCGAAGCGTGGGATTTATGGACCTGATGTGGCTTCACTATGTCATCCGCATCAATGGTCCGCAGTATTTCGCTTTGACGCGATTCGACATGCTATCTGGAATCAAAAAAATTCCGGTGGTGATCGGGTATCTGCTTGACGATAAGCAATTGTCCCCCGGTATGATGCCCGATACCGATTCACTCTCGCGCATCCGCCCGGTCTATGAGTTCTGGGAGGGATGGGATCAGGATATCACCGGAATAACCGATTGGAACAAATTGCCGGCAGCGGCGAAACGATACATCTGGAAGCTGGAGAAGCGACTGGGCGTGCCGATTCTGCTCATTGGTACTGGCCCTGAACGGGACGCCATTATCATTCGTCCGGATGTGGCGAAGCGTTCGCGACACAAGTCTGCATAATCAAATGGAGGATTAGTTCTATTGTTAGATCGAGATCTCGTTTTCACTTCGGTGGGAACGAGATTTTTATTATTGACGATTGTAGGTCGCGGTGCTAAGGTAGGGGAATTTGGAGGCTGAAATAAACAAAGAACCCTATAACTAAAAGAGGAGGTGTGTCGTGATTAAACGATATACACCAAAACGCATTGGCCAGGTCTGGCTGCTGCATCGTAAATTTAAGATGTGGCTACAGGTTGAATTGGCCGTCATTAAAGCACGTGAACTGCGGGGCGAGTATCCTGTCGGAACTCACCAGCGCATCAAAGATGCAGCGCGTTTCACTGCTCGGGAAATCGAACAGCGAGAAAAGGAGATCGAGCATGATCTCCAGGCGTTTGTCGACGTGGTTCGTCAGTATCTTCCTGTAGAATTACAGGGGAAATTTCACGAGCTGGTTACTTCGTATGATACCGAAGATCCGGCTATGGCGTTGCTGTTGCGATTGGCATTGAAGGAAATTACACGTGATCTCGATGCGCTGATTGACGCGACTTGCCACCAGGCAAGCGCGCACCAGTGGACTTACTGTATGGGTATCACCCACGGCCAGGATGGTCAGGTGATTACCTATGCGGCGCGATTGCTCGTATATCTCGATGGGCTGCGGCAGTCTCGAGAAAGCCTGCAATTCGTTGGTAGTCAGTTGGAGATGACGAAGTGTTCTGGAGCTATGGGCACCTACGGCTCTCTCACTCCTGAGCTGGAGGCTGACATTCTCAAACTGTTGGGTCTGCGCGTCCGGCCGGCGGCATCGCAGATTGTCTTACGTGACAGCATGGCCCGGCTTTTGTCCGAGATTGCCATCCTGGGCGGCGTTCTGGAAAAGATGGCCATGGATAATTATATCCTCGGTCAGACTGCGTATCGAGAAGTGCTTGAGCCTCGGAAGAAGAAACAGAAGGGGTCAAGTGCCATGCCGCACAAGAAGAACACGATCATGAATGAGCGTGAGCGCGGCATGCCGCGCGCGCTACGCGGTTACGCGCATGCGGCGATGGAGAACATCGCCACGCCATTGGAGCGTGATATCTCGCAGTCCTCGGTCGAGCGGATTATTCTGCCGGATTCTACCATTCTTATCAGCTACATGCTGCAACTGATGACAAAAATAGTTTCGGGCATGGAAGTCCAGCGCGACCGAATGGCAAAGGGCATTCAGCGCACTTTTGGCTGCTGGGCATCGGAGCAGGTAAAGACGGTGCTCTGTGAACAGCTCTGTACTCCTGAACATGGCTTTACTGCTGATGACGTCTACTATTTCGTCCAGGGATGCGCTTTCAAAGCGATGGAGGAAGAGCGAGACCTAGGGTATGCGCTCCGACAGTCCTTGTTCCCGCGTTCAGATGCCGAAGGCGCTCGACTGTTGCGAGACATGATTCCTGTTGGTTGCCTCGATCCTTGTTTCGATTTCAAGAAGGCACTCCAGCAGAACATGCCGGTTGTGTATCAGCGGAACGGACTCGACCTGACTGCTGCGCTTGAGCCGAATTGTTGATCCTTTGATCTGTCTTGTTTTGTATCGCCGTTGGTTTTTCGACCGACGGCGATTTTATAACATAAAAAAATAACGGCCCGTGCAAAGATGCGCGAGCCGTTGAAATGAGATAATACGCGAAGTGTGGCTGATTTAGCCGAGTTTGGTGACGACCTGTGTGAGAGGAAGGTCAACTCTGGTTGGCGCCCCACTCTTATTGGGATCCAGGAATTCGATGCGGGCCATATTGCCCGATCTTTTCTTGACCGTACCGGTCACCGTTTCATTCAGCCCGTCCGGCTGAAAGTGAATTCTGGTGCCTTCTGGTGCACGGCCGGAACCCTTGGGGAACAGTTCAGCCAGCTGAACTTGCGTAGATTTACTCATAGATAGTCCTCCGATGACATTGAAAAGTTTTTGGTTACTCATCTGTGTGATCCAAATAATGAATCAATGTCTCGGCGGACTGTGAGGAGAAGATGAAAGGATCAAGGTGTCCTCCTAAAAAGGAAGGGTGAAGGTTTCGCATTCACGTAATTATGAATGCACATGAACGATTCGCGAATGAATTATTCATGTGCAGGCACAATTGTAATATACAGCTGTTGTGACTTTTTTATTAGCTTTTGATCCGATCTCCGTCGGGGATCCGGGACTTGAACCCGGAATCTCACGAACCCGAATCGTGCGCCTTAGCCAATTAGGCCAATCCCCGACGGAGATCGCGTCAGACATCAGACAGGAAACTGTCAAGCCATTTTCTTCCCACATCTGACTTCAGAAATCGTTCACGTTTGATAGCAGATGTTTTATCAGGAAATTTTTCAGTATGTATCAGTGAAAATGGACCGTTATGTCGAGACCACGTATTAGAACCTTGGTTATGTTCCCCCAATCGTAGAGTTGGCTTCTTTGATGTGTATCCAACGTAGCGTTTTCCGTTACGTTTACTTTTCAAAACATATACAGTAAACATAAGAAGTTTCGCCTCAGCCAGAGGCTGATCCGCCTTAGGCGGAAATTAGGCCAATCCCCGGCAGTCAGAGCGGCTGAGTGGGTAACATAGGTCTAGACGCCATTTTAACACATAAAGCGCATCTCGAGAAAGGTTTTCAATTTACAACCCAGTACCATACCACTAACCATGTTTAGTGTCAAGCCCCATATCGGAGAAGTGTTAAAAATGCTATGATTATGTTAATTCTATGCGCGTAAAAGCCATAAAAACTAAAGTTTTTTATCCGCCGCAGGACGATCTGTACGCTGTTTTGCGTAAGGGTTTGCGGCAGGTGCACGAGGGTTCTATCATTGCTATTGCCTCGAAAGTAGTCAGTATCCATCAGGGACGGTGCGTCCGGAAGGATTCGGTGAAAAGTAAAGATGAACTCATTATCAAAGAAGCGGATAAATATATACCGCGCCGATTTGTTCCAGGTGGCTACGCCGTTTTAACTATCAAACATAATATTTTAATACCATCTGCTGGCATTGATGCCTCAAATAGCGGCGAGTACTATGTGCTCTGGCCCAAGCAGCCGGAAAAAATTGCCAAAGAAATTTGGCAATGGTTACGGAAAACGTATCGCGTGAAAAAAGTTGGCGTGGTCATTACTGACAGTCATACCGTGCCCATGCGTCGCGGCGTATTAGGCATTGGACTGGGGCACTATGGTTTTCGTCCGATTAACGATTATCGCGGCACCAAAGACTTGTTTGGCAGAAAGTTTAAAGTGTCCACCACCAATGTGGTGGATGCACTGGCGGGTGCGGCGGTGTTTGCCATGGGTGAGGGGACTGAGCAAACTCCATTGGTTGTCATCTCAGACGTGCCCCAAGTAGCCTTTACCGCCCAACCCTATCGCCCGCGAAAAAAGTACAGCGCATTTACCATTGGTTGGGATGAAGATTTGTATGGGCCATTATTAAAACGCATTACCTGGAAAAGCCATGGAAATAGAAATTAAAGCACATATTCGCAATCGTCCTGAATTAGAACGCAGGCTCAAGCAGTTGGGTGCACGGTATGTTGGCCGGAAACATCAAGTAGATCGGTATTATCAGCCATTTGGCCTATCATTTACCAAGCGATCAGGAAAAATACTGCGCGTGCGGCATGATTATATCAGTAAGGAGACACGGCTCGAACTTCATATGAGCTCGGGTCGATATGCTGCCACGGAGATTGAAGTGCCGGTAGGGGATGAGGCTATTCTGCGAACAGTGTTGAAAGAATTAAGAATGAAAGAGGCGTATGCAGTGGAGAAGAAGAGGCGTGTGTATCGGTTGGGGAAAGTTGAAATTGTCATTGACCAGGTAAAAGGATTGGGTTGGTTTGTGGAAGTGGAGATCCAAGGGGCAAATACGAAAAGCAATCAATTGAAATTAGCTAAGGCATTAGAGCGGCTTGGCGTGGCGCGTGCGGATTGGTCCAAGCAGCACTATAATGAAATGATGGGGAGTAAAAAAGGTCTAACCTATGCCTATTTCTAAGAAAAAACAAGAAAAGGATTTATTCGATAGTAAGCTGGAGCATGAACTTCAGCGTGGTGCGCCGTTGGCTGATCGCATCCGCCCAGAGTCGCTGGAGGATTTTGTGGGGCAACAGGATATCATAGGTGAGGGAAAGATTTTACGTCGGGCAATAGAGAACGATGAAGTATTCTCCATCATATTTTGGGGGCCGCCAGGATCAGGCAAGACGACATTAGCGCGGATTATTGCAAATATGACCAAGTCATATTTCGTAAGCATGAGTGCGGTTACTTCTGGCATTAATGATTTGCGTAATGTGGTGCGCGAAGCAGAGACGCGGCGGAAGTTTCATAATGATCGTACGATTGTATTTGTGGACGAAATTCACCGATGGAATAAAGCGCAGCAAGACGCTTTTTTGCCGTATGTGGAAAATGGCATCATCACCTTGATAGGCGCCACGACCGAGAATCCATCATTTGAAGTGATCGCGCCGTTGCTTTCCCGTTCGCGGGTGTTTGTCATGCAGCGGCACGGGGTACCAGAATTATCCCGTATTATCAAGCGCGCTCTGACTGACCCACGTCAGGGATTTGGCGTGCAAAAAATTAAGATTGCCGCGAAAGCTATGGACGTTTTGATCAGCGGGGCAAATGGCGATGCGCGAACGGCGTTAAACGCCCTGGAGATCGCCGTGAAAGCAACGCGTGCCGGTAGTGATGGGATTAAGCACATTGACTTGCCCACGATTGAGGATGCGCTCCAACATAAAGCACTGCAGTATGATAAGAAAGGCGAGGAGCATTATAATGTTATTTCTGCATTTATTAAATCCATGCGTGGCTCTGATCCTGATGGGGCGCTGTATTGGCTCAACCGTATGGTGGAGGCAGGGGAGGATCCGGAATTCATTGCCCGTCGGATGGTTGTCTTTGCCTCGGAGGATATCGGCATGGCCGATCCGCAGGGCTTGCGTATTGCGCTGGACGTATTTGAGGCAGTGCGAAAAATCGGCTACCCCGAGTGCCAGATTAATCTGGCGCATGGGGTGGTCTACCTGGCAAAGGCGCCCAAGGACAATTCTGCGTATGTAGGTTTGCTGGAAGCAAAGAAAGATGTCAAAGATACGATGAATGAGCCGGTGCCGTTGCATCTGCGCAATGCCGTCACTGATTTGATGAAAGATTTGCAATACGGCAAAGATTATAAGTATTCGCACGATTATACGCCGGAAGAGGGAAAGCAGGATTATTTGCCGGAAAAGCTCGCAGGAAAAAAATATTATCAACCAAAGAATAAATAATAATATACGTGCTATATGGTACTTCATCCAAAAAAGGTATTTGAAGAGAAATTAACCTGGTCTGACCGACTGGCAATTCGTATCGCTTCCTTCACTGGCAATATGTCATTTGTTTGGCTGCACGTGGCAGTATTTTTTGTGTGGGTTATTGGCAATTGGCTCGCCGGGGAAAAGAGTTGGGATCCCTACCCGTTTAATTTTATGACGTTTATTGTTTCCCTTGAGGCAATTTTTCTGTCCACGTTTGTTTTGATCGCCCAAAATCGGGAGGCGCGCCGGAATGAAATTCGTGAACAGCTGGATTATGAAGTTGACCAGCGAGCCGAATCCGCGATTCAAGAAATTAAACTGATGGTCACTAAAATGACTGCAGATGTTGAACAATTGAAAAAGAAGAAATGAACGTCGCACTCGGTTTTTCCCTGGCACTGAGCGCTGGCCTAATTTGGTCAATTGGCAATATCGTTCATAAGGTATTAGCCAGCCGCTTGGTCCAAAGTACCGCTTTGCTCGTGCTGTCATTGAGCTTGGCCTCCGGCCTTATCGGCGGAGTTTTATTAATTTGGTTTCCGCTGGTATCGGGTGATGGGTGGTTTCTGGCTGGAGCGGCAGCGGCTTGTTATTTGGTGGCGGTGTTTGGTTATTTGTCTGCGCTACGGACAGAAGAAGCGTCTCGAGTAGTGCCACTTTTTGGATTGGGCTCGGCGCTTATCGTATTAATGAGCGCTGTATTTTTGAGAGAAGTTTTTTCTTTTATCCAATACCTTGGCATTGCTACTGTTTTGATTGGCGCTATTCTCATTTCAGCGGCAGGGGATTGGCGCAGCATATTTCGTGGCCGGCTGCTTCGGTTCATGCTCTTGAGTGGAACCGCCTTTGCGCTTCACGCCGTCATTATCAAGACGCTCTTAGCGGATTTTAGTTACGGTTCGGTATTTGCCAGCGCTGGTTTGCTGCAGGCTGCGGCCGGGGTACTACTCATACTTATTTGGCGACGACATATTCGAGAAACAATGCAGCGCGTCACCTGGAATATTTTAGCGCTCAGCATTATTACCGACCTCGTCGGGTTTGGCGCAGAATTGCTCTATACGATTGCTTTATCCGTTTGGTATCTCGCCCTGGTAGAGACCATAGCTTCGCTCCAGTATTTTTTTATTTTTGTCTGGGGCCTGATTCTCTCTCGCTGGTTTCCTCAGGTATTGCGGGAGCCAATAACGAAGTCGGGATTGATTAATAAGTTTATTGCGATTACGCTTATTATTAGTGGTATCTACTTATTAGCTCAGTGAGTATGCGGCGAGCCTTTGGTATCAAGAAAATTAAACGCATTAAGACAATTCCAATTCTGGTAAATCAGCGAGTTGGGTTTCAGAAAGATATTATTGAATTACCCGATGGAACCCGCCGGGAATATTACCTGACGAATCGCGGAAAGAAATCTGCTTTTATTCTGCCTGTTGATGCGCGTGGGAGAATATTACTGCTGCGCGAGTATCGTTATCCATTGCAAAAGGTTATTATCGGACCAGTGGGCGGGGAGGTAGATCCTGGTGAAACACCGCTGCAGGGAGCAAAACGCGAGCTGATGGAAGAGACGGGATATCAGGCACGCTCCGTTCGACTGTTGGGCACTTTTTATGCTAGCCCAGCGAATTCCGACACATTCTTTTATACGTATATTGCAACTAGATTGACGCCAGGCACTAACCAGCTTGACCAGGGGGAGTATTTGCAACCGGTTTGGTATACCCGGGCGGAGGTGCGGCGCATGATTCGGACCCGGCAGATAAAAGACCCATATTTGCTGGCTTCATTGCTTTTATATTTCCAGGGGTAGCCATGGTAGACGAAAGTGCGGTTTTCTCATATACTGTAGGTATTAAGTAGCTAATAAGGTCTGACTGCATATATATGGATGAGCAACAACCGCAGCAGCAACCGTCTATGGCCCAGCCACAGGGTGGCCAGGACCAGCCGAAGAAAAGCGGCATGGGTACCTGGTTGATTGTCCTGGTGGTTATTGTTGTTATTGGGGTCGTGGTTTGGATGCTGATGTAGCCTACAATTGAGGTAAATTGAGCACTCAATCGGAGTACGTTTTATGGTACGAGAGAAGTCTGTCGGAGCAGTCATTTTTCATAACCAGGCGAATCAGGTACGCTACTTGCTCGTTCAGTATCGCCATGGGGTGTGGGAATTTGTACGTGGGCATGTCGAAGGCCATGAAACAGAGCATCATACAGCGGTTCGTGAAATTCGCGAAGAAACAGGGCTACGGGGGCTGACCTTTATCCCTGGTTTTCGGCAGACGCGGAGCTGGACATTTACTAATTACTATCATAAGCGGGTGCGTAAGGAAGTTGTATATTTTCTGGCAGAAACCAAGAAGACCTCGGTACAGCTGGACGACGAGAATTTAGCCTTCTCTTGGCTACCATTCAGATCGGCGCAGACTCGGTTGTCATATCCACCGTCAAAAGTTATACTGAAAAGCGCCCATCAATTCCTCATGCTGCATCATAATAAACAACGCGTATATGCACGACGATCGCTGGCAGGAGATCATCCAAAAAGTAAAAGATAGTTTTCCCGTTGAGGAGCATGATACGAAGCCGATCGACGATCGTCCAGGTACGGTGGAGTATATTATTTTTACGGGTCCGCTGGGAAAGATGAAGTTGGCGCGCACTACTTCTCCAAAAGTGATGGGGACTCGAGGCATGGGTTCACACCGGATCGGCGGAGAGACATCGGTGCAGTATCAATATTCTGATTCAGAATTTGTCCATACGTTTACGGCGTCCGTCTGGAAAAATAATGATTGGCATGAGCTTGATCCGAGCGCTTTTACCCTATGACACCGGCACAAGCACAGCTGAACGCCGAGATCGCTGAGGTGTTCTCGGGAAAAGCCCAAGCACTTCAGGCAAAAGGGGAGCGGTATAAGTTTCGATCGTTTGCCTACCTTCGAGCGGCCACCGCAATCCGCCAATTGGATCGCGGTTTGGATGATATCTACCAGCACGGGTGGTTGGTCGGATTGGAAAAAATTCAAGGTATCGGCAATCGATTAGCCCATGATATAGAACACGAATTAAAAAAGAGAGGCATCAGTAATAAGTAATAGCTACATGTATGATTGACAAGACAATACGGGACGCGCTTGCCGGGGAGCTAGCGGAGATTAAAGAAAAGGGATTGTATAAAGCCGAACGGGTGATTGAAACGCCTCAGGGGGTAGCAATCATTACCAATGGGAAGAAAGTATTGAATTTTTGTGCAAATAATTATCTGGGCCTCAGTAATCATCCGGCGTTGATTGCTGCGGCGAAAAAGGGGCTGGATGAGTATGGCTACGGCATGTCATCGGTCCGATTTATCTGTGGTACCCAAACGGTTCATAAAGAATTAGAGCGTACGATTGCTGATTTTTTGCAAAAAGACGATGCAATTTTGTACTCATCTTGTTTTGACGCGAATGCGGGATTATTTGAAACCTTGCTTGGCCCTGACGACGTCATTATTTCTGATAAGCTTAATCACGCGAGCATCATTGATGGCATTCGCCTGTGCAAAGCAAACCGCTTACTGGCAGAACATGATGATATGGCAGATCTGGAAGCGAAATTGAAGGAAGCTCAGAGTTTCAAACGGAAGTTAATCGTCACGGACGGCGTCTTTAGCATGGATGGTGATATTGCCCATATTGACCAGGTAGTTGCCTTAGCCGAGAAATATGGGGCGCTCGTCATGGTTGACGATTCCCATGCCACCGGCTTTATTGGCGATCACGGCCGTGGTTCAGCTGAATATCGGGGAGTACTGGATAAAGTTGATATCATTACCAGTACTTTAGGAAAAGCCCTGGGGGGAGCCTCGGGTGGCTTTACTGCCGCTTCACAGGAGATTGTTGATTATTTGCGCCAACGTTCCCGACCATATCTATTTTCAAATACCCTCGCGCCAGCCATTGCGGCAACATCCATAGCGGCAATCCAGCTGGTACAGCAAGACAGTACGTTGCGAGAAACGCTGCGCCAGAATACTCAGCATTTCCGTCAGGGGATTTCTCAGTTGGGACTGGACGTACGCCCGGGTGAGCATCCGATCGTCCCGGTGATGCTGTACGACGCAAAAGTGGCAACGGCCATGGCTAAAGATCTGCTGGAAGAAGGGATTTACGTGATCGGCTTTAGCTATCCAGTCGTGCCTGAAGGAAAGGCGCGCATTCGCGTGCAAATCAGCGCCGCACACACCACGGCGCAGCTTGACCAAGCGTTAGCTGCTTTCGAAAAGGTGGGAAAGAAACACGGCGCAATAAAATAATTAATTACAATATTATCATTATGAAATTCAAGACGATATTTATAGTCATTTTACTAGCTGGTCTCGGGGGAGCGGCTCTATCCGGATACCTTTCATGGTATAACTTATGGGGCCCGGGTTGCACCAACGCTTTTCTCAAGTGCGGTGGCCCAGAACCGATTCTTATCTTTGGACTGCCGACCTGTGTCTATGGATTTTTTATGTTTTCGCTTACCTCAATTCTTGCCGTCATTGGCATGATGAAATCAAACATGCGCGCGTACCTTAATGCGCTCTTGGTGGTTACTATTGTAGGCGTCCTTTTCTCAGGATTCTTAACGTACTACGAATTGTTCGTGCAAGACTACGAATTATCATCGCTGCCAGCGTGTGCCTATGGATTGATTTTATACGCGATTGCGCTTACCTTCACCATTATTGGTTTGAAGAAGCACGTTGAGCTCGTCCTAACTACCCATGAGTGATCTGCATTCACTATTTGAAATCGTCTTTGACTGGGCGACTGATCCGGAAGGGATGGGGTTGCCCATTGTCATTGGAGTGGGATTAGGCATGATTCTCTATTTTATGCATGCTACGGAAAAAGGCCAGCATGCCTCGGATACAAAAATTGAAGAGCATAAAGAGTACCAACGAAAGTATACGTTTCCCGATAAGCCATTTTGAAGCCATTGATTGAGAAAGGACCGGGGGAGAGCAAGTTTTTCGTGGCGTTTATTAAATTAGGTATTTAGGGTATACTAGGGTTATGAAGGTCAAAGACATCATGATAACGAAGGTCATTACGGTTCCGGAGCGGGCTACGCTCTTGGAAACTGCTAAGATCTTGAGCGAACACAATGTCTCAGGTGCTCCGATAACAAATGCACAGGGCATCTTGATTGGCATTATTTCAGAAAAGGATATATTTAAAGCGTTGTACCCCTCTCATGCTGAATTCTACGATAGCCCTGGGGTGTGGATTGATTTGGATCAGCTCGAAGAACGGACTGTCGAGGCGGCTGATAAGCCGATCGTAGACCTGATGACCCGCGAAGTGGTGACGGTGAATCCTGACGCATCCTTGATGCAGGTAGGTTCGATCATGCTGGTGCGGGGTATTCATCGCGTTGTAGTCGTTGGCCAGGATAACACCATCCTTGGCATTGTTACTCGTAAAGACATCTATCACAATATCCTGAAGAATCGGTTGAATATTTAGTCATGCCGGAGCTTCCCGAAGTAGAGACTATTCGTCGACAGCTTGAACATGAGTTGGTCGGTGTTTTGATTTCCCGGGTGACGGTTCGCCTGCCGAAGATTATTCGGGGGAGTGCGGTTCGGTTTGCTCGGCTGGTGCGAGGGAAACGCATCCTGTCCATCAAGCGCCGGGGAAAATATTTGTATTGGGTGCTGCAGGGAGGTCAATCGATCATGCTCCATCTGAAAATGACCGGCCAACTGATTTACCGGCGCGGGCGAACGATGCGGGTGGGCGGACATCCAATTCCCCGAGGCACTGATGGATTACCAAATCGCTATACCCATGTCGTATTTCAGTTTAGTAATGGCGGCACCGTTTATTTCAATGACTTGCGCCAGTTTGGATTTTTAGAATTACTACCCACGCCATCAATTGATCAATATTTCAAGAAAATCGCAATGGGACCCGAACCATTGTTGTCAGATTTTACGCTGGATTATTTTGACGGGCTTTTGAAACGCCGCCCCGGCACGACTATCAAGCAATTATTGCTAGATCAGACAGCCATTGCAGGTATTGGAAATATTTATGCAATTGAATCGCTCTTCCGTGCTCATATCAAGCCTATGCGCCGTGTCAAAACCATCACCCAGGCCGAAGCGACGGCATTGTATCAGTCAATCAAAGTTATTTTACGCCGGGCGGTGGCTGCCCAAGGCTCTTCAGCTGACCGGTACGTGGATGCCTATGGCGAACCGGGTAAATATTTTCCGCGGCTGCAGATGTACGGTCGAGCGGGACAGTCGTGTCATCGGTGCGGCACGATCATCCGCGGACTCAAAATCGGCGGTCGGGGGACCACCTATTGTCCACAGTGCCAGCGGTGATTAATTCCAGAGATGGAGCAGGTAGGCGATGATAAAGCCACAGAGGGCACCAACCGCTACCTGGGGGAACGTATGCTCGATTTTCGTTTCCAGCTTGGTGAAGCCGCTGCGCTGGTCAGCCGGAAGCGTCGCCACGATGTGATTGGCGGCTTTTGCCACCAGGTCAATGCGCCGCCGTAAATACATGGCATCCGTGATGACGAGGAGCGAAAATATGACTGCCACGGCAAAGACCGGGGTTTCTACCCCGTAATTAAAGCCCACTGAAGTGGTCAAAGCGGTGACATAGGCGGAATGGCCGGAAGGCATGCCTCCATATGTCGTCATGAAGCCTTTTATGGTAAAATTGCCTTTAATGCCGTCCGTAGCCAGTTTAATCGACTGGACGACGATCATCGTCAGGATGGGAGCACCAATTAATTCTATCCAGATAGCCATAGTATGATAGATTTCTTATATGCAATGCTCTTTGGAGCAATACAGGGGTTAACTGAGTTTTGGCCGATTTCCAGCTCGGGGCATTTGGTCATCGCCCACGATGTGCTGAAATTCGATTTTATTGATAGTTTAAGCTTTGACGTAGCACTCCACCTCGGAACGCTGGTAGCGCTTTTCATCTATTTCTGGAGCGACATTCGCCTGTACATTGTAGCATTTGCGCGCAGCCTTGCCAATTTTCAAGTAAAAACTGACGCTAATCAGCGATTGGCGTGGCTGCTGGTTCTGGGCACGATTCCTGCTGCGGCCGTTGGATTTTTCCTCGGGGACTGGATCGAGTCGTCGGTGCGGGCGGTCTGGGTGGTGGCGAGCATGCTGATTCTGGGCGGCATCCTGTTTATTCTCTTCGAGCGATATCTGAAGCCGACTAAGGATTTAGCTGCCTTGGGCTGGCGCGGAACGTTAGTGATCGGTATGGCACAGGCATTGGCGCTGGTGCCAGGCGTGTCTCGGTCTGGCGCGACGATATTAGCTGGCTTAGGCGCCGGTTTTTCTCGTTCCACGGCAGCTCGATTTTCTTTTTTGCTTTCAATCCCAATAGTCTTTGCCGCGGGCATTAATCAAATGCTGAAAGTTTTTTCTGAGGGCGTCAGTGGCAATGCTTGGCTGCTGATGGCAGCCGGATTCGTCGTTTCCGCAATCGTAGGCTACGGGGCAATTCGGTTTTTGCTGAAGTTTTTAGTGCAGCACCCCCTCAACGTGTTTGGTTATTATCGGATTGCATTTGGTTTGACGCTGGTTGTCTACGTATTATTGAAATAAAAAACCACCCCGGGCGCTTTCAGCCATGGGGCGGTTTTTTGAATTGATGGTTAGATCGGCAATTTGGTTTGCACATCTTCTCCCGCATCGCCACCGCGTTTGCCTTTGTAGTAGATGGTAGCAATCACGCCGATGCCGACGATGGCCCAGGGCCACCAGAGGTATTCGCCTGGGCAAATCTGTTGGTAGTAGATGATCAGTGCGATAATAGTAACGAGGAGAGGCAATATCCACCAGGCTGGTGTCGGCGCCGTTCGTTCGTACCGGTAGTAGAGGATGACGATCAGGCCGTAGGCGAGTAGAATCACGATGATGGCCCAATGCACCAGATTGACGCAGGGCTGTTTATCAGTGGTTGTCGCCGGAGTTTCGGAGGCTGGAGTTTCCGTATTGGTATTAGATGCAACTTCGTTGGCATTTTCGTTGGTGCTAGAATTCGTTGCACCAGCCGTATTCGTATTGGTTACTGTGGTATTGGTATTTGTTGGTGCGGCGGTATTCGTATTCGCATTGGTTGCCGGGCTGACTTGGTCATCGCGCGTATCCACAACGGTTAGCGACACTGATTGACTGACACCATCAAGCGTTGCGGTGATCATTCCGGTGCCGCCACGCTCAGCTTGGAACAATCCATCGGTTCCAATCGTGCCGATAGCTGAATCTGCACTCCAGACTACGCCAGCGGTGCTGGTAGCATTCCCCTCAGCGTCGATTGCTGAAACGGTAAACTGCTTGCTGAGGCCGAGAATAATCGGGGAGAGGTTAGCATTTGGCTCAATCGTTACCCGTGTAGTTACACCAGGTATGACGGAGATTTGCCAGACTTGTGTGTCATACCCATCCTTGCCATCAGTTACTTCAGCGACGACATTGTAGGTGCCGACAATGCTCGGATTCCAGCTGATAGTGTTTCCCGCCAGGGTCATACCGTTTGGTTTGACCGTTAGTTGCCAGGTGAGTGTATCACTATTTGTATCAGTGGCAGCCA
The DNA here is from genome assembly GCA_016214565.1 of Candidatus Kerfeldbacteria bacterium. NCBI lineage: Bacteria > Candidatus Kerfeldiibacteriota > Candidatus Kerfeldbacteria bacterium. The sequence continues at coordinate 85,761 of JACROE010000002.1, read as the reverse complement.
GGGTATAGCCATAGGCTTCATCCGCCTGGATGGTTAGCGGCGGGGTAGAGGTGATCTCAGGTGCATTATTGCCGACTAATGCCTGTGTCGGGGTACTCGATAATCCAGCTATAATTAACGCCCCGAAAAGCGCAATCATAACCACCCTCCTCAGTGCGCGGTATGCCATAACATGTCTTCAATGAGTAATTAGATAATTACCTTATCTTATTAGATTTTTCAGTACCGGTCAAGCGCCAGGCGCAGCTAATATCTCAGAAAACAAAAACCCCGCCGAAAGCGGGGTTCTGATGCCTATGCAGGCAGTAGCAAGGTTTAAATAATTCTGATTTGGCCGGGAATTCCCTCCAGGAAATGAGTATTGAGCACGACTGCCGTCACCACGATAATAATAACGAGAATTGTTTGAACGATGACATGCGGGTGCTGCACTCGAATCTCAATGACGATATTGAGGAGTAAAGCGATGACGATAAAGGCAAGGAATATTTGGTACAGCCGGTGCGAGTATTGCAGTATATTCTGCATGATAGATGGGTTTTGCACTTCGACAGTTTGAGCTTTGACCACTGCGTCAGAATGCTGATCAGCCGCTAAGGGTTGTTCAGTGACGCCTGGGGTGGTGGGGGTTGGCTTGTCAGGCTCGGTTGTCGCCGGGGTGGTGGGGGTTGGCACAACTTCAACCTCGAGTTCAGTTGTTTTTTCCGGCGGCGCTACGACTACGATTGGCAGTTCGATTGATCCACCATCAATGAAGGTAACATTTTCCGCCACCAGACCAAAGTCCTCCTCGTAGGTACCGGCTTCTTCGGGTGCCTTCAGAGTGAATTCAAATCTTCCAACTTCGCCTGGATTTACTCGATCCTGTGAAAGGACGGCGGGTCGATATAACTCTTTCCATGATTCATCATAGAATTCGCTTTCTCGTCCAGCGGGATTTGTCACATTCAATGCGACGAAGTAATCGCCGGTGCGCACCCAGGCAGCGCTGCCGGTATTCTTAAATTCTACCCAGAACGTAATTTTTTCCAGCGGTTTGATGCCAAGCTCCTCGGCACTTTGGTCAGAGAGTTCAGCGCGGTACCAGTTAGGCTGCGGGGTTGTGATTTGGACTGGCTGGGGAGTAGGAGTCGGTGTTGGAGCTGGCTCTGGAGTAGGTGTTGGGGTTGGAGTAGGTGTCGGCGTTGGCTCTGGAGTAGGTGTCGGCGTTGGCTCTGGAGTAGGGGTTGGTGTTGGAGTGGCCACATATGGGTCGCCAAAGAAAACAACCAACAGTGTTGTTTGACTACCTTGCAGGGTGCCTTCCATCACCGCAATTCCCATCTCCGTGTATTTATCATTGAGAATATTTTTTCGGTGGCTGGCGCTATCCATAAATGCCTGGTGGACGGTTTCTGCTTCAGTGAAGTCCATGGCCAGGTTTTCACCAGCTGCAGTATAACTGTAGCCAGCCTGCTTAATGAAATACCAGGGCTTGGTGCCATCTGGAGCGGTATGGGCAAAATAATCATTCTCCATCATGTGCTGCGCTTTGAGCGAAGCGGCATAATTCAGTTTGTTGCTGATGACTAATGGTCCGACGCCAGCTTCGGCCCGCGACTGATTTGCTAAAGTAAGTAACTGAGATGAGGTAATCTCAGCAAAGTAGCCGGCAGAGGGGTTCGTCAAAAAGAGAAAACCGGTGACAAAGAGTTTTACCGCGATAACCGTAATAGCATACAGGCGCAATGCCGGTGGGCGCAGCGCGTGCGGCTTGTGGTCATTGCCATGGTGAGGAATCAAAAAATGCCGCGTGTGGTGAATCACGTGGTGGTGGAATTTCTTCTTTTGCGCGGTTGGTTGCGGCATTGCAATAAAAATTATAGCGTATTTAATGATGTTTTAACAGATGATAATAGCATGTCGCTTAGGGTTTGTCAAGCCTTATCTCCGTCATGGCGAGGAGCGGATCGACGTGACAATCTGGCGAAGCCATCCTGAACTCGTTTTCCCGGCCTCGCTCCGCGAAGTGGGGTGGGCAGGATCTCTTTACGATACTTTGTCACTTTTCTTGACGCCAAGAAAAGTGACAGAAAAGAAGCGCCGGGGGCTCCTATGCGCTCGCCATTTTGAATTGTTGTACTGGGTAGGAATGGCTTAGAGTCGCCCCCAGACCCCACATTCAAAAAATAAAGGGAAAATATATACCAAAAACCCCCACACCGTCCTACGGTGTGGGGGTTGAAGTTCTAGAGAAGCGAGATTACTTCCGTTTGCGCTTGGACAGGACGACCGCACCGAATCCAGCCAGGGCAGAGAAGGCGAGGGTTAAGAATCCAGCGCCAGTCACAGGCAGGTCTTCAGCTCCCAGTACCGCAGGTTTGCGGACTTCCAGGGTGGCTGTGTCGGTCACGTTGTTGACTCCTGCGGCCCAGGCCACGGCGGTATTGATGTAGTTGCCAGCAATGGCATTGGCATTAACCGTTACCTGATAGGTGATGGTTTTGCTCTCACCGTCGAGGATATCACCGAGGAACCAGGAGTGGTCCATGGCCATCGTGTCTGTGTAGTGCAGGCCATCCGGGAGCGTGTCGATCACGGTTACGCCTTCAGCTACGGCATCACCGGTGTTAGTCACGACAATGGTATAGGTCACAGTGTCGCCGGGATTGGCAAAGGCTTTATTGACTGTTTTTTCGATTGTCAGTGCGGGTAATGCCTCTTCGCCGAGCACAACCGGTACGTTCACTTCGACAGGAGAGTCGGCCTCGACGAAAGTCGGATCGGTATTAGATGCCGAGAGTCGAGCCACGTTGATGATGATATCGCCGTCTGAGGCAGGTACTTTCAGCGTTGCTTCATAAGTGACGAATCCACTGGCTCCAGGAGCCTGAGTACCAAAGTTCCAGGTGATCGTTCGGGTGGCTGCGTTCCACACGCCGCTATCCGAGATGGAAGCTACATTCAGATTCAGTTCCGCAGGAATTATGTCAGTCAGCACCACATCGGTTGCATTTGAATTGCCATCGACGTTCCAGTCAACGCGGTAGGTGATGGTCTCGGTGGTTTCCAGGAGACCATTGCCGCCCTGCGCTACTTCCTGGTCATTGATCTTGGCAATGCCGAGGACGACTACTTCAGGCGTATTGCCAAAATTGCAGAGAGCCTCTGAAACAATACTGTTTTCAACTGCCGTTATTCTAAGTTCTCGAGAGAAATTTAGTGAGCAGGTAGAGTTGTCAATTTGAGGAATTTGTTGCTCGTAGGTAATTTCTATTGGAACCGAAATCGTGTGACATCCGTTATTTGCCGTAGGGTATGTCTGAACCCAGCCAGCTTGGGGTGTTTCGCAGATTTCATAAGACCCGGCAGCTAAGTCGTTAAACCAATACCAGCCGTCCACATAATTGTGAGTTTGCGTCAGTATTGAGTCAATCAACTCATCATTTTGGTAGATGGAGATATTCCACCCGTTGAGCGCGGTTTCATCTTGATCCCAGATGCCATTTCCATTTGCGTCATTCCATTTCTGGCCATGAACAGCGTAGGTTTCATTTACAAATGTGCAGGTTGCTCCCTCGCTGGTTATTTCAAGGTAGATGTCACCGTCTTCATTACAGTCACCATAGGCGTAGAGGAATGAATACTGCGACGGACCGCTTTCAGAAACAGTGTAAAAGCCAGTGGGGATATTTATCGGGGTATTATGATTGATTCCGGTAATGTCATCTCCGCCTTGGGTTGGATGGAGCGTGAATGTCCAGTCTGAGGGAACAGCTGATCCATTTTGAGGGTTTCTGATTTCTTTGTTGATGGTAACCTCGCCTCGTTCCCTGGTGTTGACGAAGGTGTGAGTGTAGGTTTCGCCTGACGTAACAGTACCGAAATTATGGGTACCGTCGTCATAGAGTGGAATCCAGTTATCCGGCGTGGCTTCTGCGGCTTCGTAGCTTCCTGGCCCCATATCTGCCCAGGTGTAGCAGCCGTCTTGGCCAGTGACCTGTCCTTGATCTACAGCTTTACCGTCTTTAGCTAGATAGATTGACCATCCGTCTTTTAAGGTTTGATCATCAGTTGTCTGATCGTCACCATCAGCGTCGAGCGCTTTGCAGACCGTAATATTCACTTTTTTGAAATTGCCAAATTCTGCATATGCCTGTTCATCTTTTGTGACGTCTAGGTTGACACTTGTTTGAGTAGTGTTCATCCAACCAGTCGGGACAATTTCATCAACGTCATAGTTGCCGGTTGGCACATCATTGAATGAAAATTGGCCATTAGCATCTGTAGTCGTAGTCTGGCCGTCGCTTAGGTTGATTGTTACGCCCGGGACACCCGGCTCGCCAGCATCGAGTGAGCCGTTCCCGTTTAAGTCGTTGAATTTCAGCCCAGTGATTGTTCCGGTGTCGCGGGTATTGGTGAAGGTACAAGTGCCACCATTGGTATCAACGGTGAGTAATCCTTGACCTGGAGTCGACGGTGAGCAAACGCCGGAGACATCAGTATTTGTATAGCCATCGGGGCCTGATTCAAATACCGTATAGCTGCCAGTCGGTAAAGTGACTGAATCGCCACTCATCCAGCTGCCCAGAACACCATCAATCGTAAAAATCCACCTGCTTACGAGGGCATCGCCATTGACGATTTTTTCGAATGTGATGATACCAGTGTCTCGTGTGTTACAAAGGGTAATTTCCGTAGTGCTGTCTTTTGTTATATCAATGTTTGCGGGGAGCGTGGTGCTTTCTGGGTTTTCGCAAGAATAATCTGACCCATTGGTGTACCAGCCACTCAAGTGATAATTGGTAACACTGTTTTCATTAATGTCATAGTTCCCGGTGACTACTGTTTCAGAGCTGCCCATGGCGCGGGCAGGGGATTCGGCATCGATACCCCAGACAAAGCCAAGTGAGGCAGCTTCAGTATTGCCACCATCAAATGTTCCGTCGCCATTGGTGTCTACTTCCTTATTGACTTTGATTGTTCCGGTATCGCGCGTGTTGGTAAAGGTACAGGTCGTAGTTTGATCTTTCACGACTGTTGCTGTTGAGGGGTTTGCGTTGGTACAGTTGGTGCCCGATACTGAGGTAAGGGTGTAATTATTTGGTACAATTTCTTCCGCAGAATAGTCACCAGTTTCGAGGTCAGTAATTAAAATTTCTCCATTTGCATCGGTACTGTATGGCTCACCAGCAATAGTAAAATCAACACCGGCCATCGGCTGTTGGTTTTGATTCAGCTTGACCACTTTGAGGTCGCCGGTATCCCGAGTATTGGTAAAGGTACACTTCAGAGATTCGCCGGAGCTTACATTAATCGTGGCGGTACGAGTCCCAACGTTTTCCACGCTGTCAGTATCATCGCAGACCAAGCTGGTGAGGGACCAGTTTGTTTTTACACTTTCTGTTACTGAGTATGTTCCTGCCGGGAGGCTCGCGGTCAATTGCCCATTATCGGAAATGGTCCCCGCAATGTCTCCAGTAAATGCAAATTGTTCTGTGCTTCCATCTGGTAATGTTTGTTTCTCAATGATGATGTTCGCTGGGGGAGCAACTGCACCCGCAGAGAGTGAACGATCTTGGTTACCAAGATTACTCAGTGACCAGCCAATGAGACGCATGTGGTATGGAGAGCCGGAAATACCTCCCGCTGAAAGCGGAACATTTGATACATCATAACCCCAATCTAGTCTACTTCCGATGTGGCCGCCCCAGGAAAGCACGACTGTAGAATTGGTGGCGGTAAAAGTTATGGCTATTCGTGTTTCTGAGTTTGATGCAGTGAGGACACCCTCGGTTACATAGTTCATAGAAGAGATCGTTCCATTCCAGATTGACATCACGCGTTCAGCCGCAGGAAGATTATTGAAGCTATTTGTTGGTTGTCCTGCAACTGGTGACCCGACGGAGCTGGGAGCAGGAATTGCAAAAGTGTTTGGCAGGCCACTTGCTGCAGGAATGTCATTTATTGGGTTAACGCTCACGTCGGTTCTGTCGTACTGAGTTAGGTAGTCGATCGCATGTCTGTCAGAGTGTTTAATATCGTAGCCGAAGGTGATGGTAATTGGGGTTGCGGTTGGAAGACCTGTCAATACAGCACGATAAGGAATAGATTCCCCCTCGACGTAATGTGAATTTGCTTCACCCGCATTTCCGTTCACCCATGTAGAATCAATGCAATTCTGATGGGATGCCGCTGAACCGTTTCGGCATTGGTCAAGATTAGCTGCGGCTTGAGCAGCACGCGCCATCGGCGCATTAAAAAACAGGCCAAAACCTGCGGTGTAGGTGAGCATGGTCAGTAACACAAAAATGTGCAGACCGCGCTCTGCGTATCGTGATAATTTCTTTAACATATAGTCACTTAATTATTGGCTAAGGTTAGTTTATTTTTTTTAATCTATCTACCGGTACTGTGGGTTGTTATTAATGCCATGGGTCATTATACGCCGGAACTGGTATTTAAACCAATACAATCTTATCAGCAATCATTATTGGTAGTCTACTGTACCAATAATACCTTGTTTCGTCAAATATTTTATCACCTTTTTTGCCAGACACACCAGAAACGGATTCCTACTGATATGATGGAATCCGTTTCGTGGTTTGCCTATCAAATGGCGTTAGTTCTCATTTCGGTCAAAGGTCAGTCGCAGCACCCAGCCAGCAAAAGCCAGAAGGGAAAGCGCGACCAGTCCGTAGAGCCAGACCAGCATGCCGCCACCAGTGGTGGGGAGGGCTTCAGCGCCCAGTACTTGCGGTTTGCGCACTTCTACGACTGCAAAGTCTGAGATTTTGCCATGATTGTCTGCCCAAGCAATGGCGACGTTTTCGTAATCACCCGGAAGAACTGATTTACTGGAAACGGCGGTGTAGGTGATGGTCTTTGATTCGCCGTACATGATGTCGCCGAGCTGGAAGACTTTGGTGAGGCTGCCGTCCTCGAAGGTGAATCCGGATGGAAGAATATCCTGGATGCGGACATTGATAGCCACGGCTTCAGCCTGTGCATCACCGATGTTGGTGACTTTCACCGTGTAGATGACCTTGTCACCTGGATTGATAAATTCTTTATTGACTGATTTCTGGATAATCAAGACCGGGTCAGCCTCTTCAGCTAAGACAGTTGGCACGCGGACTTCGACGGTTGCCTTGTCAGAGATGCTGGGGTGGTTGGACGCCCAGGTAACTGCCAGATTGTCGTAGAAACCTTTTTCTACATCAGCACCAACTTTTACCTGGTAGGTAATCGTAATAGGTGCGTCTGCAGGTGCGAGATCACCGAGGCTCCAGGTCTTGGTGCCCAGGCCGGTGTCGACGAAGGTGAATCCAGCCGGTAGTGCGTCAGCCAGCATAGTGGCGATGGCTGTGTCAGTGCCGACGTTGTCGATTACTACGGTGTAGGTCACGACTGCTTTTGGATTGACGAAGGTAGTGACATTGACCGATTTATCAATGGTCAATTTCGGAGCAGAGGTGACGGTTACCGTCGCATCGTCTTCATCGAAGAGTGGGTCTGAATTATCTGCAGACAGTTTAGCCACGTTTACAATCGGAGTGCCATTGGCAATCGGGATGACGATATTTGCCGTATAGGTAACGAAGCCGGAGGCATTTGGCTGCTGATCGCCGAAGCTCCAGGTGATCGTGCGGGCAGTTGCGTCCCAGACACCACCATCGCTGATGCTCGCGAGATTGATATTGAGTTGGGTCGGAATGGTATCAACTAGCGTTACATTGGTGGCAATTGAATTGCCAGAAACTGACCAGTCGATGCGGTAATTCACGGTTTCGGTTGCCTCGACCACTGGTTTGTCAGTAGTCTTATTTACATGCAAGGTAATCTTTTCCGCATTACCGAAGAGGAAGTATTCTTCTTGATTGCCATTATCATATCCGGACGTCACGACAATTGGGCCATGGATGCCGGGCGCGACAGGATAGGTCTGTACCCAGCCGTCGGTCAGATTTTCTGAGAGGAAATAAGTGCCTGCTTCCAAGTCGGAGAATTCGTAGTAGCCATTTTCATCAGTAATGGTTGAGGCAATGATTTCATCGGGCTGACCGTCTGATTCATCCCAGAGATTGATGGTCCAACCGGCTAAGCCGCCTTCCTCGTTGTTCCAGGTGCCACTACGGTCAATGTCTTCGAATTTATATCCGGAGATTTTGCCGAGCTCAAAGTTGCCGAAGTCATAGCGAACATTCTGGCCTGAGACGGCGTCGAATTCATATTCATCGGGATCAACCGGATACGTTTGCATCCAGCCTTCATCTGACGCTTCGCTCAAGTCGTATGATCCAGGACCGAGATTGGCGTAGGTGTAGCAGCCTTTGTCATCAGTAGTGGCTTTTGCTTCATTCAAGTACATGTCCCATCCACCGGTGTAGAGTGAATCGCCCTCGAGATCGCCATCGCCATTCAGGTCCACATATTTGCAGACCGTGACGTCGATGTTTTCGAAGTTAATGAAGGTGACTGATTCCTCATCACCTGAGGTGATTTCTATCGTGTATTCGGTGTTGGTGAGTGCAGTGAATTCATTGGTATCAAATACTTCTTTGACCGTGTAGGTGCCGGGCATGAGGTTTTTCCAGGTGTACTGGCCATTCACGTCAGTGGTCTGATCATCGCCGAACTGAGCATCACCTTTCCAGAGCTGTACGGTCCAGCCTTCCTTGGCAGTTTGATCCTCGTCAGATTCGAGATCGCCATCAGCATCAATGAGTTTAGTGGCAGTGATGGTTGAGAGTTCGGTATTACCGAAATTGTTATCAGTTGAATTTGTTCCTGAGATAACCTTGATTTTTGATGGAGCAGCCATTTGTACCCAACCATCCTGGATTTCTTCTGAGAGACAATAGGTTCCCGCTTCAAGACCAGTGAATTCGTAGTAACCAGTTTGCCATTCACCGCTGCCGGTGATGACGCATTCTTCTTCCTCGTCAATGCAGATTTCCCAGCCATCGAGCGCTGGTTCGCCTTGGTCCCAAGTACCATTGCCATTCATGTCTTCAAATTTGTATCCAGCAATTTTACCGAGCTTGAAGTTGCCAAAGGTGTTACTGGTTAGGTTGGTACCGGAATTCAGGATTTGGAGACCGGCAATGCTGTCAGGGGTAGTGTTGGTCCAGCCGGACTGCATTTCTTCGCTGACGGTGTAGCTGCCAATCGCGAGATTGGTAAATTCGTAGTAACCGTTACCGTCTGTTTTTTGCGTGTCAGTTGCTGATCCAGACAGATTGATGGTCCAATCTGCAATAGCTGGTTCATCCTGATCCCAGTTACCATTGCCATTCACATCTTCGAATTTGTATCCGGAAATTGTTCCGAGCTGATAATTGAGGAAGTCAAACTGATGCGTGTAGCCAGGCACGACTGAGAAATCATAGCCCTGGTCTGAAACCGGTACCCAGCCGGTCAGCATGTTTTCCACGACTGAGTAGTTGCCGACCGATAAGTCGGTAAATTCGTAGTAGCCATTGCTATTGGTTTGGACAGTGCCAATGGTTTGGCCGGCCTGCTTCAGGAAGATGGTCCAGCCTTCGATAGCCTGGTCATCCTGGTCGTATTGGCCATTGCCATTGTTGTCGTCGTATTTGTATCCCCAGATTTTTCCGGCGATATCGTCATTAGTGATGGTGCAGGTGGCAGACTCACCAAGTGCGAGGGTAATCGTGTCTTCATCCTGAATGCCACCGCGGCAGATCCAGTCGCTGGCATCATAACCAGTCGGGCCCTGTTCAGACAGTGCGTAAGTTCCCGTATTCACATCACCGTCAGCCGTGCCGTAGTCGGAGAGGGAAGTCGGACCTGAAGAGCTCAAGAGCCAATCGCCGGCAGTGGATAAGCCGCCATCGTCGTTGGTTACATATTTGATGAGCGTCAGGTGAGCCGTTTGGTCATCATTGGTGATGGTGCACGATTTTTCGTCTCCCGGGAGCAGGGTCACATTACCCTGGGCGTCACAGTCACCCGAGATGGTGGCAGTATAGCCGGGCAGGCTTGTTTCAGAGACGATGTATGATTTCGCGTCAAAGCCGTTCTGTACGCCTGAGGTTACTTGTGTTTGGTCGACGTACAATGGGAAGTCAGACACGACAGCCGTGCCGCCATTGTCATTGGTGACAATTTTGGTGACGGTTAATTTTGGCTGAATGTCGTCGTTGGTGATGGTGCAGATTTTTTGGTCTCCTGGCTGAAGCGTGATGGTTCCATTGTCTGAGCAGTCACCACCCCAGATCGATGCCTGGTAGCCTTTGTCCGAGGTTTCTGTGGCGATGTATTCGACACCGGCAGTGAGCGTATTCCACTGACCGCTGGTGACGGAATTGCCATTTACGAAAAGCGGGAAGTCAGACACCTGTTTCGTACCGCCGTTGTTATTAATGACAGTCTTGACCAGCTTGAGTTTCGGAGCAATGTCATCGTTGGTGACCGTGCAATATTTTGTTTCACCGACGCTGATTGTGCCTGAGCAATCAGTGCCCAATGTTTTTGCATAGCCCGTAAAAGCATTTTCGTCGACGTTGTACGCACCAGCATTGAGCGCAACCTCAGTCCCTGCTTCATTGCCAGTAAATGACGATGGGGTGGCGCTGATGCCCGTCACATTCAGTGTGAAGTCAGCGGCAACTGCGGTACCTCCGTTATTATTGATGACGTGCTTGGTCACAATCAATTTCGGCTGAATGTCGTCGTTGGTGATGGTACAAACTTTTTCTTCGCCAGGCTGCAGCGTGATAGTGCCGTTTGCAGCACAATCAGTTCCCCAGACTGAAGCTTGGTAGCCAAACTGATTAGTCTCAGTTGCGGTGTATTTGACACCCGCAGTGAGCGTATTCCACTGACCGCTGGTGACGGAATTGCCATTCACGAAAAGCGGGAAGTCAGCTACTTGTAATGTTCCTCCGTTGTTATTAATGACGGTTTTCACTAGCTTCAGTTTTGGAGCAATGTCATCGTTGGTGACGGTGCAAACTTTGTCTTGGCCCAGTGCAATACTGCCCGAGCAATCGCCGCTCATGGTCATGGCATAGCCGGAGAGGATATCTTCAGAGACGGTGAATGTTCCTGGGACAACATTGAAGGTTTGTCCAGCTTCTGAACCGTTGAACGTGTAGTCACCTGCGGTGCCCGTGATATGCAGGGTGAAATTGCTGGCGGTTTTTGTGCCACCATTGTCATTGATGACGTGCTTGATAACTTTGATGGTTGTGGTGCAGGGCGCAGCAAAGTGCGTACTGACCTCATTTGACCAGATACCGTCAGGAATTTCATTCGAGTAAATTTTTCCTTTATTCAGAATATCTAGCTCTTCACATTCCTGGAGGGTGCGGACATTGACTTTGAATTTTACCCAACCAGTTTCCTGGGGGTTGAGCACGCGTGCATTCCAACTCAACAGTGATCCGTTATAGCCGGTTGTATTCGTTGTGCCAAATTTTGCGTACTCGTATCCAAATTTGACTTCATTAGTGTCGGCGGAATGTTCTGCATGCCAATTGGCGTATGACGTGTTTGTAGGAATAGCGTCGTCAATGCGGACACCGCCGCCGGTGCAGTCAGCCGTGCCGATGTTTTGGTAATCGAGTTTGTAAATGATTGAGTTGGTTTGAGTGTCGACTGAGTCAACCGATTTGGTAATGCGGAGGTCGCAAGCGTATGTCACTTGGATCTTCGCTTTTGAAGTCTGAGTGCCATTGAGGGTAACCGTGTTGATCGAAGAAGTCGTCCCGCTCGTTGCTGTCGTTGCGTCTACTTGTTTTTGGTAGGTAACAATTTTCCAATAGGCGCCATCTCCAGCTGCGGTCGTCACCGATGGCATAGCGGCTCCATTCTGATTGGGGATTGACACGCTTGAGAATAGAGTGCCGCCCGTATAGGTCGGATTGTATATGGTTGAATTGCTGGTTGCGTCAACGACCGTGGCAGTGCCAGGAGCGGTACCGCTATTCCAGGTAATCACTTTATATTCAACAGTTTCACCTGGCAGTACAGTCAAAATTTGTCCAGCAACATCCCAGTTGTACCAGTTGCTCGCGACATTCGCGTCGGCTGATACTTTGCGCACGTATTTCTTGATGTTCAAACTTGCAGAGCCGTTATTGGTGTAGGTACAGGTAACATTTTCACCTTCTTTAAGGCTAATAGATACCGACGGTTTATTAACCGTTTGGCTTCCGCCGTTTGGAGAGGTAACCACACAGGTGATACCAGCTAGTGTCCAGCCAGCCAGTGCCGACTCAGTCACGGTGTACGTCGTGAAATTTGTAATGCCAGTGTAGGCGCGGGTGTTTGCAGTGGTGCCGTCATCAACCAATGAGAAGTTTGCCGGTGAGAGGCCACCAGTGGTGGTGTAGTTAAAGCTTTGTGAACCATTTGGATTAGCGTCCTTTACCACGGTGATGGAAGCTGGATAAATAACCGCGTCTGCAGACAGTGAACGATCTTGATTACCGCCAGAACCGTCAAGATTAATCAATCGAGTATGATACGGCGATCCTGGAATTGCCACTGCGGAATTTTCAGTTCCCCAATCGCCGCGATGTGAGATGTGTCCACCCCAGGCGAGTACTGGGTTAGCTACCGATGCGGTGAAGGTCAGCGTGATGCTGGCTGATTTGTCGCCGGCAAATCCAGCGCCGTTAGAATAGGAATATGCGCTTGCAGCGGTGATCGTTCCACCGTATAAGGTAAAGTTTCCCGTAATGGGGGTGACACCAGCACCGGTGACCTGTGGGTCAGCGGGGATGGCGAACGTGGTAGGAGCGCCGAGACCAGCAATGCCGAGTGTCGGGTCAGCCGTTGTCACGGATCGGTTGTAGGTGGTGAGGTAGTCTATCGCATGCTTTCCGGATTTCGTGGTATCCCATTCAATGGTGACCGTATGTGAGCCAAGCGAAAGATCCCCAAATACCATGCGGTAGGGGATTGAATCACCTTCATAGTAAACAGATTTGCTTGCGCCGAGGTTACCATTGACCCATTCAGTGGCGCTGGTTGAGCAGCCATTTGTACTTGGTGAGGGAGCGGGATCGTTAGCGCATTGGTCTAAATTCGCCGAAGGACTTGCCGCGTTGGCCACCTGCGGATTCACGAGGAATCCGGCGGTCGTCACGTTGAGCACCATCACCAGGGCGGTGAAAAGGTGAAGGGCTTTTGAGGCTATCCGTCGGGCCTTAGGACTCATATAGGTATTCATAGGTTTTAGCTTATTTCTTGGAAAAGTTATTAAAATTATGGTTTGCGTTATCCCTCCGCATGGTTGGTCCAATGAGCAATTAAGCATCAAAAAAACCAACAGAAAGTTATAAAAAACTTGTTTTTTAATTCACATCAGCGCAATTACCAGAAACTCTGCAAAATTGAGATGTTTCGGCATTACTACCTTACTTGGTGCTGATTTTAGAATCTTATAACTTTTTGTTGGTCTTTTTACGCTCCTCCTACGGTTTAGCGTATTGTACAAGGTGCAAATTCTCCTGAAAATGAACGAATGTTTTGTTTTCCGTTACACTAGTTTTGGTTTTATCTGTCAAGATTTTTTCTTTTGATGTCCCACCATCTTAGTCTATTTGGGATTTTTGTCAACCCTAGTCAAAACACAATAAAAACAGCACGATTGCATCTGTGGATAAGTGCTATTAAGAATAGTTATTGATTTGAGTCTAAAGAGTGCACTGACCGCAGCTGAAGAAATTGGCTAATAACAATAGGCCAATTATCCCAATTAGCTTTTTTTTCAGCCCTTATTATTGATACTGGTTGATCTAGCGCAGCTGGATTTGTTGATTTGGGAACAACATCACTGAAAATCGTGGCAATAAGCATACCATCTGGCGTTTCGGTTGCGGCAAGGCCAAAACCTCGATAATTGCCATTCAGTAGGTTTTTTCTATGGTCCGGACTGTCCATCCAGGCAGAAACCAGGCTTATAGGATCTGAGTAGCCGAGCGCGAGATTTTCGCCAATGTATATGTATGGCAGCTCTATCTTTTCTGCAAATTCGACAACAGTACCCATCTGATCGTAATCATGGCCAAAATATACCTTGGAGACCATATCATTGACCCGAGCTAAGGCGATTTCATTCAACATATCATGTAAAACAAGCGAATTGAGTCCGGCGGCAGTCCGTTCTTCATTAATGGCATTCAGCGTACTATATATGAGTCGCGGTTGGACGGGCGTGTCAGTGGTGGCGGTAGCCAGGGTAGACACGCCAAATAGCATGACAACAATTATTGCCACGGTTAGAAATACCGATGTTTGATGGCTTATCATTTTGTTTAATTTTTGTTTTTATTTTGAATACATTTCGTATTATATCATTTTTTTAGAGAAAAATCAATAGGGGCGTCTAGCAGTATGGAGGATGCTCTTTTTTTGCTATACTGCATGAGTATCGAGATTGAGCGTACATTGTATGGAGGCATTGATCAGTGAATTGATCGAAGATGGACATCTAAAGACGAAACGGATCATAGACGCTTTTCGGAAGATTCATCGTGCGGGATTTATCCCCGAGGAATATCGGGATTATGCTACGGCAAATCATCCGGTGCCGATCGGGTATAATCAGACAATTTCTCAGCCGCTGACCGTTGCGATTATGCTCGAGCTGCTGCAGCCACTTCCGGGCCATCATATCTTGGATATCGGCGCAGGGTCAGGCTGGCAGACCGCGTTGCTTGCTGAAATCGTTGGACCCGAGGGACATGTTTTCGCCATTGAACGAATTCCCGCGCTGAAGCGCACCGCCGAAAAAAATATAGCTGCCTACAATTTTAAAAATGTGACGCTGCTCGTTGGCGATGGCACACGCGGGTATCGGCAGGGCGCGCCATATCAGGGGATCATCGTTGCCGCCGCTGCAGAAATTGGCATACCCGATATCTTGCTGGAGCAGTTAGCCGTCGGCGGTAAGCTGGTTATTCCGGTGGGTAAGCATGATCAAGACATGGTGCTTAAGAAAAAAATTAGTGAGCATGATTATACAGAGGAGCGCATTCCGGGATTTCAATTTGTACCTTTGGTTCCTCGGCAGTGGCATGAAGACAATTAATATATACGCATGAACATCGTCATATTGGCTGGAGGCGGCGGTACGCGACTGTGGCCCGTCTCACGCAAAAAAAATCCTAAACAAGCGCAGCCATTTATCGGAACTAAAACATTGCTGCAAGTCACCTACGCCCGGCAGCGGAAGGGTTTTCCGATAAAGGATATTTTTATTTCATCGAACGTTACTCAGTATCCACTGATAAAAAAACAGTTGCCGTCAGTACCGCGGCGGAACTATATATTAGAGACAGCCAAGCGTGATACCGCCCCGGCAATCGGCCTCGCGGCTGTGTCTATTCACAAGAGAAATCCACATGGCATCATGATGTCAGTGGGGTCTGATCACTTCATCAAAGATGAACGAGCGTATATCAGATTGGCAAAATTAGCAGAGCAGATTATTAAAAAGAATCCCGAGTATTCGCTCCTGATTGGAGTCAGGCCGACGTATCCTGAAATAGGCTATGGCTATGTGAAAATTAATAAGCTTTTTTCTCAGGTTGGACAGACGGAAATTTTTTATGGTGAGCGGTTTGTCGAGAAACCCGATCTGGTTACGGCTAAGAAGTATGCACACAGTTGGGATTATCTGTGGAATACCAATATGTTCTGCTGGCGGGTGGATACGCTGCTCGCGATGTACCAGCGGTATTTGCCTGAGCACTATCGTCGATTGATGATTATTCAGCGAGCGATTGGTACGTCGCGCGAGCAGGCCGTGATCAAGAAAGAATTTGCCCAGATGCGCGCCGTTTCCATTGATTATGCCATCATGGAGAAAACAAAAAAGATGCTGGTGCTCCCGGCGACGTTTGACTGGACTGATGTGGGGCATTGGCGGACAGTGCATGAAGTCCTGGCGCAGCATCCGCATGATAATATCATCCGTGGCCAACATATCGGCATTGATTCGAAATCAAATTTGATATTTAGCTATACTGGTCGTTTGATCGGTACGGCTGGGCTCGAACGCATGATCGTTATTGATATGGAGGATGCGCTCTTGATTTGCTCTCAGGATCGCGCGCACGACGTAAAGAAAATCGTGGCGGAAATTGAAAAGAAAAAATTAGATAAATACCTTTAATCATGATGAAGAAATTATTTATTATTGTAGTAGTTCTCATATTTGTCGGTGGCGCGCTGGGTACGCTGTATTATTGGAATCAAATTAGCTGGCCCGTATCGGATGATACCAGTACGAAATTATATGCCGTCCGAGAAGGTGAGGGGGTCAAAGAAATTGCCCAAGGGTTATTTGAGGCTGGATTGATCAAAAGTACCTTTTGGTTTGAAACCTACGTATTCTTTGACGGTTCCGAGTCGCAGTTTATTGCTGGGACGTATTCATTGTCCCCATCATTAAATTCGCGAGAAGTGGTTGATGTTCTTACCAGCGGTGAGACGACACCTGAGGCAAATATTACTATGATTGAAGGTTGGACGGCGGAGGATATGGGAGCGTATCTGGAAGAACGTGGAGTGGTGCGCAAGGATGAATTTTTGCAAGCAGCACTGGTGACTGATTCGCGTGATATTATTTCGGATGTCACGTATGGTTTTTTGGCAGATAAACCTGACAACCAGGGGCTCGAGGGGTTTTTGTTTCCTGACACGTATCGCATATACGACGGGGCAACTTCTGCTGACGTAATAAAAAAAATGTTAGATAATTTTGATGTAAAGCTTTCTGACGAATTGCGGAGCGCAGCTGCGGCGCGGGGGATGAGCATCTACGAGATCGTGACGCTTGCGTCAATTATTGAAAAGGAAGTACGGAGCGATGACGACCGGGCGATTGCTTCTGGAATTTTTTATGCGCGCCTGGAACAAGGTGTTGCTCTTCAATCGGACGCTACGGTCAATTATGTGACGGGCAAGCAAGCCCTTCAGCCGACGCTTGAGGATTTAGAAACTGATAACCCATACAATACCTATAAGCATCAGGGGTTGCCGCCTGGACCTATTTGTAATCCTTCATTGTCGGCGCTGCGCGCGGCAGTGTATCCAGCCGAAACTGAATATTTTTATTTTTTGACGAAACCAGATGGCTCAACTGTGTTCAGTGTTACGTATGATGAGCATTTAGAGAATAAAGCTAAGTATCTTCAATGAAACGACGCGCCACAATCGTCCTTTCCCTGGGTGGTTCATTGATCGTTCCCGATGCCATCGCCGTATCCTTCCTTAAACGATTTCGTAGGTTGATTCTGGCTCAGGCGGCGCGTGGTTTTCGTTTTATCATTGTCTGCGGCGGCGGAAATACCGCACGTCGGTATCAAACGGGTGCTCATGCCGTCACCCCGATGTCACCCCGTCAGCTCGACTGGGTTGGGATTGCGGCCACGAAGATAAACGCGGAATTAGTCCGGGTGATTTTTGGTTCTTCTGCATATCCCGTGGTCGTGGATGACCCGACCGTACGGATTCGCTCACGGCAGCCCATTATTATTGGTTCAGGCTGGAAACCAGGCTGTTCATCGGATAAGGATGCGGTGCTGCTGGCACGGACCTATGGTGCAGCGCTCGTCATTAATATGAGTAATATTCCCTATGTCTACACGGCTGACCCCCACCGAGTCCCTTCAGCAAAACCGATTCGCCAAATGACGTGGCGGGCTTTGCTTGGTATTACTGGTCGTCGCTGGCATCCCGGTGCTCATGTGCCGTTTGACCCGCAAGCGGCGCTTTTAGCTCAGCGGGAAAAAATGCGTGTGATTGTGTGCGAGGGCAGGAATTTGGCTAATCTTAAAAATATTTTACTAGGAAAGCGATATCAGGGAACCACCATTTCCTAGCCTTTTTACCCTGTTTACAGCTGAAAGGGTTGACGCTTTTGTACCGTCTGCTATACTGCTACCACAAATTACGAATGCCATAGACCGTGGGTTGTCCGAAGCGACAATGGATATAAATCCCACCGAGGCGAAATGATCCCGACAGCACTCCGGCTGGCGGTGAATCGCTCAAACGGTCTGTGGTTTCCACAGATTTTTTATTAATTCTCCTATATGCCAAAATCTCGCGCCCAAAAGAAAGAAACAATCGAATCGTTACAGAAAAAATTTACCGAGGCTAAAGCGGTTGTGTTTACTAATTTTGATGGACTGAGCGTAAAAAATGCCGATGCATTACGAGCGGCATTGCGTTCCGCCAGCATTGATTATACGGTGGCAAAGCGGAAGCTGGTTTCCATCGCTTTAACCCAGGCTGACCTCAAGGATGTACCGCTCAGCGACATGAAAGGCGGCATTGGCGTAGCATTTGGTTATGAGGATGAGGTCGCCCCGGCAAAAACGTTAGCTACCTTTGCGAAAAAGGCAGAGGCTCTGAAGTTAGTTGGCGGTATCGTCAATGGCGCTTATTTGGATGCGTCAGCCATCAAACAATTAGCCACGTTGCCATCGAAGGAGGAACTCTTGGTCAAATTGCTCTGGCTTATTCAATATCCGACCACTGGTTTTGTCAATGTACTGGCTGGCTCATTGCGCAAATTTTTGTACGCGCTGACAGCCATTAAAGATTCAAAAGTTTAATATAATAAATCATTAATAAGGATTACGACTATGACCGACGAAACACAAAAGGGAACTGTCGAAGTTCCAGAGAAATTCAAAAACCTCGTCGCTGAGGTTGAGAAAATGTCCGTAATGGACTTAGCCGAATTGGTTAAAGTTCTTGAGGATAAATTTGGCGTATCGGCCCAGGCTCCGGTAGCAGTGGCTGCCGCAGGTGGTGCAGCCGCCGGTGGCGACGCCGCAGCTGAGGAAAAGACCAGCTTCACTGTTGAATTGACTGAGGCTGGCGGCAATAAGATTTCCGTCATTAAAGCCGTGCGTGAAGTTACTGAAATGGGTTTGAAAGATGCCAAGGACCTCGTGGATGCCGCTCCGAAAGTTATCAAGGAAGGCGTAGACAAAGAGACTGCCGAGACTATGAAGAAGAAACTCGAAGAAGCTGGCGCCAAGGTTACACTGAAATAGTTGCCAATGTAAATCAAAAAACTGTCGAGCTGAGCTCGGCAGTTTTGTTTTTCCTTCTACTATTCTTCATTAGCAAACTGGACGACCGCGGTACCGTTCAAGACGGTAATTTGCTTTTCGTCAGCACTTACCGATAGGTCGGTCAGCTTATCAAAAGATGCAGCGGTGAATTGGCGAACAAGACTTCCATTTTTTGTGATAACAACAATGCGTTTGCTGGATCGATTGAGGAGATAGAGATAGTCTGCCTCTGCGCCGGTCCAGACGGTGTCGATTGAGGAAAGTGCTGGTTCAATTTGGTTAACGCTCCACTCTTGGCGGATGCTGCTGGTTAGACGGATTATGCTTCCATCACCTTGTCCGACATAAATTGATCCATCAATTGCCAGGCTCGTGCCACGGCTGACTTCAGTGCCATCGGTAATCCAATTGGTTGGGGCGGCATACCCGTTGCCCGCCGCGTTTGCGCGGAGAATTTGGTTATTGCGGATGTCGAGAAGGTAATATCGGCCCAGGTAGGTGGCGGTGTCGACAATGTTTGCTTCAGCCGGGAGCTTGAATTCTTGATTAGCGAACCGCTCTGTTTCAGTATTAAAGAAGTCAACGGAGTTATTTGATCCGAGGAGCACCAATTTTTTGTTATCAACTACGATATCAAGCCAGGTGTGGTCAGTGGCGGAATTGGGGAATGAAGTCACATTTCCATCAGCGGCAATGCGGTAAACGGTTTTACTATTTGAGTCGGCTGAGTACAGCACGTCTCCAATCTGCACGAGTCCAATCGGATTGAGCGCTGTACCAGTGGTCGCTAGATCAGTCATGAGACGCGGATTCTCTAAATTGACAATTCGGTATGTTTTTTGGCGCTCAGTGGCAATCTGGTTTTGCAGTGAGGTTCGTTTTGATTCTTCTTGATCGCCGGACGGCTCGAGATCAGCCAACAACGTTTCCGCAGAATTCAGTAGTTCCTGGGCGCCAGTCATATTGTCATAACTAATGGCCGCCTGCGCTCGAATAATTGCGTCTTCGGCCTGGTTAAATAGCTGGTCGTGCGCGATGCTTTCTTGGTTTTTAAAGCGAGACATCGCCGTCGAATAGAGGCCTTGAGATAGGGCAAAGGCAATAATGATGGCGAGTCCAAGCAAGATTTTGCTCACTCGTGGTAGGCGCTGGAAAGCTTTGATAGCAGTGGTCAGCCAGTGCTGTAGCCGTCGTGGAGCTTCCTGCACAGTCGTGGTAACTTGCTTTCGTTGTCCCACCAGATTACGCAGTCCTTTTCCCACGTGTGCTCCAGCTGCGCTGACTTTTTTTGCTACGTCGATAACTGTCGGAGTCGGCTGATGGCGTTCTCCGTCCGTGACCCGTGCGGGTGGACGGTGCGCGGCTTGGTAGGCGCGGAGGTCGCGCTCAAGCCGGACGCGACGAGGAGATTGGCGGAATAATTTGAGGCGCATAAAGTCAAAAGCACGCTCAACCATGCCGCCGATGCGTTCTCGCAGGTACCGTGTCAGCGACGGGGTAAGAATATTGCCCGTGTCAGCCTGCTTTTGCAATAAACTCTGCATTGATTCGGCGGGGGATTGTGGAAGCGGACGAGTGTACGAAGGTGTATTACTAGGCTGCGTTGCACTCATTGCTTGGCTAGGCACCGGCATCGGTCTGATTTGAACCAACGCCGCGGCAAATGTGGCGCGATTTTCATTCTCCATCAATAGAGATTGCAACTGACTGGCCGCTTGGCTGGGATGGCGATCGCTGACCGTACGGCGCAATTTTTCGAGCGAGAAATAATCAAGTACGCTGGGAGTGGTAAACATGAGTACGTCATCTGGCGCGGCGTCTCCGGAAATAATATTTGAAAATGCCTTAAGTGGATTTGGCGCTTGGCGCTCATTGGTGTCACCGGCTGCGGCAATAATGTCGGTAATGCGCTGGTGGCGAATCAAAAATGCATTAATCGGACCAACGGTGCTCATATATATGGTCTGCGTGGTTACTGCGGCCACGAGCCCTCCGAAATGATCCAGCCAATTTGTATCTGCATCGCCAATCAGGTCGGCAATACGGTGATTGAGGAACTCCAGGGAACGCTCAAATGCTTTTTCGGTATTGAGGTCATCTGTTCCGTAATAATTGCGTGTCACTTCGTCAGCGAGGGAATCGAGAATACGCGCGAGCCGCTCATCGGGCAGCGCGATTTCCCCAACAAAAAATATCCTCCCCAGGCGCTGCGCTTCTGCAGCGGGAGGTTGGGATACGTATACCGTCGCGATGGATCGATGCCGCTCGCGGGGCTGTATCAGTAATTTACCGTATGAAAATCCTGTGTCCATCATGTCCGCTCAATACGCCAGACTTGCTCAATGAAAGTAGCCATAGTATACTATATTCACTTTCAATCGTAAAGATGGCTTGCCCCTATGCTTGATCAATTATTTGGTTCACGAACGCGGGTAAAATTGCTCCGACTTTTTCTGACTAATCCCGAAACAGATTACTTCGTCAGGGAATTAACCAGGAAAGTAAATGAGCGGATCAATTCAGTTCGTCGTGAATTGGAGAATCTCGAATCGTTGGGTGCCGTGACCGCCTATCAGAACGGCCAAAAGAAGTTTTACCGAGCGAATACTAATTTTGTTCTCTTTCCTGAACTCAAAAATTTAATTTTGAAGTCTCAAATGACTCTGGAGCGGAATTTGGCGCAGAGCATCCGTGCGGTAGGGCAGATTTCATATCTCGTATTGACCGGCGTCTTCACAGGCGTGCCTGATGCACAAACTGATATGTTGATCGTCGGAAAAGTAAATCGGTCAAAGCTGACTCGATTAATTGATCGTTTTCATAAAGACTTCGATAAAAAGATCCGTTATACCGTTATGACGCGTAAGGAGTTTGATTATCGCAATTCGCTGACCGATAAATTTCTCTATCAGATTTTAGAAAACCCAAAGATAGTCGTTTCCGACAGCATTTTCAATTCTGCTGCATGATTCTTTATATTGATACGCATCATGGGGATACCAGCACCCTGGCTACTGCGAATCGTGCCGGGTTAGTGGTGCGTCAGCGGGTGCTACATCATGATCGTGATCAATCAGTACAGCTGCTTCCAGCAATCGAAGCTCTTTTGCGATCCAGCAAATTGAAATTAACTGATATTACTGGTATCGGGGTAGTACAAGGCGAGGGTGGATTTACCGCACTTCGACTCGGCATCAGCACGGCTAACGCACTTGCCTATGCGCTGCATATCCCGGTTGTCGGAATAATGCATCGAGAAACTGAGCGTCTGGAAACTCGATTACAGAAAATCGCCAGGTCCCTGAAAACAACTCGAGGAAAGCTGAGACTGGTAATGCCGAAATACGGTCGATCACCGAATATCACCCATCCCAAAAAGTGATCCAATTAGCCGATCTGTCGAGATAGGCTGGCTGTTGGACGAAATCCGAATTGGCGTTCGAGTAATTCGAGTGATGCGCGGATTTTGTGCAACCTGCGAAATGAAACGGTAAAAGCGGGACTGGAAGCATCGCGCCGCTCAAGTTCATCAATGCGCACCTGCACTCCGGTCAAAATTGAACATTCGCGATGAATTTGATCAAGTAGTAATTCTGCACATGTGGAAAGTTGATGCGTCGAATTAGTCGGCACCTCCAGGCGGCGCTGGCGCGAAATGTGCTTTCCCCAGTGCGTGATGCCCGTGATCTGCAGCACTCGACCAATTTGGCGTGTGGTACGGATGGTGGAACATGCAGCATCAAGCAATTCATAAATTATTTTGGCATGAATTGAGCTATCCTGCGTCGCAAATGAAAATGTTCGTGATCGGGTAATTGATTTGGTGCGACCTGGTGCTAGCACCGGGCGGAGATCGATGCCATGAGCTAATGTCCACAACCATCGGCTGTGCGGCCCAAATATTTCGTCCAAAAATGAATCACTTTGCATGGCCAAGTCACCAATCGTTTGCACCCCGTATTCGCGTAAAACGTCAGCGGTGCGAGGCCCAATAGTGGGTAAGCTGGTTATGGGGAGTGGCTTGAGAAATAAATTTTCTTGCCCCCAGGGAACATAAGTGACCTGGCGAGGTTTAAATGTTTTTGCGGCGGCGCGGGCAGTCACTTTATTGCTGGCAATGCCGATGGAAACTGGGATTTCCAGTTCACGCTGGATTGTTTTTCGGATTTCCTCGGCGACTGCCTCGGCATTGATCCATTGGGTTTCAAATTTTTTCAGTTCTAGGTACGCCTCATCAAGGCTGACTGGTTCGATGATATCAGAAAATCGACTGAGGATACGATAAAATTCTTCAGAAAATTTTTCATATTGGCTGAACGATCCTTCTACAAATTGAGCTTGGCGAGCCAACTGCTGAGCGGTCGAGATTGTCATGCCGGATCGCACACCAAACACCCGCGCCTCATAGCTGACACCGGCCACAACGTTCCGTGACAGGGGATTGCTACAGACAATGATAGGCTGGCCGCGCAGTGATGGATTGAGCGCCTGCTCTACCGAAGTAAAGAAAGCATCGAGCGAAATATAAAGGATGGTACGGAGGGAAGTTGTTGGCTTCATATGATTATGGGGTTAGATAATTAGCCGAATAAAAACCGAAGATATAAAGTAAAAAAATTTGACGGGTGTTCATATTTACAGATAGAGTGGGTAGATACAGAACATTTACTGAACCATGCATCCATCAAAGGAGGCGATCATGGCAATCGAACACACCTATTACGTTCGTTTACAAGAAGCATATACCCAAGCAGGTAAGGAAGGTTGGCGAACCTTTTACTCCAGAATAATCGGGGAGCTCCGGATTGACAATGAGCCATTGCGTGAATTACTCATACGACTGGGGGATAACCGCAATATTTTTCCAGAGTATCAGCGAGAAATTTACTATGAATCCATCGCCCTACTCATTGCCGCGCTCGAGCCGATTCGGAAGATTTCACCGCAAGATGTGGCGGACATGGGCGAGGCGCTCACCAGCAGTCTGGGCGACCCAATTCATTTAGAAAAGATGGAGAAACTGGCTCGGGGGATCCAGATCTTCGAACAAGCTGAGTGTAAACCGCTCTATGCCGATCTGAAGGATTTCATTAGGAAGATTGTCGGTAGCGAGAGTAATACTTACCACGCTATTATGTGCGTGATGTACATGATTATGGCGCTGGCACATCCCGAACTGGATGCGTCAACCGCAGCCGATGACCAATCTCCTGTAATGACGCCGGCCATTGCCGCGCTATTGCAGAAACAGCCTGGTATACGTTGGTAATGAACGTTTATATGTACTCGAAAGGTTTGGCATCTCGTCAGACCTTTCTTTTTTTCTAAAATTTCCTGATGATGCCTAATACTTTTCCCTGGATAATGACACTATTCGTATACAGGGGTTTGTATTTTTTATTGGCAGGCTGGAGGCGAATCAGATTTTTAGTTTTAAAGAATTTTTTCAGGGTAGCGGTTCCATCCTCCAGCATCGCCACCACCGTGTCGCCGTCTTTGGCGTATTCGGTTTTCTCGATAATGACATAGTCACCATCAGCGATCAGGCTCTCGATCATGGAGTCACCTTTGACCTTCAGGATGTAGGCGTTTTTTCCTTTGACCATGGTTTGAGGGACGGGGATATCGAGCTCACGGTCTTCGATCGCTTCAATCGGTTGGCCGGCCGTAATGGTGCCGACTAAGGGGAGGAGGATGGATTCTTCCTGAGCCACCTCACGTTCAAGTTCGGGGATAGTAATGCCACGCGATTCATTTGGATCACGCACGATAAAGCCGTGCTCTTCTAGGTATTGGAGGTGCTCATGAATTGTTGCCAGCGATGAAACGTCAAATTCTTCGGCAATCTCCGTTAATGTCGGGGCATAGCCATACTGCTTAATGTATTCTTTTAGAAATTTGAGTATCTGCTGTTTTTTCTTGGGGAGAATTTTTGTCATACTCTTTATTAATAGTTTGCTATACTAATTGTATGGAAATAGTCTTAAATGTATTTTTACCACTGGTACTGCAATTATTGGTACTCTATGGCGTATCTCAGGCGATTGATCGTTTAGTGCTTCGGTATTTGGGTCGGGGGTGGTATCTGGCGTTGACCTGGCCGGGGGTAGTGGTTCACGAGCTTTCTCATTTTGTTGGGTGCATTATAACCTTTACTCGCGTTACTCGTGTGGAATTATTTCATCCGCATGGCAATACGCTGGGGATGGTTGAGCATGTACAAACGCGGAATCCGATTAAAAATATTATTATATCCATTGCGCCGCTCTTTGGCGTGACATTTATTATGTGGTTGTTAACGCGGTGGGCAATGCCGACGTTTTATCATGATCAGCTCGGTGTTGTCAGGGGCGCGCTGCAGGACGCTGATACCTACTCACATTTTTTTAGTTTATCAGGAGCTTTCATTTCTCAGTATTGGGATTCGTTAACTGAATTGCTATCAGTGATTGATTTTGGACAATGGCAGACTTATCTATTTCTCTACCTGATGATTACGTTGAGTTCCCATGCGGCACCGTCTAATGTGGATCTGAAGCATACATACTTTGGTGTGGCTGGGTTGGGCATTCTTTTTTTCTTGCTTATCCTGATAGATCGATGGCTACAGACGCAGGCTACTTGGATAGTAGTACAATGGTTGAGCGGCCCGGTTTATTTCTTGGCCCAATTTCTTACTATCGGTATATTCTTCAGCTTTGTCAGCTTGTTGGTGATGGGAGGGCTGAGTATGATGGGAAAGTTCATGAAAAAGGGGAGTATTTGATTAAATTAAGTATAACCGAATAAAAACCGAAAGTCAATTCCACCCTGTGGAAAAGTAGGGGGCGGCTGATTTAGTGTCATTACGCTTGACAAAATGCAGTAAATGCGGTAGTCTATGCGGTAAAACAAAAAAGATAGGGCAATTTGAAAATCAAAAGGAAGGCGGTTCTAAAATGAGAATTTTTGCGTTCGTTTGTATGATTGTAGGTGCAGTCTCTGTACCCTCAGTTGTATTTGGAGGATCTGATGTTGCTTTGAGCAACACTGTACCAACTTCAGAGATAAGTCTTCAGTCCTCAGGGATTGTGATGACGGCTACAGAGTCAGACTCAACAAACTCAGTCAACCTGTCTTGGACAGCTCCTGCCGATGACTCTGGTAACATGGCAAGCGGATCGTGCGCGGTATTTGATCTACGTTATTCGTTTAATGTGATTACATCCTTGAATTGGGATTTGGCAACTCCGGTTGCCGGTGAACCAATTCCTGCGGATCCAGGCACGCGCCAATCAATGCTGGTTACTGGTTTAACGCCGGGGACAACATATTATTGGGCCATCAAGTCAGCCGATGAGGTATATAATTGGTCAGGACTGTCGAACGTGGTGATGAGGGGGACAAAGCACGTCCCAGTTACCGGTGGCATATACCGTGCAGGAAAAGGCGATTTTAACAGTGACGGTTTAGGTGATCTCGTGTTGCGCGAT
Source organism: Candidatus Kerfeldbacteria bacterium (assembly GCA_016214565.1). Taxonomy (NCBI): domain Bacteria; phylum Candidatus Kerfeldiibacteriota; species Candidatus Kerfeldbacteria bacterium. The sequence continues at coordinate 59,240 of JACROE010000002.1, read as the reverse complement.
ACACTTACTGGTGATGTATGGATCGCGCTTGGTAATGGACACAATCAATTCTTTCCGGTACATGGACCTGGATACCAAGGGTCTATGTTTGCAAATGGTTGGTTGCCTGGCGTCGGACCATACCGAGAGTATTATGCTGATTTTTCTCGGGATGGGTATTGCGATATGTTGCTCGTTGACCTATCCAATGGCGCACTCTATGTTGCATTTAATTGGATTGCTCCAGGACAGCCACATTTTGAGGTGGCGCGGAGTCCGTATCCTAACAATGCCTGGATGCCTAGTGGTTGGGGAGAATATCCATACTATCTCATGGTTGATGATTATTCACATGATGGCCTAATTGATGTTTGCGTTTTTCATCCGATCTATGGTCGTCTCTTTGTTGCCTATAATGCGGGTAATCATTTTGTTCCTGCATTTGGTACCTCAACCGGTAAATCATGGATCACCAATTGGAACGCTGGGTCACGTGGGTCGTATATTCCATTTTCAGGTGATGTATCCGGAGATGGATACCCCGATGTCTTTGCGCTTCAAACAAGTAATGGACGATGGACTGGCTTATATAACTATGCCGTTCCTGAACCACCAAAGTTTGTCATCGCAAAAGGCAAGTATATTAATTATTCTTGGATCGCAAGCGGCTGGGGGCAGGCACCGTATGTGTCTTTTCTCGATGAATATAATGGTGACTCGCTGAAAGAAGTGAGCTGCTGGCATCCGCCCCTCGGAGCCATATTCATCACTGAGAAGGTTGGTAATGAGTTTAGGCCGAAGTTTGGTCCGCATGCCGGTGGAGCTATGCTCATTGGTTGGAAAGCGGGGCTTAACTTTTCCGTACTCAGCACCGATTTTTCTGGTGACAATTATGCCGATTACGTTCAGGCAGATCTCACTGCCGGTGAGTGGTGGATGGCCTTTAATTGGGGAACCGAGTTTCGAGTAGTCAATGGTGCGGCAGGCGGTGGCGCAGTTCTTCGGAACTGGGGCATCCAAGCCGTTGGAAGTTCGGCAAAAATCGCTGAGATGGATGAGTCTGACACGCTTCAAGCTGTTTCCGAGCAACCTGAATCAGTTCAGCTCAAACAGAACTATCCAAATCCGTTCAACCCTACAACCACCATTTCATTTAGCCTTCCGGAAACCGCCGAGGTAACACTTTCGGTTTATAACGTAACCGGCCAGCGAGTTGCTGTGCTGGTCGATCATCAGGTCCTTGCCGCGGGCACTCATTCGATCGAGTGGGATGCTAGTGGTAAGGCGACTGGGGTATATATTTATCACCTCATATCAGGATCGGTTACTCGATCCGACAAAATGCTCTTGCTTAAGTAATTTTACCTCTTCTTTCCTCTCAATATGACGCCTTGGTTTCCCAAACCACGGCGTCTTTTATTTATTGACGAAAATAGGTGTTTATTTCCTATTTATCCACAGTTTGGGTGGGGGAGACGGTGGTTGACCAAAACATAATAGTGGAGTAAAATGGGTATGTGAGGTGAAAAGTGGATAAAAGTGGGGATAAGTCAAAAATACTGTGGACAACCCCCTGACACCGGTCAAATATTCTTTTTTTACATAAAGAAACAAAAACCTAATGTTTATCGGCGAATATCATCATTCAATAGACGAAAAAGGGCGGTTAGCCGTTCCGGTTAAATTTCGTCGTGACCTCCAAAAAGGCGCAGTGGTGACCCGGGGCCTGGATAACTGTCTTTTCTTGTATACTGCAACTGAATGGAAAGAATTAGCTGATAAATTAGCTAAATTACCTATTTCCAAAGCAAATACACGCGCCTTCGCCCGGCTCATGCTTGCGGGTGCCATGGACGTGGAGATTGATAGCCAGGGTCGTATCGTGGTTCCTGATTATTTGCGCCAATATGCCACCGTGAGTAAGAAAGTGGTCATTGCCGGATTGTATAACCGTTTGGAAATCTGGGACGAGGATGCCTGGAACCGTTATAAAGCTGGTACGGAGAAGCAGTCGGGTGATATTGCTGAAGCACTTGGCGAATTAGGAGTATAGCGCGTATGCCAGGAACACACGTTCCGGTGCTTATTCGCGAAGTAGTTGAACTTTTGCAACCGAAGCCGGGCCAGCATTTCATCGACGGAACCGTCGGGGGTGGGGGACATGCTAAAGAAATTTTAGAAGCCACCACGCCAGACGGGCATCTCTTAGCTCTTGATCGAGACGCTGAGGCGCTTCGTATCAGCCAGGAGTTTCTTGCATCGTTTGGGGATCGCGTGAGTTTTGTCCACGATTCGTATATCACTATTCAACAAGCGTACCATGAATATTTCGGCCTATATCAGATTAGCGGTATTTTACTCGATCTTGGTATATCCAGTATTGAGCTCGAAGATAGGTCTCGAGGATTTTCTTTCCAAATAGACGCTCCGCTCGACATGCGGTTTGACCTTCGGCAGTCACTGACCGCAGCAGACATGATCAATGAATGGCCGGCTGAACGTTTACAAAAAGTATTCCGAGAGTATGGCAACGAACCTTTGGCGCCCGAAATCATACGAGCATTGCTCGCCCTGCGCCAACAAAAACAAAAAATACAAACAACTAAGCAATTAGTTGCTGTCATACTCTCGGTTTACCGAGAAAAACTACATTCAAAACACGAAGTTCCCTGGATTGGGGGAATTCATCCTGCCACACGCGTATTTCAAGCACTACGAATTGCGGTCAACGAAGAGCTCGATGCCGTCACTGCCGTATTGCCGGAGGCTATTTCGCTCCTCCGTACTGGTGGACGATTGGCCGTCATCTCATTTCATTCACTTGAAGATCGAATCGTTAAAAATTATTTTCGTCAAGAATCACGCGACTGTATCTGTGGGCCAGACGTACCAATCTGTGTCTGCGGTCATCGCGCCCGTGTCCGTCTCATAACTAAAAAACCTATAACTCCTTCCGCGGAAGAAATTGAAAAGAATCCCCGGAGTCGCAGCGCTAAGCTCAGAGTTGTAGAAAAAATATAACAAAGACAATGACAAAATTTTCACGCCAGCAATATCAAAAGCAATCTAATCGATGGTCTGACCAGCCGGTTCGCGTGGCTGTCATGCCGCGGCTATCCGTGCAGGTGCTCTTGCTCGGGGTCATCGTTTTCGCCAGCCTTGCCTATTTATTTTATATGAACCAGACGGCTACGGGCGGATTTGATATTAAAGGAATTGAGAACCGTATTACCGATTTACAAAAAGAAAATTCTTCACTGGAGTTGCGCGTGGCTGAATTGCAGTCATTGTCCACCATTGAAACAGCGAGCGCCGACCTTCAATTGGTATCCACCTCTTCAATCGAGTACCTCCCGGCGGTGGGGACTACGGTGGCCCAGCGCTAAAAGCGAGCGTGATACAGCTGATGTAGTAGTATAGAATAGAGAAGGGGGAGTAAGCTTATGCGACGACGATCACCGCACGCACAACAGAATACCAGAACCACGCGGCGTTATGAACGACTCGATTATTTGACCGGGGCGATTTTTTTCATCGGAGCAATTATTACCGTTAGATTGGCTGATATTCAAATATTTCAACATTCATTTTATGAGGCCTTGGCGGCGGATCAGCATAATTTGTATGAACAGCTGTCGCCGCGCCGCGGAGAAATTTTTGTACGAGACAAGGATGATCCTGATACGAAGTACCCCCTGGCGACCAATAAATCATTCTTTTTGGTATATGCTGAGCCAATGCGCATTGAGGATCCGCAAGGCACGTATGACAAACTGGCCTCAGTGATTCAATTTGACGATGAGGAAAAAGTTCAAATTCTCGAGCGTTTGAAACGAGAAAATGATTTATATGAGCCAATCAAGCGCCAAGTTGACGAGGCGACTATGAATACAATTAAGGCAATGAATCTGACGGGCATTCAGTTTCAGGAAGAGTATTACCGGTATTATCCAGAAAAAAATATAGGCTCGCACCTGCTGGGATTCCTTGGATTTACCACTGATCAAAAAAAAGGACAATACGGCCTGGAGGGATACTGGGATGAAGAACTCGCTGGTACGGCGGGGTTTCTCCAGGCAGAAAAAGACGCGCAAGGTCGCTGGATAACGTTTGGTACAAAATTGCTTGAGGAGGCTGATGACGGTTCAGACCTTATTTTAACCATTGATCGAACAATCCAATACGAGACTTGTAAACGGTTGGATGAAGCGGTAGCCAAGCATGGGGCGGACGGAGGTAGCGTCACCATCATGAATCCTCATACGGGCGCCATACTCGCGATGTGCGGCGCGCCGGATTTTGATCCGAATGAATATAATAAGGTGGAGGATATTAACACATATCTTAATCCGGCTACATTCTATATTTATGAACCAGGCTCGGTGTTTAAACCGATTATCATGGGCGCGGCTCTTGATACCGGAGCGGTGACGCCAACCACCACCTATGTTGATACCGGCTCAGAAAAAATCGGGCCGTACACTATTAAAAATTCTGACGGTGAAGCGCATGGTACGAATACGATGACGCAAGTATTGGAGCAGTCATTAAATACCGGAATGATTTTTGTTTCACGTCAGCTACAACCAGAAACCATGGAGGAATATGTGAAGAAATTTGGATTTGGTGAAAAATATAATCTTGAATTGAATTCAGAAGCCCAGGGTGATATTTCATCTGTGGAAAAGCATCAGGAGATTTACAATGCGACTGCCTCATTTGGGCAGGGCTTATCTGTCACTCCACTGCAAATGGTGGCCGCCTATAGTGCCATCGCCAATGGTGGCAAACTGATGCAGCCATATATTGTTGATGAAGTAGTGAAATCTGATGAGGTCAGCATTAAAACAGAGCCAAAAGAAATCCGTCAGGTATTGAAGCCTCAAACCGCCACGACGCTGGGGGCCATGCTGGTAAAGGTAGTGCAAAATGGCCACGGCCAGCGCGCGGGCGTGCCGGGGTATTTCGTCGCAGGTAAAACTGGCACAGCACAAATTCCTCGCACGGATGGCCCAGGTTATGATCCAGATTTTACTATTGGAACATTTTGTGGGTTTGCGCCAGCCGATAACCCAATCTTTGCTATGTGCGTCAAGCTGGACAAGCCGCGCGACGTGCGATTTGCCGAGTCCACCGCTGCGCCGCTCTTCGGCGATCTCGCTCAATTTATGTTGAATTATTATAATGTGCCGCCGGAAGAGACGGTTGAGTGATCACCTCACTTGTCATTCTGAGGGAAGTCGAGCTCAGCTCGACGACCGAAGAATCTCAATGACGATTGACCATGTGGAGTGGTATACTGTTAATGTATCGTTTAATTAATGTCATAGAGACTCTTCGCGTTCGCTCAGAGTGACAGCAAAAACAATATGAAGAAACTCATTATCTGGAAATTACAAATGCTGGCACGGATGATATTAAGAAAATATCAGCCACACGTTATTGGCGTGACGGGAAGCGTGGGTAAGACGTCTACCGTTGAGGCAATTTATACGGTACTGCGCACGAAATACCGCACCCGAAAAAATTACAAGAACTACAATAATGAATTTGGTACGCCGTTGTCGATCATAGGAGCGGCTTCCGGAAATTCAAATCCGTTTGCCTGGCTCGGTGTTTTTTTCAAGGCACTTTGGTTGATTCTGGTGCGCGATACCTCATATCCGGAATATCTGGTATTAGAAATGGGCGCGGATCGGCCCGGCGACATTCAGGCGCTGACTGAGCTGGCGCCCTGTACCGTCGGCGTGATCACGGCAGTTGGTCCGGCACATCTCGAATTATTTAGCAGTGTGGAAAAGGTCGCGCGGGAAAAATCCATTATTGTTACACATCTGAAGAAGGATAATTTTGCAGTGATGAACGCGGATGATTCATTAGTCATGAGTTGTCAGGATAAGGTCCGGGCGGAAATCATTTCTTTTGGTTTTTCTGACAGTGCCACGGTACGCGCCAGCGACGTGCGCATTTCCTCAGGTCCATCGGATGATCCCTGGGTGGACGTCCAGATAAAGGGATTAAGTTTTAAATTACAATACAAGGGTGCCAATGTCCCCGTTTTTCTTCCCTCGGTCTTAGGTCAGCATCAAGTGTATGCTGGTCTAGCGGCTGCAGCGGTCGGCATCGCTTTTGGCATGAACCTGGCGGACATTTCAGCTGCGTTGCGCGAGTATCAGTCTCCCGCGGGTCGGATGCGTCTCATCCCCGGCATTAAACATACGTCATTGATTGACGATACCTATAATTCCTCGCCATTGGCGGCAAATGCGGCGTTACAACTTTTGAAAGAGGTTAAAGTTTCAGGGAAGAAATATGTGGTGATGGGGGACATGCTTGAGCTGGGGCAGTATACCCAGGAGGGACATGAAGATGTGGGTCAACATGTCATGGGTGCCGCTGATTATTTGGTTACCGTCGGTGAACGGGCAAAATGGATCGCCGATGGCGCTGAAGCTGCTGGTATGCCCGTTGATCGCGTGGTTCGTTTTTCTGATACTGAGGCGGCTGGTAAATTTGTCCAAGAAAAAATTAAAACCGGAGACATTATCCTTATTAAAGGATCGCAGGGAGCTCGCATGGAGCGGGTAACTAAGGAATTGATGGCCGAGCCGACTCAGGCAGGGGAGCTCTTGGTCAGACAGAGCGCTGAGTGGAGGTAAGTACGGAGGCATCGTGGTTGTCCTTCCCGCCATTGACGGTGGTGGCTGATTTTTGGTACCCTCACCATTCCCTGATAGAATATATCTAGTTAAACAGTTGCAGATCTTTGAAAAACCTCACAGCCATAGAAACGGAGGAAATTGTGAGAAAAAAACAAGGAGTTCACAATCACACTTCTTGCCAGTGTCTGAATTGTCGTTTCCGGTCATGGTGGATTGTCTTTGGGTTGCTGATCGTCGGTCTCATCAGCTTCGGGACGGTGCTGCCAGGAGTATGGCAGGAAGCCTTCCCGCCATTGCCAGGTGATGATCCACATTTTGCATTTATACATGGAATACACGCCTTGGGTAGTATGTATGTACAAATACCAAGTGGGTATCTGTGGATGGATGATTCGTCATTTAACCAGATCAACGGCAATTTTCAGTCGCTCGACAGTATCGCCCGGGGGCTTACTGCGGTCCAGCCAGCTTCTATTGAAGATTTTGCCGATGTCGATGACATTGGCCGTATTCAGTATATCTGGTATGTGGATCGTAATAGTATCGTTCTGTTCAACCTTCCCGATTCCTGTTTTGTCGCAGCTGATCCAGTCTATCGTATGATTGGTCGGTTACCGGATATGACCCCGGTCGTGGATACAGGCCAAGAGATACAATTTCAGGTTGATTGTCTGCGTCGTCTTCCGACGGTGGCGTTTCAATCGGTCCCATACGTGATTCAAACCAGCGATCGTGGTAATCGTGTTGCCATTGGTGCATTCATTGATTCAGTCGTGACTTTGTATTCCGGTGGCGTGCTCGATGATGCATCGCGTGCGACAGCTGACACACTCAAAGCACGGGCGAATCAAAGTATGGATATTGTCACTGAGTATGTTCTGGATCATAGACAAGTACCATGGAGCAATCGCATCATAGGTATTCTGACTGCCACGTTTTCACTTTTGTGTTGGTGGTGGATCAAGCGCCACCAAGCAGCCTGGAGCGATTTTAGACAAGAGTACATTCAGGCGCATCAGATTTATTTGTGCGGTATTCCACAGTACGGTTTGGATTTAACTCATCCGGCCACAGCATTGCGGCGTTTCTTTAGACAGCGTGATGTTCATAATTTTTTCAACTGGTATCGTCTGATACTGGATGGGGAGATTGCCTCAAAAAAGCGACAAGCGCAGGAAGCACAGCTCTATGCCCAAATGGAGGAGGAATATGCGCAGGAGGTCTTGTTGTTTCGTAAACAGCTGGATACCTTTTTTGATGCTGATGTTCCTGGGAATATAATCGATGTACTGGTCCAAGCTGAGCGAGGCGATTTATCGCTGACTAATCGTCAAGCTTTTTTCCGAGAAGCGCAGCGATTATTTCGTCTACACCAGGAAGCGGTAAATGAAGCTGCGCAGCGTGCTGAGCAGGAACGTAGTGATATCGAACTCGAACGCAATATTTTGGCAATCAATCTAGATGACCTCGCACCTGAAGTACGTTATGCATTTTTGAATTATCTTCGAGATGCAGAAGCGGCTCGTGGTCGACCAGCAAAACGACGCTATTATCTAATGCAGGCACAAGCCTGTATTAGCACTCGGTCAGATGATTGCACGCTTGTGAACACTGAACACCCAGCTGTATCAAGTGTCAATCACGTAGCGGATGCATCAGTCATTCATTCAGTAGGTGAACTAGATTCACTCATTGATTTCAATGGTCTCCTGCCATCCTCAGTCGATCGTTCTCATGTGATCTGGATTATCCTTGCCTTTATTAACCCGACCGGCGGTATTCCGTATGTAAAACACGCCTATACACATTTGGAAAATATTCGGCGGGACGTTCGCAATAAAATCGAGGCATACAGTGATGAATCCTTTCAGGTGGCGTTTGAATGGTTACTTGACCATCAAGTGATCCTGCTCTACAAGCGAACCCGAACCAAAGAAGGGTATAGCTTCAATACGCGCGCCAAAGAGGCTGATGAGATCGGTCGTCCGATCATTGAGCGGGTTGTCTCGTTCATGCATCAAGTCAAGATTCGGACTCAATAACTGTTCGTCTTTCAATTCTTTTTTGCCCCTGACAGTCTATACTGCCAGGGGTTTCTTTTTGGTAAATATAAGCGAAACGACCAACGTGGGTCGGTGGTCGTTTCAGCCCTAGTATAGCACTGGCAATTGATATATCAATAGTTTGCAAAAAAGAAAAACCACCTACCAGCTTTTCCGATGCGGAGGGGGAGGAAGAATTCCGCGGTACTGGGCTGATAGGTGGGAATATTGGGACAAAAGGTCGATTTCAAGGGGGAGTTCACATAATATATGGATTTAGTGGGTAATGCAAAGAGAGTTATCCACAGCCTATACTCTTTACGGAAATTGAGGATAGTATTAGGGTTTATACATACCGACGGCTCTAATAATTGCGACGGCGCATATAATCAATTAGACTTAGATATGGCATAAAGAGAATTAATTATATGCCATCAAAGAATCACAATATATGCCTGCTTTTCTGCGGAGGATCGTCAATCATCACCGATGACGGTATATTGACCGTGCAGCAGGAGGGCGATATGAAGAAATGGCTGGCAGCCATGCCGGAATTAGGATTGATTGCAAATATTGATCCGGTTTTTGTGTATGGCGGCGATGCATCAGAGATTGAGCCCGGCCTGTGGCAGCGTTTGGCGCGAGAAATATATAAGCGGATTGACCAGTATGACGGATTCGTGGTGACGCATGGCATTGATACCATCATTTACACTGCTGCCATGCAATCATTCATGCTGGCTCAATTGCCGAAGCCCATCATTTTTACTGGCTCACCATTAGCGCAGGATGCGGAAAGCGCGGATCACGATTTGGCCGGCATGATGTCGAGCTACAAAACCTTAGGCGTTAAGGCAAATCTCATCAATGCTGCGCAAGTGGCTACCATGAACATTGCCGAGGTGGCGATCATGTTTGGCAACCGCCTTATCAAAGCCGTCGAGACAGTGAAGAGCGACTCGGCGTCGTTTAATTTCTTTGATGCTAGTTCAGAGCACGGCATGTTGGGTAAAGTTGATTTTGGCATTAAATTATTTAATCAGGTCCGACCGCGATCACGCCAAACACCGCGGCTGACTGATGCAGTTGATGATCAGGTCTGCCTTTTCCAACTTGTCCCCGGGGTGCAGGCAAGCCAATTGGAATCACTGGTTGAGAAAAAATATCACGGAATTATGATACGCAGTTTTAATACGAATTTGTTCCCTCAATCGTTTGAAAAGGTGCTGGCGTTGGCGTACCAGAAAGGTATCCCAGTCGTGGCGCATAATCCATTTGCCCTGGATCTGAAAAAAAAGAAGCGGGAGTATATTTTAGTCAATCATTTGACTTTTGAAACTGCGTTTGTGAAATTCATGTGGGTGCTTGGCCAGACGAATGATCTCGGCAAAATCCGCTTAATGATGTGGGAGAAATATTAATTGTCATTCTGAACGAAACGCAGTGGAGTGAAGCATCTCTATGCCGACTGAAAAGCAGTATTACGTATATATTATGACAAATAAGACCAACTCAGTTTTATATATTGGAACCACAAGGAATCTGGAGGGTAGAGTAAGACAGCATAAGTCAAAGGAAATTCTAGGCTTCGCAAAGAAATATAATGTTAATAAGCTTGTATATTATGAAGAATTTTTCATGGCAACCGATGCGTTTGCACGAGAGAAACAATTGAAGAATTGGCATCGTGACTGGAAGTTAAATTTAGTACGAGCTATGAACCAACACTTTAATGATTTATCAGTAGAATGGTATGTCTGAGATCCTGAAACGAGTTCAGGATGAGGCGGGAGGACGAATGATGGGTATAAAAAAGTCCTCATGCCGAACTTGTTTCGGCATCTCCTGCCACATAACTCAGAGTGACAACTTATAAAAACATGAGAGCTTACTTTTTCCAGCCAGCCATATCAAATAATAACCTGAGCGACCAATACGGACGCATCGCGGAAATTCTCCGCAATGCCGGCGTCTTTGTCGTTTCATCATCAAATGAAAATAATACCGATTTCCGCAAGGAAGATCTGGAGGCGATGCAGCAGTCGGGGGAAATTTTGCTGGATAAAATGGATTGCTTCGTGATTGAGGCATCTCAGCCGGATCAGGAGATTGGGTATTTATTGGCCTACGCGATTTCCCAGAAAAAGCCGTTGCTCTATTTGTTTCATAAGAATACGCCTGATCGAGTTTCTCATGGGTATTTAACCAAGAAAAATACCCCGGAATTCGTGTGTATGGAGGAGTATTCACGCGAATCGTTGGAGCAGGTTCTGATGAATTTTATAGATGATGTTACCTCAGGCAAAGGCTTGAAACAGCGCCCCACCATTAAATTTACGCTTCGCATCACGCCTCGTATGGAACGATATCTGGAGCAAAAGGCAAAGCGATCCAAGAAGACGAAGGCTGACTACTTACGCGATTTAATTGATAAACTAATGGAGGGGGAGGGGAAGTAAGTATGGCGCAATCACTAATTTTTTTAGCGGCATTATGTAATTTATTTCTAGGAACATTCCTTTTTGTTAAGTCAAAAAATAATATTCAGCGCCAATTTTCATTCGTGGTTTTTGTCATTACAATTTGGAATCTGGTCAATCTACAATATTTCATGAAGCCAGAATATCCGTTTGTTAATTTCTCTTACGCGGCAGGAAGCCTGGTTGTATCGTCGATTTTTTTATGGGTTTTGAGCTATGCCAAAATCCATCTGAGCATAATTCAGAAAGTCTGTTTCTTTATTATTGTGGCAAGTGTTTTTATTTCTTCGTTGATACCTGATGCAGTCATTTTACAGAATATTGTAGTTAAAGATTATGGGTTTGAAATCGGCATTGGAAGATTCTTTCTATTTTTTGCAATTTTGGTTACCGCGCAGCTATTGGTACTCATTGGAGTGCTTTTGAAGCACCTACGTAATACAACGGGGATTGTTCGATTGCAGACAAAGTATATTTTTCTTGGTTTTACTGTCCCAGCAATTTTTGTCATATTGGTTGATTTTATCCTCCCGTACTTTTCATACACCCAGTTTTCAAGTTTTGACATGCTGTCAACACTTGTTTTTGCCCTGGCAATTTCGTATGCAATTTTTCGGTATCGGTTTTTCGACATCCAGTTAGTAATTAAAGAAGGGTTGACACACTTTATTTCCCTGGCCGCACTTCTTGCTTTTTATGTGTATTTGCTTTTACTCTCTAGAGATTTTGTCTCTCAGGAATATAATTGGTCTGAACAAGCGACGACGATTGTTCTTGTACTCATTATTGCCACAACCTTTGAGCCCCTACGGAGAATCACTACCAAGTTAGTACATACGGTTTTTATTTCTCGCGAGAAGAATGCCCAAGAGAAAGTGAATCGTTTACAATTGTTATTTGGCTCAACCGTTCAGTTTGAGACGTTGATTGAGAAGTCACTATCGGCTCTGGAATCGTTTTTGAGTGTAAAGCAGAGTAATTTTATGTACCGCGATTTGGCTGCCCAAAAAATGACGGCTGCGAGAAAATTAGATCCACAGCTGGATATTGAAGGTGCGGGGTATGCGTATTTAACTCATAAACCGGAAATTTTGGTAACTGAAGAAATACCCTATCGAATGGAGGAGGTCGGTGCTGATGAACGAGAGCAGCTGCAGAAAATTCAACCGGAATTGCAGCAGGCGGGCATTAGTATGGTTGTACCCATCGGGGAGCCAGGTGAACTTTTTGGATTATTTCTTTTTGGGCAGAAAGCACGATCGGCGGCTTTTACCGAGGATAATATCAAATACATTAAGGAACTACAGCCTCACATGACCAGTGCGATTGCCAATGCCCTCATGTATAAACAGGCTATGGAGCGGATTGGTAGGAAATAAAAAGGAAATATATGTCTCATACTCACGCAATCATTCTATTAATAATTGCTGGTGTAGAAATTGCGCTAGCAATGTACACGCTGCTTGGAGATATTAAAAGTCAGGTGAGGCGGTGGTATGCCATGTTTGCTTTAAGTGTCGCAATATGGGTTGGGTCATTAGGATTGGATATTTTAGTATCCGCAAAAAAAGCGGTTATAATTATCGGCTACTTTCCATGGATAGGGGGTGTCTTAATCGTTACTACATTGCTTTTTCTAGTATGGATATGGCCGTATAAATCACAACCAATCAAACTATGGAATTGGGTAGTCATTATTTTGCCAATAATCGTTTTTACCTTTTTGATTTTATCACCATATGCACCAGTTGTTGAAAAAACACAAATGACCGCGTGGCGTTCAAATGAGCAAGGGCCATCATACGGTTTGTACAATACCTTAATTTTTGGATACTTACTGTGGGCAGTGGTATCTTTGTATCGAAAATTTAGAGAATCTGACGGAATTTATAGATGGCAACTTAAGTATTTCATGGTTAGCGTTATTCTTGCTGGAGGTATTATCGTCGTGACTAATATCATTATTCCTTGGTTAGGATATTCAGAATGGGAAATATTTGAGAGCGCCTTTGGGCCAGAAGTATCAATATTATGGGTTGGTTTTTCAACATATATTCATCTAAAAAAACATACATAAAATCTTTAATAAATGGGGCAATATTGAAAAAAAGACGATTTTGTGGTATGGTAGAGTCAAATATCTATTTAATAAAATTAAATAAATGGAAAATAAAGACAAATTAGTTATACAAAATTATTATAAAGTTGATATTAGTGAAGAGTATGAAGTAATGACGCCAGTATCAAAAGTTTTAAATTTTTTTTGGATATCATTTTCAACCATAATTCCGTATAGTATTAGTCATAGGTTATTAGTTGCGAGTAAAAAAGCTGAAATTATTAAAGCAAATTCAACTCAGTATCGTGCTTTAGAGGAAATGTATACTTTTCACCAGAAAAGTAGAAATATTCTCAATACACGATTTTTTGATTATCTATGGTTAAATCAAAAAAATCCAAAAGCGTTAAGAAATCGATTAAAACTTTTCAAAAAACTTTTAACTGATGCAATAAATCGTAATGGTCAAGATGAAACGAGAATTTTGAGCTTGGGGTGCGGCTCTGCAAGAGGTGTTGTAGAGACAATTGCTGAAATTAAAAAGGACAAAAAAAATATTCATGCCAAGCTAATTGACCAAGATTTGAATGCTATAAATTACAGTAAAGAATTGGCTCACCAGTTTAAAATTGATTATTTGATCTCGCAGCATAATATAAAAATTGAGGATTCCTACTCAATTATTAAGAGTTTTAATCCAAATATTATTGAGATGGTGGGTATATTAGATTATTTTAAGGATGAAAGAGTGGTTAGGGTGATAAATAGTTTGTACGATGTTTTAGATCATGGTTCAATTCTGATTACTGGTAATATTAATAAAAATATTGAGGAAAGATTTATTTCCAAAACAGTTAAATGGCAGATGATTCATCGTTATCCAAAGGATTTTTATAAAGTTTTGTGTAATACAAAATTTGAAAGTTTGGAAATAATTTATGAACCATTGTTAGTTCATGGGATTGCATTGTTAATAAAAAAATAAAATGTTTAATGTCATTCTCATCTCTGAGGCCATATTAGAATTGGTTTTATTACTACTTCTTGTTTATAGGAAAAGTAAGACTTTAAAGAATAAAGTTTTTCTTTTTTATGTGGTCGGAATTATTGGATGGGTTTTCGGCATAGCTATGTTTAGAATATCGAGTGATGTTATTACAGCAAAAATTTGGGTAGTTATTTACTATATTTCGGCTGGGGTAATTGCTACAACTTTATTTCAGTTTTCTTATTTATTTCCGTATCGGCACAGTAAATTTTCAAGAAGCTTGCAAATTATCTCATTTCTTCCATTTGTAATTTTTTTATTAATCATTCCAACTAAGATATTCATAGAAAAAGTAACAATTTCGGAACCAAATATTGTTACTTTAGGTCCAGCGTACCATTTTTTTGGGGTGTGGTTTATAATATACTTTTTGTTGCTATTTTTTAACCTTTTCCGAAACTATCAAAGAGCTCGGGGTATACTAAAGTTACAATTTAAATATTTACTCATTGGCACCCTAATGTCAGGCATTCTTGGGGTTACGTTTAATTTAATTTTACCTTGGATTGGTAATTATAAATTAATTCAAATTGGACCCTCTTTTTCAATTATTTGGCTAATATTTATTGTTTACGCAATATTAAAACATAAGCTTTTAGATATAAGAATATTTGTATTAAGAACTGTAACTTATTCCATTGTTGTAATAATTGTATCGGCAACAGTTGTGGGTGTAATAATTTTCATTCCCGAGTATTTGAAAGTTGATGATAGTATAAAAGCACTTGCCGCCGTTACTATTGCGGGGGTTATAGTTTCAATTCTAGATCCACTTAAACGATGGATTGCAAGCGCCACAGATAAACTTTTCTTCAAAGCCCGCGTGGATTACCAAAAACTTTCCAGCGAGCTGTCGGAGATTATTAATCGGGAAATTGATTTGGACATTTTGCTTTTTTCCTTGACGCATAGATTAGAGAAAGACCTGAAGATAAAAAATGTGAGCATTTATTTAGCTGGTTCTACGGGCGGAGCATTCTACAAACGCATTGGCCGAGTGGACAAGGGTGGCCATAAGGTGAGCGACCAAGTGTTTGAACAACTGACTGAAGAAGAAAAAACCGACATTGCCAATCGGATACGGCATGACAATCCATTGATTAAATATTTGCGTTCAAAGCAAGATATTATTGTGCTCGAGGCGCTGGAGCGAAAGATCGAAGATACCCAAGACGAAGAATCGAGAAAAATATTAGAATCATCAAAAGCTTCACTCGACACGCTTGACGCGGCCGTCGTCGCACCAGTGACCGTCGGGAATACCATTAATGCAGTCATGGTGCTGGGACCGAAATTATCCGGAGATCCATTTGGCAGTGAAGACCTGAATGTATTGAGCCTGATCGGTCCGCAACTTGCCTCCGCACTTGAGAAATCGCGGCTGTATGAAGAGGCGCAGCAATTTACTGAGCGTTTGAAAAAAGAGGTGGCGGTAGCGACGGGCGATTTGCGCAATGCGAATATGCAGCTGCAAGAGCGGAATCGGTTCCTCCAAGCATTACAAAAGGTGACGACGCTTATTTCCCGCACTCTTGATTTTGCAAAAGTCACCCAATCAGTTGTGGACAGCATTGCCTCAGAGCTGGGCTACTTGGGCGGTGTATTATTATTGCTGGGTAAAGACCGGCATAAATTATTTCCTGAAGCCGTCACCCGGACTCCATTGACCGAGAAAGCGCTCAAGCTATTGCCCAAGCCGTTGAATTCGTATTATGGATATTTCCCCGAAGATGACAGTTATTCGGTAAAAGCGATTAGTACCGGGAAAGTCCAAATCAGCGAAAAACTGTCAGACTTTATTTCACCCGCGGTGCCACCCTTGGTCGCATTTGGCATGCAGAAATTAGCGGGGATTAAGACGGTCGTGGGAGTGCCGGTGTATGCGGAAAATGTTATTGTGGGTGTTATTAATTTTATGCTTCAGCAAGAACACGGGGAATTGAAAGCGACCGATCTCGATGCCATGAAAGCATTGGCTAGTCAGACCGGCATCGTCTATCGCAATATTCAGTTATATAAACAAATTGAGGAATCAAACGTCCATCTGGCTGAAGCAAACGTCCATTTGCAGCAGCTCGATCAGGCAAAGTCGGAATTTGTTTCGATAGCTTCACACCAATTGCGTACGCCGATGACTGGCATTATGGGATATCTTTCCATGATTACTCAAGGCGACTTTGGTAAAGTGCCAAACGAACAGCTGAAGATCCTTCAGGGCTTGCTCGAAGAATCACAGCGCATGATTCGGTTGATCAATCTTTTCCTTAACGTGTCCAAGATTGAGTCTGGCAAGATGACTCTCAACCAAGTACCGATGCAGATGGAAGGATTGATAGAAAAGGTTGTAAATATTTCCAAGAAAGCGGCGACTGACAAAGGTTTGAAATTAATTTACAAGTCGCAAAAAGAAAAATTACCGCCCGTATTTGCCGATGCTGATAAATTAGGCGACGTCATCATGAACTTGGTTGATAACGCAATAAAGTATACTGACAAAGGAAGCGTTACGGTGGCTCAAAAACTTGACGGCGCATTTATTGAGACAACGGTTCATGATACTGGCCGCGGCATTGATCCCGAGGAAGCTAAAAAATTATTTACTAAATTTGTCCGTGGATTCGGGATAGCTCAGGTGAACCCCGACGGTTCAGGCCTTGGGCTGTATGTGGCACGTCGTTTAACCGAAGCTCACAGCGGTAGAATTTGGGTTGATTCAGAAGGAATAGGCAAGGGCTCTACATTCCACGTGCGTATACCGATTTACCATGAGGGGATGGAGGAGGCGGTGAAGAAATTGGCAGATGATGAAGCATCGTCATCTTTGCCGGCTCAAGAATAGATCGGATTAGTAAAAAACGAGATTCTTCGCTACATTCAGGACACCCTAACGATTATTAATATAGGGTTGATTATTGTCGAAAAATGTGTTATAATGTAAAACATACAAACAAAAATCACCTATGCAGCTTCGTACACTCAACGACGTCGATGTTAATAATAAAGTGGTCATCCTGCGCGTGGCGCTGGATGTTCATTTTCATAATGAAAACGGCAAAAAAGTGATCGAAGATGATACTCGGGTCCGCGCTATTGTGCCATCGGTACAGTTATTGGCCGGTCGGGGAGCAAAAGTGCTGCTCATGTCATGGCTGCAGCGGCCAGAAGGAAAACCAAATCCGGAGATGAGCCTGGCGCCGGTGGCTGCTCGACTAACTGAGTTATTGGGCAAACCAGTGGCTTTTGTGCCAGACTGTATCGGTGAACCGGTGAAGCAAGCCGTTGCCAACATGCAGCCCGGCGCCGTCGCGCTACTGGAAAATGTCCGATTCCATCCTGGAGAAGCGGGGGAGAAAGTTTATGACGAAGCGTATGCCAAGCAACTGGCAGAGTACGCGGATATGTTTGTCAATGACGCCTTTGGCCAGAGTCATCGGAAAGTCGCTTCAATTATTGGAATCCCGAAATTTATACCGAGCTATGCTGGACCAGAACTAGAAAAGGAAGTGACTGAACTATCCAATCTTTTAGAAAACCCTACTCGTCCGTTTGTGGCAATTATTGGAGGCGCAAAGATTTCTACAAAAATGGGCGTGATCAAATCGCTTTTGGGCAAAGTAGATAATATTCTGCTGGGAGGAGCGTTGGCCAACACCATCCTTCGTGCTCAAGGCTTGCAAGTCGGTACCTCGTTAATCGAAGAAGAGATGATTGCAGAAGCGAAATCAATGAATTTAACTGATACACGTTTGCACATCCCGGTTGATGTGATTACCGCGACTGATATTACCGAAGGATTGCCCACGCATATTCGAGCTGTCGGGAATTTGAAAAAGGATGAAAAAATATTGGACATCGGCCCGGACACGGTTAAGTTATTTCAAAAAGTTATCAGCCAGGCGAAAACCATTGTCTGGAATGGGCCGATGGGGTGGTTTGAGCTGCCGGCCTTTGCCACAGGAACAAATGACATTGCTCAGGCACTCGCGAAATCATCGGCCCGCACCGTGGTGGGCGGGGGTGAGACGATCGCCTCTATCCAACAGCAGGGATTGGGTGAGCGCATGACTTTTATGTCCATGGGCGGTGGGGCGATGCTTAAATTTTTGGAAAAAGGAACTTTGCCCGGAATTGAATCATTAATTATCTCATAAACGCATGTCGACAAAAATCAAAAAGATCATAGCGCGTGAAGTGCTTGCCTCAGGCGGAGTGCCGAGCCTGGAGGCGATTGTTGAACTTGAGGGAGGGATTACCGGAAGCGCTTCAGTGCCATTTGGCGCGTCGGCTGGTATTCATGAAGCGTATGTCATGCTTGATGGCGACCCGAAACGGTATAACGGCAACGGCATGCTGAAAGCTTGTGAAAACGTTAATGGTCCGATTGCCAAAAAATTAAAAGGTATGTCAGCTACCAGCCAAGAAAAAATTGACGAGGCAATGATTAAGCTTGATGGCACAGCCAATAAGAAGAAACTGGGGGGCAACGCGATTTTAGCAGTATCCATGGCAGTCGCGCGTGCAGCCGCCGCATCGAAGAAACAGCCGTTGTATCAATACATTCGTTCAACCTACAAATTGCCGTATAAAAAATGGACATTACCCAAACCGATGATGGTGGTGATCGAGGGCGGTGTTCACGCGGATAACTCCACTGATTTTCAGGAGTATCTGCTGAGCGTCAATGGCGCACCGAGCGTTCGTGAGGCAGTCCGCTGGGGAGAAGAGGCGTATATTCAGGTCAAGAAAATTTTGAAAGCGCGCGGCTTCAATACGAATGTGGGCAATGAAGGTGCATTTGCACCGGCGGGCATCGAGACGAATGAAGCACCGCTCGAGGTACTGGTCGAAGCGATCAAAAAGGCTGGATATCGTCCGGGCAAGGATATATCCGTGTCGCTGGATCCGGCGGTGTCAGAATTGTATGATGAGAAGCAAAAAAAATATATTTTGAAGCGCGAGAACGCGGGTTTGTTATCGAGTCAGATGGTGGGCCTTTTCAAGGGCTGGGTGGATAAGTACCCAATTCTCTCCATCGAAGATCCGCTGGCTGAAGATGATTGGGAGGGGTGGCAGGCTTTTTATCAGGAGATGCACGATCGGATTCGGATCGTGGGTGATGATTTGACGGTGACGAATATCGAACGAGTGCGGAAAGCAATTAAGCTGAAAACGATTAACGCCGTACTGATTAAGCTCAATCAGATTGGGAGCCTCACGGAAACAATCCGCACCATTCGTTTGGGTCAGTCGCAGGGTTTCTGGCAAGTCGTATCGCATCGTGGCGGTGGAGAGACCGAGGATACCGGCATGATTGATGTGGCGGTAGCGGTGAATGCCGAGTATGTCAAAGTTGGTCCAGCTCGCGGCGAACGTACTGCAAAATATAATCGTTTAATGGCAATCGAGGACGAGTTGAAGCGCACATGAAAAATCCGATCAAACCATTTTTATTAGTCATCATCGACGGTTGGGGCATCCGCAAAGCAAAAGCGGGTAATGCCATCGCCCAGGCGCATACACCGGTCATGGATCAGCTGATGAAAAATTATCCTAACACGACGTTAGGCGCCTCGGGTCGTGACGTGGGTTTGCCGCCGGCGCAAACGGGTAATTCGGAAGCCGGGCATATGAACATTGGCGCGGGACGCATCGTGGAGCAGGATTCGGTGCGCGTCTCCCGATGCATTAGTGATGGAAGTTTTTTCAAAAATCGAGCGCTTTTGGATGTCGTTGAACATGTGAAGAAATATAAATCAGACGTCCATTTGATGGGTCTTTTAACCGATGATCAGTCGCCCCACGCTGACCCTGATCATTTGTTGGGATTGATTACGTTATTCAATTTATCATTGGAGCACGTCAGTTCGTCCATCAAGGTATATTTGCATTTATTTACTGACGGACGCGATTCATACCAGTACTCAGCCACAAAACTACTTGATCGTTTTAAGCCGGCGCTGAGCCGACGCAATCAAATCGCTTCAGTGTGTGGCCGGTTCTACGCGATGGATCGGATTAAGCAGTGGTCGCGGACTGAACGAGCGTATAATGCACTCGTGATGGGGGAAGGCTTTCAGGCAAAATCAGCTGAAGAAGCCGTGATGCAAGCGTATAATCGAAATGAGAACGATGAATACATCCAGCCGACGGTGATCAAAAATAATCATGATAAGGGAGGACGGATTAACAATAATGACGCGGTTATTTTTTTTAATGTCCGTTCGGATCGAGTGCGGCAGTTAGCTAAAGCTTTTGTTCAAAAGAAATTTGTCGGATTTAAGCGGAAAAAGGTGCTCAAGAATCTTCGATTCGTTTCCATGACCAGCTTTGGCCCTGATTTGCCCAGTATCGTCGAAGCCTATCCAACGTTGCAGCCTTTAAAAAATACCGTACCTTTTGTTTTGAAAGATTATCGTCAGTTGTACGTCGCGGAAAGTGAAAAATATGCGCATGTTACCTATTTCTTCAATGGTGGATACGACCACCCGGTGGGGGGCGAGGATCGCGTAATTATCAAATCACCCGTGGCGTACACGTATCGCACGAAGCCGGAGATGCGCGCGAAGGAAATCACTGATATTGTTTGCGATTCGATTGAATACCAAAAGCATGATTTTATGGTGATGAATTTCGCCAATCCAGATATGGTGGGGCATACGGGTGATTTTCCGGCTTGCATCCGCGCCGTTGAGTTTGTCGATAGCCAGATCGGGAGATTGGCCGAGTCGATTTTGAAGCATAATGGAACCATGATGGTGACGGCGGATCATGGCAATGCTGACGAAAAGTTTGATGTCGAGACCGAGCAGATTATTACTTCTCATTCAAAATCTCCCGTGCCGCTAATTATTGTACATAAGAGTATTCCTAAAAATACTAAAGTTATCCGTGGCGTGCTTGGCGACATCGCTCCAACGATGCTGCATATGCTAGGCATACCGCGTCCTCCTGAAATGAGTGACCATATTTTATGCAAATACCGAATCGTCCAGTAGTTTTAATCGTGTATGATGGCTTCGGCATTGCGCCGGTTGGCCCCGGCAATCCCATACGTAATGCGCCGACTCCGACGTTTGATGCTTTGATTGAGCATTATCCGACCGTCGCGCTGCAGGCTTCCGGTGAAGCGGTAGGGCTACCGTGGGGGGAGATGGGGAATTCAGAGGTTGGGCACTTGAATTTAGGCTCCGGTAAAATTATTTACCAGAGTCTACCCCGCATTTCACGAGCTATCGCCGATGGAAGTTTTTATTCAAACGCGGCTTTTCAAAAAGCGATCAAGCACGTAGCAAAAAACGATACGAAATTGCATTTGCTCGGCATGGTATCAAATGGCGGCGTGCATAGTTCAATTGATCATCTATTTGCTCTGCTCGAATTATGCCAGAAATCGGAAGTCAAGGAAGTATACTTACATGTGATTCTCGATGGTCGGGATACTACCCGCGATAGCGGTGTCACATTCGTCCAAAAACTACAGGATAAATTGGCTGAGACGAAAGTTGGAAAAATAGCCACCATTTCTGGGCGGTATTATGCCATGGATCGAGATAACCGCTGGGAACGTGAGGAAAAAGCGTATCGAGCCATGGTTGACGGAGAAGCAGAGAGCTTTGGAACCGATCCGGTACAATTAATCAAAGCGTCGTATGCAAAAAAAGTGTATGACGAAGAATTTATGCCGGCAGTTATCGGCACCAAGGGCAAACCCACTGCCACGATCGCTGATGGTGATGCAGTCATATTTTTTAATTTTCGGCCTGACCGAGCGCGCCAGCTGACAAAGGTGTTTAGTGTTAAGCAGTTTAGTGGATTTAAGCGCTCCACTTTTTTGAGCAAGCTGTGCTTTGTCACCATGACCGAATATGATAAAACATTGCCTGTTGATGTAGCATTTCCTCCCGAATTAATAACTAATCCGATTGCTCGAGTTATCTCGGACGCGGGGCTGAAGCAGTTGCATATCGCGGAGACGGAAAAGTACGCTCATGTCACGTATTTCTTCAACGGGGGAAATGAAGACCCTTTTAAACATCAAGATAATCTTTTAATCCCATCCCCGCGAGTCGCCTCCTACGACAAGAAACCGGAAATGAGCGCCCCGGAGGTTACGGAAAAATTATTGGCTGCGATTGACGCTGGTAAGCATGATTTTATTGTGGCTAATTTTGCTAATCCTGACATGGTCGGGCACACCGGCAATTATAAAGCAACGTACAAAGCAATTACGGTTATTGATACGCTGCTGAAAAAAGTGATTGATGCGGTTTTGGAAAAAAATGGGATGGTATTTATAACTGCTGATCATGGCAATGCTGAACAAATGATTAATCCTCAGACAGGCGAAATGGATAAAGAGCACACGACGAATCCGGTTCCATTCTTTGCTATCGCAAATCAATGGAAAGATCACTTAATTTTTCCTGAATTGGCGAATGACCATGATTTGTCAGTCTTGCAGCCGACTGGTATTCTTTCTGATGTGCCGGTGACGATCCTTACCTACATGGGGATCAAGCCACCCGAGGAAATGTCAGGGAATAATTTATTGATGACCTAAGCACATGCTCGAATCATTATTAAAACCGCGTTCTATTGCCATAATTGGCGCCTCGCATGATCCGGAGAAGCTGGGGCATGTTATTTTGTATAATTTGATTACGTATCGTTATCGCGGGCGGCTGTACCCGGTTAATCCAAAAGGCGGATTGATTTTAGGAAAAAAAGTATTTTCATCAGTGCAGGAGATACCCGCGCAGGTTGATTTGGCGATTGTGGTAATTCCCGCGGCATTGGTACCTGCCGCGATTCGCGAGTGCGGAAAGAAAAAAATTCGCACGGCGATTATCATAAGTGCGGGGTTTGCCGAGCAGGGTGGCGTTGGCGCTCAGCTCGAGGCGCGCGTTTTAGCTGAGGCGAAGAAGTATCATATGCGCATTCTTGGTCCAAACTGCCTCGGGGTGATCAACCCGGCCCTCAAAATGAACGCTTCGTTTGCCGCTGGCATGCCTGACTTTGGTGGCGTGGCAGTGATTTCTCAGTCAGGAGCCATGGCCGTGTCAATTACCGAATGGGCGGTGGCGGCTGATGTCGGTTTTTCTTCCCTTGTTTCGTTGGGTAATAAATCAGATATTCAGGAAGAAGAATTAGTTAAATATTTTGGAGCGGACAAACGAACGCACGTAATCGTTATGTATCTCGAAAGCCTGAAGACGGGTCGCGCGCTGCTTCGCACTATCCAGCGTGTTTCCAAAAAAACGCCGATTATTATTCTCAAGCCAGGCAAGAGTTTGGAGGCTCAGCGCGCGGTGGCTTCGCACACCGGAGCGATTGCCGGGGCTCATGCGGTTCAGCAGGCCATGCTGCAATCAGCGGGTGCCGTAGTAGTGGATACGCTTCAGGAATTATTCCTTTTTACCCAGCTATTTGAAAATCGTCATAAGTTGTCCGGTAATCGGGTAGCGATTGTGACGAATGCGGGTGGTCCAGGCATCATCGCGACTGACGCTGTTGTGGCTGCGACGAATTTACGCATGGCGACGCTCGCGCCACAGACGATCGCCGAACTTAAGAAAAAATTACCAGAAGCGGCAGCCACTGGTAACCCCGTGGATGTGATTGGTGATGCTACCCCGGCGCGGTATCAGATTGCTTTACGCGCTTTGATGCGCGATCGGGGCGTTGATGCGGTGGTGGCATTATTGACCCATCAGTACGTGACTGACAGCGATGCCATCGCAAAAATAATAATTCGAGAACAGCGGGCGCACCCAGGTAAGCCGATTGCCGTTTCATTTATTGGTGGTGCAGCGATGCGTGCGTCACGACAGATATTGACCAAGGCCGGAATTATTACCTTTGCCTACCCTGAACACGCGGTGGCAGCTATCGCCATGCTGAGACATGATGTGATGGCACGCACTGAATTGCGTCGTTTTCCAGAAATGACGTATCGAACGTCTCAAGCCACCCAAATCGTATTGGGCACGCGGGCCGAGCGCATGGTCAAACGGTTTGTTCCGTATGTTATGCCGTCACGGCTGGCTTCGAGCATTGAGGCTGCCCTGAAACAAGCGGCGCGCCTACGCTATCCCGTCGTAGCAAAAATTATCAGCCAGGAGTTCATCCATAAGACTGAACGCGGCGGTGTTCAGATAAATATTACCGGACCTGAACAACTGCGCCGTACGCTCCGCTCCTGGCAGACCCAATTCAAGCTTGCATTTGCTAAGGATGAAGGGTTTCTCTTGCAACCGTATCGTCCGGGTATGATTGAAATGATTATTGGTGCAAAGCGTGACCCGGAATTAGGCGCGTATTTAGTGATAGGCTTGGGTGGTATTTTTGTGGAATCAATCGGCGGCCAAGTGATTGTGCCGATCCCTGCGTCGCGGGCAGAGATTGAACGCGCGCTTGATCGATCGCTCCAGGGTCTGCTCAGTACCGCACGAGGCGCGCGGATTCCGAAAAAAGATATTATACAGTGCGCGCTCGGTATTTCACGGATGATGCTCGCCACGCCGCGCCTTGAGGAATTTGACGCCAATCCGGTATTGTTATCTGCGGGGAGGATTGAAATTGCTGATCTACGCATTGTCGTGCGTCGCTAGGGGAACTATGGAGATACGCTTAACAGGCACATTGCCGGAAAATCTGAAAGTCCTGATGGGTCGACTTGGGTATCATGAAAACCGCAATCGCCAAGGCGACACGTCCTTTATTAGGCGGTTGCACAGTTTAGGGTATCCGCGATTTCATATCTACCCGCATACTACTCGGTCAGGGGTCAGTCTCAAGCTGCATTATGATGAGAAACGTCCGTCATACGCTGGGTCGCACGCCCACTCGGGGCAGTACGATGGCGATCTGGTGCTGGCAGAGGCTGAACGCATTGATACATACCTCAAAAGCCTGCAATAATTTTTGAATTTTGGTTGATTTCGTGTATACTAGATGAATGGAACGTACTTGGATTAATTGGAAAATTGGAGGCCCAGCCGGCTTTGGCATCAAGTCAGTCGGCGCTATGTTTGCCCGAGCCATGCTTCGATTGGGGCAGTATGTTTTTGCATATGATGAATATCCATCGTTGATTCGTGGCGGCCACAATACCTACGAAATTACCGTATCGCCTCAGCCGATCTATACCACACGACGGCCAGTGAGCATTTTGGTGTGTTTGGATCAAATGACTTTTGATGAGCACCACCAGGAATTAGCCGAGAATGCGATTGTCATTATTAATGACAGCCAAGTCACTGCTCCAGTGGCGCAATTACCCAGTAAGGCAACTGTGCATGTGATTCCGATGGATCAACTAGTGGAAGAAAACGGTGGCGAAAAAGTCATGCGCAATGTTGTAGCGCTGGGTGCAAGTATTGCCGTGCTGGGGGTAGAATTTGGGCCGCTCAACGATATTATAGAATTTAATTTTGGAAATAAGGGCAAAGAAGTTGATTTGAATGTACGCCTGGCTAAAGCTGGGTATGATTACATCAAATCGCACATGTCCCAACCGTCGCCATTTTTAGTAAAGACTCAGAAAAATCCCAACCGACTCTTTATGACGGGCAATGAAGCGATTGCTTGGGGAGCGATAAAAGCTGGTTGCAAGTTGTACGCTGCATATCCCATGACGCCGGCCACTTCAATTTTGCATAACTTAGCGTTGCAAGCGCGAAACTATCAAATGGTGGTCAAGCACTGTGAAGATGAAATCTCCGCGGTGAATGTCGCCGTCGGTGCCGGCTATGCGGGACTGCGCGCAATGACCGGTACGTCAGGTGGCGGATTTTCTCTGATGTCAGAGACCTATGGCATGGCTGGCATGATGGAGGTCCCGGTAGTGATGGTGAACGCTATCCGCCCTGGTCCTTCGACCGGTATGCCCACCTGGACCGGCCAGGGAGATTTACGATTTGTGTTGCACTCGTCCCAGGATGAATTTCCTCGATTTGTATTAGCCCCTGGTAGTATTGAGCAATGTTTTGAAATGACCCAGACTGCGTTTGATCTGGCGGAGCGATATCAGACGCCGGTCGTCATTTTGACTGATAAGCAGTTGGCGGAATGTAACATCTGGGTGGACAAACTTGATCTCAAACCACGCACGTTGGATCGCGGGTTGATCTATGATGCAGGTGATGTAGAAAAGCATAAACCTTACAAACGATACGCCTTAGACGTCGAGCATGGCATTTCCCCACGCACGTTACCGGGTACGCCAGGCGGTGAACATATTCAAAATAGCGATGAACATACGGAAGAAGGATTTAGTGAAGAGGGTTCAGAGATGCGCGTACGCCAAATGGATAAGCGATATAAGAAAATTGATGCAGCCGCCCGGTTGTTGCCTGATCCTGAACTGGAGGGCGACGCACATGCTGACCTGACATTCGTGTCCTGGGGCTCTACCCGAGGTGCCATTCTCGAAGCGATGGAGGATTTACGCGCCGCAGGCATGAAAGTTAATTTTTTGCAGATTCTATATATTAGCCCGTTACCCGTCAAAAAGATTCGCGAAGTATTTACCAAAGCAAAAAAGATAGCCATAGTAGAAGGAAATAAAACTGGCCAATTAGCCGGTTGGATTCGCGAGCAGACCGGCTTAGCGTCTGATTATAAAATATTGAAGTATGATGGGCGACCGTTTTTTCCGCATGAGATTGTCCAATCAGTGAAAGACATGAAATAAGTATGGCGACCACACCCCTAACTCAGCGCGATTACACGACGAAATACACCCCCAGCTGGTGTCCGGGTTGTGGCAATTTTGGCATTATGCCTGCCACCAAAGGCGCCTTTGCTGAGCTTGGCATTCCGCCGCACCAGATAGCTATGATTTTCGGCATCGGCTGTTCTTCCAACGGATCAAATTTTTATAACGTCTATGCCTTTCATGGCATTCATGGCCGTTCATTGCCGGTGGCATCTGGTGTGAAGCTGGCTAATAGCGAATTGACCGTGGTGGCTGATTCGGGTGACGGCGATGCGTATGGTGAGGGGATCAGTCATTTTGTCCATACCGCCCGGACCAACATTGATATTACCTATTTAGTGCACGACAATCATTTGTATAGTTTAACGACTGGCCAAACCTCGCCAACATCGGAGGAGGGCATGAAAACGAAATCAGCGCCGTTTGGTAATATTGATCATCCTTTTAATCCTATTGCTACCGCCATACTGAATGGCGCGACGTTTGTGGCGCAGGGGTTCTCTTCTGACATTCCGCAACTCAAAGAGCTGATCAAGCAAGCGATCAAGCACCGAGGGTTTTCATTTATCAATATTATGCAGCTCTGCCCGACATTTAATAAATTAAATGAATTTCCTTGGTACAAGGAGCGGGTGATAAAGCTAGAAGACGAAAAGCATAACACCTCAGATTATCAAGCAGCACTGATGCAAGCAGTGCGGACCGATGGGAAAATTCCCCTGGGGGTGTTTTACCAAATTGAGAAGCCGACGTACCACGATCGACTCGAGCAACTGAAAACACCATTGGTGAAGCATCGAATAGATCGCATTGATATTACTCGATCACTTGAAATATACCGATAGCATGCGCGTTATCGTTTCAGGATCACTAGCCTATGATCGGATTATGGATTTTCCGGGACATTTTGGTGATCATATTCTTCCCAAGAAAATCCACCAGTTGAATGTGAGTTTCAATGTATCGACATTTCGTCAGGAATTTGGCGGAACCGCTGGCAATATTGCGTACGGGTTACGTCTTTTAGGCGTCGAGCCGCGCATCATAGCTCGATCGGGGAGTGATTTTGGGGCATATCGCACTTGGCTTTCTCGTCATCGGATCTCGCAGGCGACCATTCGTACCGATCTTCAGGCAACCGCCGCCGCGCATATTATTACTGATCAGGACGATAATCAAATTACCGGATTTTTCCCCGGCGCCTTGGGGCGATCCTACGGTAGTTTTCCGAAATCATTATTTACCGATGTCGGTTTGGCAATTATATCCCCGGGGAATCTCGTAGATATGGATCGATTGCCACGCGAACTTCATAAGCATCAGGTGTTGTATTTTTTCGATCCGGGACAGGTAACCACGGCGCTGTCAAAAGCTACACTCTTGCAGGGGATTAGCGGCGCACTGGGGATGTTTTGCAACGATTATGAATTAGCCATGATTGTTTCAAAAACCTCATTACCGCTTCCTCAACTGCGGAAGCGACTTGAATTGTTAATCGTGACGCGGGGTGGGGCGGGTTCTGACGTGTACGCGGGTGGGGAGCAGTATCGAATTCCGATTGTGAAGCCGCGACGACTGGTCGATCCCACAGGCGCGGGGGACGCGTATCGAGCGGGATTCATCGCTGGTTTGCTCCGCGGGTATTCGATTGAAACAATTGGTCGATTCGCTGCTACGGTGGCCGTCCATGCCGTCGAGCAGTATGGAACACAGACCTATCGTTTTACGAGTACGACGATTCGTCAGAGATTTAATCAAGCATTTGGTCACACCCTGGAATAACGTATGCTGTTTAGTTCGCCAATTTTCTTATTCGCGTTTCTTCCAATTTTTTTTATTATATATTTTTCGCTGCGTACACAGCGGTTGCGTAACCTGTGGCTACTCATCGTCAGCTTGATTTTTTATACTTGGGGTGAGGGAAAATTAGTTATGATTATGCTTCTGACCTCTGGGATTGATTACGTTGCTGGTTTAGGAATTGAGCGGGGATTTCGAGGAATCTTTCGGCCACGGGCAGCACGGGCATTTATCACGACCCATCGGAGCCGATCCCAGACTGTATTTTTGGTACTCTCCGTAGTTTCTAATTTGGCGTTACTTGGGTTTTTTAAATATTTTAATTTTGGCATTGATAATCTTAATGCCATTTTTGAATTTTTTGGCTGGCAGACAATTACCCTCTCGGGCATGTGGCAGATAGTGCTACCTTTGGGCATTAGCTTCTATACTTTCCAATCAATGAGCTATACCATTGATGTATACCGCGGTACGGTTAAGGCAACGACGAGCTACATCGATTTTATGGCATTCGTCACCATGTTTCCTCAGCTGGTAGCTGGGCCGATTGTACGCTATGAAGTGGTGGCACGCGAGCTGATTGACCGTATTGTCACGCGCAACGGATTTGCCTATGGCATACGTCGGTTTGTTATGGGGCTGGGCAAGAAAATGCTCATTGCCAATTTAGTAGCTGTTCCGGCAGATGCAATTTTTGCCTTACCCGCTGAGGCACTGACCGCTCCGATGACGTGGTTTGGGGCTGTCTGTTATGCACTGCAAATTTATTTTGATTTTTCCGGATACTCGGATATGGCGATTGGCATGGGACGCATGCTTGGTTTCAACTTTCTTGAGAATTTTAATTTTCCCTATGTAGCAAAATCAATCCGAGATTTCTGGCGTCGATGGCATATTTCATTGTCCACTTGGTTTCGTGACTATTTGTATATTCCGTTGGGTGGTAATAAACGCTCTCGCGGACGAGTATATTTTAATTTACTCTTTGTATTTTTTGTGACCGGTTTGTGGCACGGTTCTAGTTGGAATTTTATCGTTTGGGGATTATTTCACGGGGTTTTTTTGCTACTTGAGCGAACTCGTTTCGGTGAGTTGCTTGGCCGAGTCTGGTGGCCGATCCGACAACTGTATGTACTCTTCGTTGTCTTAATTGGTTGGGTTTTCTTTCGTGCCGAAACATTAGGGGAGGCGTGGCAGTTTATTATAGCCATGTTCAGATTTGGTACTGCCGGTCAAACAGAGTACCACCTAGGCTTATTTGTTACCCCGGTGATTCTATGGGCGTTTGTTGCTGGTATTATTGGTTGCACGCCAGTTATCCCGTGGTTGCACGGCCACATTCGTCGCTGGTGGGAACAAAGCGCTCACGTGAGTGGGCGTATTATCCAAGTTTCGTGGACTACGGCAGTCTTCATTGCATTGGCGGGAATTTTCTTACTGACGGTCATGCATATGGCGAATGATACCTACAATCCATTTATTTATTTCAGGTTTTAACTATGCCGCTCATGCACCACGAGCATAAAGAGATCATGCCAGTCTGGGGGGAGTATGTATTGGTAGTTGTATTTTTGGCTGCATTAGCCGTGCCTGGGATCATGGTAGCAGCCGGTTGGTCAGTGCCAACCAGCAATACGGAAAATCGACGATTGGCCGAACTGCCAGAATTTGCAGTTAAAACTTTTTATACGGCGCCATTTCGCCGTTCGTTTGAATCATACTTAAATGATCATTTTGGATTTCGGAATGTTCTCGTTGGTTGGCACTTGCGCATGTACGTGAAGTGGTTTAAGACCGTGCCGATTCGGGGCGTAGCGGTGCACCAAACCGCAACTGACCAGGCACCGACGATTCCGACTGCGGAAACACCTACGTTACCCGACGCAGACGAAGTCGTACAACCTGCGACAAATACCTCGCAAACCAACACGGCACAGCCGGAGCCACAACCTGAAACGCTGCCGCGAGAACATGTTACCATCGAGACGAATGCTATTTTAGGAAAAGATGGTTGGTATTTTTATTCAGCCGGGACGACCATTGATGATTATCGCGCCACGCAACCGTTATCTGATGCAGAATTAAAAACTATTGCCGATAATATTATTAAAACAAAAGATGACCTCGCGGCGCAGGGGATTGCATTTTATGTGATGGCGGCACCTGACAAACACACGATTTATGGTGAATACATGCCCGACATTTACAATCGGGTTGGACCTTTGACTCGCCTCGACCAGACGATACAGTATTTAGAGCAGCACACTGACATAACCATTATTGATCCACGAGCTGATTTATTAGCAGCTAAGCCAGCCAGTCGACTGTATGAGAAAACCGGAACGCATTGGAATGAATATGGGGCTTATATCGGATATCGTGCGTTACTACGAGCTATTCAAAAAGATTTTCCTGCAATTTCAATACCCTCAATTGAAGATTTTACTATCAAAACACAGATAGCTGGTGGAGCTGATTTGGCCATTATGCTGTCACTCCAAGAGGACTTGCAAGAAGAGCAAATTAAACTAATCCCAAAAGCGCCGCGCCAGGCTGTAAATGCGTCGTTCGCCTTTGAGAATCCAAATCCCGATCCGGAAAAATCTGTTTTAGCAAAAGAGATCACCGCATCAGACTTACCACGGCTTTTGATGTTTCGTGATTCTTTTACGAATGCCATGGCGCCATTTATTTCGGAAAATTTTAGTCGATCGGTCTTTATTCGCAATTATCCGATTGATCAGACCATTGTCGAAATAGAGCAACCAGATGTTGTGGTGCTTGAGTTTGTTGAGCGCCAATTATATGACGCGCTGTACATTGGCCTGAAGTAGCCATCCATTGTTTGCATACGCCCGCAGCGCCCCCTATTGACAATGAATAGGGGCCATGTTATTATGCTCAGTTATTTTAATATAAGCATAATTTCAATAATATATGGACTACCAAACACTTAATGAGCGACAACCCAATGGCAAGTTTCAAGGCATATTTGACGAAGTTACTGATGAGTTGAAGCTCTTCAAGATTGAAATGGATAAACATAAGGCGCTGTTAAATGGAACTGGTGTCATTGACCGAGATCAACTTGCATAATCATAAATGATAAAACAGCCCGGCTTGGCCGGGCTGTTTTTCGTTCTCTCAATACGTTATCGCCACAAAAAATACCAGGAAAGTATGGCCAGCCCAATGCCAATAAAGTAGTACAGGGGAATGCGAATTTTTCCGAGGCGCACACGAGGGTAGTAATTCGCAAAATCAGTGTTAAGTTCTGATACTTTGACAACTGGATTTACCACGTACCACATAAAGTCTTCAATAACCGATCCTGAGGTAAAGGCACTAACTACAATGCCAAATTTCCGGGTGTCCCAGCCAAACATGATAAAGGGAAGTGTGAGGAGGAGCGGCCACATCACATAGAATAAGAAAAAGTGGTACCCCGTGAGGCTATATTTTCCAAACGTGATTTTCCAGCCCAGCTTTCCCTTATCCCAGGCATTGCGGCCCTCGACGTACGCTTCCCAAAAGGCCGTAGCAATCATGGCCGCCCAGATCCAAGCGAAAATAAGTAACGTATTGTTCATCGCTTTGTAATTAATGATTGAAATGCCGGAATTAGATTTTCAATAATAGGGTATTGAAAATAGTAGTGAGGTTCTATCCACTGGAAATCATCATGATCGTGGCTCAGTTGTACCGCGGTCGTTTTTGCGGTGCAACGGAAAAAAACTCGAACGATTTGATGTTGTTCACCGTTAATGGTTGGCCATGATTCGTTGACAAAAAATGGGCTGCCCACTTCGATTTCCAAACCAACCTCTTCTCGGGCTTCACGTTTCAGGCCATCGTCAAAATGTTCCCCAGCCTGCAAACGGCCACCCACCACGTCATATTTGCCGATTTGGGTGCCGGTGGCGTAGGTTGGTGCTTCACGCACGATTAATATTTTGCCCTGGTGGAGGATAAATGCTTTGGTGGCAATGAATAATTTAGGTGGCATAGCTGGGAATGGGTTGTTGGCTTGCTGCTATGGATTCAGTGTGCACCTGCGCGCCAATTGCATCAAGTGCGGCATTGACTTCAGTCAGGCTGGTGACGCGCACTAATTGAGAACGATACTGAGTGGCATGCGGGATATTACGCACGTAGGCGAGTAGATGTTTGCGCACTTCGAAGGCTGCCCATTTTTCGCCCTTCAGTTCGAAAAGCAGCCGAGCGTGTTCTTTAATGAGGGGTATTTTTTCAATAAAACTCGGCGCGGGTTGTTCACTAAATACCCATGGGTTGCCGATGGCGGCCTGGCCAATTAAGAAACCGTCCAGATTGTCCAATTTCGCTTTTCCATCGGCAATGGACGTGATGCCGCCATTACCGAGGACAGGGATGGCGACGGCTTTCTTCAGTTCATAAATTGGTTCAAAGCGAGCTGGACAATTATAGGGCTCAGTATAGGTGCGGCCGTGAATAGCAATGGCTTGCGCCCCGGCATTCTCGCAACCCTTGCCAAATGATATCAGGTCAGATGCGTCACTCCAGCCAAGGCGTGTTTTGACAGAAACTGGCAGGGAAGTAGCTTTGGCTACTGTTTCAATCAAATGAAACGCACGATCGCAGTTTTTACGTAGTGCCACGCCATGCTCGGAGCGCACCACGCTTTTTGAGGGGCAGCCCATATTTATGTCGATTCCGTCGAAGCCTTGTGCTTCCAAATATTTTGCCGCTGTGGCGAAGGTCTCCGGATCTTTGCCAAATATTTGGGCAATGATTGGGTGTTCTGACGGATGATACGTAAATTTCTCAAGTACCCGACGTGCCTCATGGTGGACACCGTCGGCTGAAGAAAATTCGGTGTATACCAAAACCGATGGATTGACGGATTTGCACACACGTCGAAAAGCGCTATCGGTATAGCCATCCATCGGGGAGAGGCCGATAATCGGCCGTGGCAATGTTTTCCAGATTGATTTGTGCGACATGGCACTACGGTATCACGCTGATTCTGCTGCGTCAACGGGTTTTTTAGTCTGGGTTGACCCGCGCATGAGATACCACAGCACGGCGATACCTGATAGATAAATACCATATGCCAGCACTTCTAACAAAGAGGGATTGCCATTAAATCCAAAGAGGCTTTTCAGAAAACTACCGACGGTTCCATTTTCGTGCCAAAATGGAAGGGTCCCATCTGCCAATTGCGTGGGATTAATATTCCATAGTTCGTCAGTACCCCAGGGAAGCAGGTGTGCTTCTTGCAATTCGTGCACGCCGTGCGCAATAAGTCCAGCCGCAATAAACATCAGTAATATGGCGGTAACGGTAAAGAAGCGCTTTAGGTTCATTTTGAGAGTACCCGTATATACTGCATAACCGAGAGCAATGCCTGCGGCAATCCCGAGGAGGGCTCCGATCAAATTGTGGTCGGGGGAAGTGAAGCGGGCTGACTGGAGAAAAATAACGGTTTCTATGCCTTCGCGCATGACCGCGACACCGGTTAACCAAAAAATGCCCCAGGGGTAGGCAGCAGTCACATGTTGATCAATCTGTTTTTTTAATTTGGCACTGCTCTGGTAGCGTTGCATCATCCAGAAAATCAGTGTGGTTATGAGTAGGCCGCCAGCTAACATGGCAAAGCCTTCAAAAATTGCTTCGGTACGTCCAACAAAGCCTCCCAGTAGCCGCTGGAAGAGGATTGCGCAGAAAACGCTGAATGCGACACCGGCGATTACTCCCAGCCAGGCCACACGGATGTAGGTTGTTTGGGAAGTGCGGCGCAAATAACTGATAACAATGCCCACAATCAATGCTGCTTCAAGTGATTCGCGAATGGTGATGAGAAAGCTTGCGGCCATGGAAGGAAATGTATGTAAGGGGCCGTATTCAGGGCTTAATTATTATTGATACTGATTATCAGTTTATACTATACTCGTTTTTTAGGCAACGCACGTTTCATACCAAACA
The DNA here is from genome assembly GCA_016214565.1 of Candidatus Kerfeldbacteria bacterium. Lineage (NCBI taxonomy): Bacteria > Candidatus Kerfeldiibacteriota > Candidatus Kerfeldbacteria bacterium. The sequence continues at coordinate 24,488 of JACROE010000002.1, read as the reverse complement.
ATATTTGTACTACTTGTTCCGCAATATTAGTAATGGGGTTGCTTGCATTACTATGAATATCTATCGCCGGGTTATGATTAATTTCGGTAATACCGCCTTTAGTTTTGAGGTAGGATTGTGTTATGTCGGTAGTCATAAAATCAACTCCCGCAAGTTTAAGGCCTACGGTGTGTACTGCTTTTATACAAGCACGTAGGTTGTCTGGATGAGCTTGCTTTGGATCAATGTTGATTGTTGTTCCACCAAGGGCAGCGTTTGCGCGATATCGGAGAACAACTTGTTGGCCAGGCTCAAGGATGGTGTGAAGCGTTGCATCGTGCTCTCGCAATCGATTTTTTATTTCCTGATCAAGTAGTATTTTTTTTGGTAATATTTCATTTGCATGATTAATCAGTTCTTCAATCGTATGTATCCCATCACCAATAACCTGAGCAGGTAATCGGTGGGTCAGCGCGAGAACTTTATCCTGGCAAATCAATACTCGGTAATCAGTTCCCGGATAATATTTCTCAATAATAACCCGTTGGCCATATTCAAACGCGTGATCAATCGCAAATGTTAGGGTTTGCTCATCTCGCACATTAACCGTTATGCCGTGACCCTGAAGGCCGCTGGCTGGTTTGACGACGACGGGATAATGAATTTTCTTAATGTAGTCTTTGATACTCTTGCGGGTATGGCGAGAAAACCACGCTTGGTCAAAAACCGGTAACCGAGCGCGTCGCAACAATGCATTTGTCCCGGATTTATTTTGGCTGAGCGATGCCGCGACACTATCATTTAAACTATTCATGGCATAGTAAAAACGGATAGTTGTATTTCGATAGGTAATATCGACCGTCTGGTCATTGATTTGCGTGGTCCGGAGTCCTAGTGATCGAGCAGCGCGCGTATAGATACGAGCATACGTCCGAAGTCGTTTCATGTTCGTTTTAAATCAATAATAAATCTGCTGCGTTCTATTCCGTGTGCGTCTCGAATGATACTTTGGGGAGTGGCGCTCACCTGGGCGAGAATTCTGAGTGACGGGTAATTATCTCGGCGAGAGACGATGTGGATTTTATCCAGGCCGAATTCACGAGCATGAGTCAAGGCGAGTGAAAAAAGCTGTTTACCATAGCCTTTTCCTCGCCACGTCGGACGGACGATATAGCCGATATGCCCCAGCGTTTCAGTTTGGGTTGGGGTGAGGCTGTGTCGGATGCCCACTCGGCCGATGATAATACCATCGACGACGCCGAATAGTTTTGTTTCAGGACTAAAGCCAGGCGGTAGATTGATGCCGCGCGCTCGCTCTTGGTAGTACTTCAGTAAACCAGTAAAATCATTCAAGGCTCGATCAAAATGCCATTCAGTATTTGGCTCTCGATGCTGTATCATCTCGAGAGCGATATCCAAATATGCTTCGCGCATTGATTCACGCAGTGGCTCAAGTCTCAAGGTAGCCATTTTTTTCAGCTTTTGCTTTTAGATAATCAATCACTGCACCCGCCGTATTAAATCCAGTGGCGTCTTGGGCCCGTCCGAAATAGCACGGGAAATTAACTTCAACGACATAATGAGACTGCGTATCATAGAGAATGTCGACGCCACCAAATTCTAGGCCCAGCGCCTGAACGGCGGCTACCGCCGATCGTTCTAATGTTGCATCAAATTTTTTAGGTTGTACTTTTGGAGCTTCACCGACGTTTGATCGGAAGTCACCTTCGGGAACCTGGTATTCAATGCTGTCTATGACCTGCGCACCCAAGACAATCAATCGAGCTGAATTTGGCACATGAATATAACTGCGCAGAATATAATACATTTCTTCTTGATCTAGATAATCCATGAAGGATAACAGTGATTCGCGTGAGTCAGCACGGAGTACGCCGATGCCATGACTGCCGCCGATGATTTTGATAATGACCGGGTATCCGCCGAGGTATCGGACATCCGCGTCAATCGACTGGCGCAATGGGGAGAATATCGTGCGGGGCATCGGGATGCCGGCGTGGAATAGGGTGAGCGTGGCGTAGCGGTCATTACGCAGATAGAGCGGGTCGCGGTACAGTGTCACAATATTAGAACGGAGAAGCATCCGTTCCATTGTTGCTGGTCTAATGCCGGTTGCCACTCGATAGAGGAGTGTCCCGGGAGCGAGGGGCGGCAATTCCGTCGTTGAATGACGGTCGGCGTCCAGCTCCCGATAGGATATTTTTCGCTGCTGGCAGGCAGCCGAAAGCAGCTCGTTGGTTCGGGGATTTGTCGAATTGGTAATTGTAACAAATTCCATAGGCGTATATGGGTATCAATAATACTTTAAGTATACGGGTTAATAGTAGCCGGCACAAGGCAGCGTTGCGGCAAATGGTCAGTAAATGGTATACTCATACTCAATTCTATGGAACGTATTTGGCAGATCGCCCCAGCAGTATCTGATACGATCAGAAATTCATTTCCTGAGATTCATCCCTTAGTACTGCAGTTATTGGTCAATCGAGGATTGTCTGATCAAGCGGAAATTGATGAATTTCTTAATCCGGATTATGGACAGGACACCCATGATCCATTTTTGTTTCGTCACATGCATCGCGCCATTGATCGCACCATGAAAGCGATTGAGGCGGGCGAGAAGATTGTGGTGCATGGCGACTATGATGCCGATGGGGTATGCGCCTCGGCCATCATGGTTTCGACGCTCCAGGCACTTGGTGCCGACGTCTCGGTTTATATTCCACATCGCATGTCTGAGGGGTACGGCTTGAATATGAACACCGTGGCGGAGCTGCAGAAACAGAAAGTATGTTTGGTTATCACGGTTGACTGTGGCATTAGTAACGCTCCGGAAATTGCCGAGGCCGAGAAGCGCGGCATTGATATTATCGTAACTGACCATCATGAAGAACCACCGTCATTGCCAACTGCATTTGCCATCATCAATCCCAGCGTTGCCGCAGATGAGTACCCATTTCGTGCATTAGCTGGCTCGGGAGTCGCTTTTAAATTTGCTCAGGCACTTATTAAAGAGGATGCAGGAAAAAAATTAAAAGAGGGTTTTGAAAAATGGCTGTTAGATTTAGTAGCGCTCGGCACTATCGCTGATATGGTTCCATTGATTGGTGAAAATCGTACACTGACTAAGTATGGTCTCATTGTGTTGCGCAAAACTCGTCGCTTGGGCATTCAGGCTTTGGCGCAGTCAGCTCGCATCAACCTCCCGTCGGTGGATGGCACCGGCGTTGGATTTGGATTGGTACCGCGCTTAAATGCAGCGGGTCGGATTGACCATGCCAATACAGCCTACGAATTGTTGATGACCGAGGATAGCGATGAAGCAAAACAAGTCGCGGAAAATTTAGATAAGAATAATAAAGAACGCCAGCGGGTGACTGAATCAATGGTACAAGAATCAAAGCGGCAACTGGGCGAGGTTGGTGACGCGCGCATACTATTTGCCATGGGCAAAGATTGGTCAGCAGGATTAGTCGGTCTAGTCGCTGGCCGCATCATGGATCAATTTGATCGGCCCGTCATCGTCATGGGCGAGCGCGATGGTGAAATCATGGGTTCGGGACGATCAATTCCTGGTTTTGATATAACCGCCGCATTAGTTAAAAGCAGTCAGTATCTTGACCGGTATGGCGGCCATGCCAGTGCCTGCGGTTTTACCCTGAAGCCAGGCGCATTGGAAGCATTTAAGTCATCCATGACCGCATTAGCTGGCGAAGCATTGCGCCTGGAGGATTTAACTAAGCGACTAGTAGTCGATGCCCGCGCCGTATTGGCTGATATCAATTGGGAGCTCGTTAGCCAATTGGAGGGCTTTGAGCCCTGCGGTCAGGGAAATCCTACCGTTCGTCTGCTTGCAGAAAAGCTTGAAGTTGTTGATTTTCAAAAAGTTGGTGCTGAAGGCAAACATTTGCGGCTTCAGGTTGTCCAAAGTGGCGTCACTAAGAAGGTGATTGCCTTTGGCAAAGGAGCCACGTGGGGTAATGATTTGAGCATTGGCGAAATGGTCGATATTGTTTTTGAGTTGTCTATCAATGAATGGAATGGCAGCCGTGAGTTGCAGCTTAAATTAGTAGATATGCGGAAATCAAACGTATGACGCCTGAAGTGGTTCGATTATATACGGATGGAGGAGCCCGGGGCAACCCAGGTCCGGCGGGAGCTGGTTTTGTGCTGTATCGCGGATCTGAACGGGTTGCCGAAGGCGCTCGGTATTTAGGCGAGGCAACAAATAATCAAGCAGAATACGCCGCGCTCATTGATGGAATGAAAAAAGTTGTGGCCTTGGGTGAGCGTGATGTGGATGTATATATGGACAGCGAATTAATTGTTAATCAGATGCGGCGTACCTATCGAGTAAAGGACGCTGCATTAGGCAAACTTTTTATCCAAGCCTGGAATATTGTCCAAACATTGGGCCGCGTTACCTTCAGTCATATTCCACGCGAAGAAAATGCTGAAGCGGACCGTTTAGTTAACCAAGCTATAGATCACGGCGCATGATCGTCGATATTATATTGGGCGTAGTTATTTTGTTATTCCTCGCTATTGGCATGGCGTGGCATATTTCGTCACGCATTATTATGCAGCCCCGTGAAATCAAGGATGACGAATGGAAGAACTATAACTTACATCCCGAGCGAGTAACGTTTCAGTCCGCTGACGAATTAAAACTAGATGGAGCCTTGGTGCCCGGCTCAAATGGCGCGACGGTTATTCTACTCCATGGCTATGGCCGTTCTAAAGAACAGATGTTACCCCAAGCTCAATTTTTAAATGATGCTGGGTATACGGTGTTTATGTTTGATTTTCGTGCCTCAGGAAAGAGTGAGGGTAAGTTTATTACCTTCGGCTCTCGGGAGGTGGCTGATCTCGAAGGCGCCATTCAATACCTGCGTGGCCGTGGTGATATCAATATGCAGCGGATCGGCGTACTAGGTTTTTCTATGGGAGGCGCCGTGGCGTTGTTGAAATCCGGTGAAATCGAGGATATTCGAGCGGTGGTGGTCAATTCTACGTTTGCCCGGTTTAAATCAGTGATTTGGCAAAATTTTCAGCTGTACCTAAAAGGCATCCCCTTTTTTCCGTTAGGCTACCTTACGTTATTGGTAATGAAATTTAGAACCGGTATTTATTATGCCGGCATCAATCCGATTTCCCGACTGAAAGCCCTCGAGGCGCGGCCACTCATGGTTATTCATGGTGCGCATGATAAGCGGATACCGGTAGAGGACGCTATGGAATTTCATCGGACCGCACCTTGGCTTAAGGAATTTTGGCTGGTCAAAAATGCAGACCACAGTAATACGTATACCATGACTAAAGACGAGTACGAACATAAAGTACTTGGTTTTTTCCGGAAGTTTTTATTGCACTAGATAGCGTTCCGGAAAGTCAGTAAAGATACCATCCACCCGGCAACCAGTGACTCGATCATAGTCAGTAGGTTCATTGACGGTGTAGGTGAATACTTTCAGGCCCGCTTGATGGGCTGTCGATACTAGTTCCTCTGTTACTGACTTTTTATCAGGATTGATAGAGTACGCGCGCATGCTACGAGCGTAGGTGGTTGGTTCTACTGGCAGCTCATTACTAAAGAGTACCCCGATGTTAACATCGGGCAGTATTTTTTTTATTGCACGCAGTTGTGGGTGGTCAAATGACGAAACAAGAAATTGATCCAAGCTCCAGCCGTGTGTTTGTATGTATTGGGTAATTTTTTGTGCTACTGGTAATGCAGTATTAACCCCCTTCAGTTCAATATTGATGGAGCATCGGTGGTTAATGAGTTGCAGTAATTCGTCAAGCGTTGGGATGCGTTCGCCATTACCCGCGTCTAACTGTTGGAGTGCTGAGAGTGTCAGGTTAGCAATTGGTCCTGTACCATTGGTGGTGCGATCAACTGAATCGTCGTGAATAACGACGAGCTGGTTACTCTTGCACACGTGGACATCGCATTCAACCATGGGGACCCCACTGGTTATGGCAGCGGCAAATGAACTGAGGGTGTTTTCGGGGTGGGTGCCGGCAGCCCCACGGTGGCCGATAATGAGTGGTTTAGTCATATAGGATTACTATATCAGGAATGGGGGGATATTGACAAAAATGGCCTTTTTTCATATACTCCACCATGCCCAAGTGAACCGGGTGATTGCACATTGCATTTGTAATGTGAGGAAAGTCCGAACACCCTCCGTCATTAAAAACGGAGCCAAGGATAGTCGTGAAAGACGACCGAAGTCAGCAATTAGAAGGTCTTAAGTCTTCTGGATGTTGCCTTTAGGGAATAGTGTCACAGAGACAATACCGCCTCGGAAGCAATTTCGGGGTAAGGGTGAAAAGAAGTGGGGTAAGAGCCCACAGGTTTGGTCGGTGACGGCCGAACGTGAAAAACCCTATCCGGTGCAAGACCAAGTAGATTCCGACGATTCGTCGGGATGGGTTGGTCGCATGATCCTGATGGCAACGTCAGGACAAGATAGATAGTCACCGTCCGCCTTTGGCGAGACACAGAATTCGGCTTATAGGTTTGCTTGGGCACAACCAAATCTATGAATAATTTACTAATCCAGTCGGCCAGGCATGAAAAAATCAGAGCTGCTGTTTAGCGCAATTTTAGTGCCCGTCGACTACTGTATGGTAGTCATCGCGGGCATTTTTGCATACAATCTCCGTTTTTTTTCGTTTTTCACGGAAATCCGGCCAGTGTTTTACGAAATTGATTTTCGTGAATTTTTTACCATTATATTGGTCGTGGCCGGCATTTACGTCATTACATTTGCCATGTCAGGTCTGTATGCTATCAAAAGCACTCGCCGGTTAATTGATGAGGTGTCGAAAGTTATTGTGGCCGGCTCTGCGGCAATTGCCATAGTTATTATTATCATCTTTTTTCAGCGGGAGCTATTTTCATCCCGCTTTATTATTTTATCTGGCTGGATTCTTACCATTATTATGGTAATTATTGGCCGTTCGCTGGTACGCATGGTACAGCGATATTTTTTGAAGCGCGGGATCGGTTTGCATAATGTCATTATTGTCGGCGATGACGCGACCACGGAAGATATTGTGAAACAGATTTATCAGCGGCCGACGCTCGGGTATCGCATTGTTGAGCGGAGTGCTCAGTTTGACGAAGAATTTCAAGCTCGATTGATTGAAAAAATGAAATCAACCCATATTGATGAATTGATTCTCGGCAATCCCACCATCGATCGTCAGCAGGTGCTCGCTATGCGAAATTTTTGTACGGATCATCATCTGATTTATAAATACGCCACCGACCTCTTTGAAGTACAGCCCACGCATGTGGAAATCAATACCATTGCAGACATACCCATCATTGAAGTTCGTCGAACCAAGCTGGATGGATGGGGGAAAATTGCGAAACGGAGCGTCGACCTCGTATGTTCGAGTCTTGGTTTGATCATACTTTCTCCAGTATTTTTGTTAATTTCTTTGATTGTCATGATCGATTCTCAGGGTGGCATCTTTGTTCGATTGGAACGAATTGGGTACAAAGGAAAGCGATTTCGGCTATATAAGTTCCGCTCCATGGTGCGCAATGCAGAAACGCTGAAAAAGGATTTGGTTGAGTTGAATGAACGCGCTGATGGACCGTTATTTAAAATCAAGAACGATCCGCGAATTACTCGCGTGGGCCGATTTTTGCGCAAGACAAGCCTCGATGAATTGCCGCAACTGTATAATGTTTTGCGCGGGGAGATGAGCCTGGTAGGGCCACGTCCGCATGAACCAGAAGAGGTGTCTCGGTATGAGCGCTGGCAGCGGAAGTTATTGATGATAAAACCAGGTATGACCGGATTGGCGCAGATTTCAGGCCGTTCAGAATTGCGTTTTGAGGAAGAAGCTCGGCTTGATCTCTACTATGTGGAGAATTGGTCACCTGCGCTGGATATTCGCATTATTATTAAAACCCCGTGGGTCGTCGTGACCGGCAAATCCGCAGCATAACGTCATGAAACTCGCACTTGTCCATGATCATCTGAATCAGCTTGGAGGGGCAGAACGCGTATTGCGGTCATTGGTGGAATTGTATCCAGATGCACCGCTGTATACGCTGATTTACGATGCAGCAAAAACAAATCACGAGTTTGACGGTGTTACTATTCACGAATCATTTATTGCGCGCATGCCTTTTGCTCGCCGGAAGTTTCGGTGGTATTTACCGATGATGGTTGCCGCAACCGAAAGTTACGATCTAAATAAATACGATGTGGTACTCTCGGATAGCTCTGGGCTCGCCAAGGGTGTCCTTACGTCGCCCGATACATTTCATGTATGTTATTGCCATACACCAACTCGCTATTTATGGAGCGATCATAATGAAGTGATTGATAAATTAGAGCGTAATCGGCTCGTCGGTCGTATGTCGCTGCTGTATCGGAGCTATTTGCGGATGTGGGATCGGATGGCCGCTGATCGTGTGGATTTATTTATTGCGAATTCAAAATTTGTCGCCGATCGCATTAAGAAATATTATCGAAAGGAGAGTCTGGTCATAGAGCCGCCGGTTTACGCCGATCAGTTTCAGATAAGTTCAGAGATTGACGACTATTTTTTAATTGTGTCACGTTTGCGCCCTTATAAGCGAGTTGACCTGGCGATTCAGGCCTTTAATAAATTAGGGTTGCCACTCTATATTATTGGCGATGGTGAGGAAGAGGAGCGCTTGCGCGCGATGGCTGGGCCGACAATCAAGTTTCTTGGTTACGTCTCTGATGCAGAAAAAAGCAAATATTTATCTCGTTGCCGAGCGTTTATTCATCCTCAAGAAGAGGATTTTGGAATTACGCCGGTGGAAGCAATGGCGTCGGGACGACCGGTGATCGCCTACGGAGTAGGCGGCGCGGTGGAGACGGTAATCCCTGGGAAAACCGGGACATTGTTTGACGAACAAAGCTGGGAAGCGTTGGCTGATACGATTATTCATTTTAAACAAGAGCAGTTTCATCCCGAGGAAATTCGTAATCATGCACTTCAGTACGATGTCCGGAGATTTAAGGAACGAATTGACGCAGCGGTACGTGAGGCTTGGCAAAACTTTAAAAAAAAGTAATACTATGATTATTATGCAAACAACCATTCCTTTGGTAAAATTCCGTTTTCTCATCATTGGCATGACATTGCTCGGCGGTGTTATCGCGCTGTTATTTGCGCTGACCGCAGCAGTCCAATTTGATACATCCATTTCGTTTTCGATAAATCGAACCAATACTCTCGAAACCCAGCAATATCAATACGATGGGTATTATGCCATTCAAGCATCTGATTTATTTTCCCAGACTGTCATGAGTTGGTTTTTGACACCCTCCGTACTACTCGAGATATATGACAGTGCTGAGATTGACCCAAATATTTCGTCAATTGAAGAATTAACCTCCCGATTTAAAACGCGCAAATACTCACCTCAGAATATCGTGGTGCGGTATCAAGAAAGGGATCGGCCAACCGCGGACCGCATTGCTCAGGCAATAACTGCAGTCGTTGAACAGCGCGCTGCCGAAGCCAATAAGACTATCGAACAGGAGGCACTTTTTGAGGTTAAGGGCGGTACGCCCGTTATTGTGGAGAAAAAGCCATCTGCAATTATTAATACGATTATTGGATTGGTCGCTGGATTTGTATTAAGCGTGGTGACAGTATACAGTTTTGAGTATATTCGTCGTCCGGGCGCTGTTCCGACCCAATCATAAATACGCGATGCGCATTGGCGTCGATATTCGATCATTGATCGAACCATATCCCTCGGGAGTCAGCGTGTATACCGAAAAACTCCTTCGTGCCATGGTCCGAATCGGTAGTGAACATACGTTTCACTTGTTTTGTAGTGGCTTAACGTCGCTGCCGAGATCGATTACACATTGGCTAACCGCTGAACCCCGGGTTACACTGACGCACCAGCGCTGGCCAAATAAGCTTTCTAACCTGATCCATATCGGTTTAGGACGACCGTACCTCGATACGGCTGTCGGAGGTGTGGATGTATGGTTTATGCCCAATATGATGTTTGGCCAGGTATCCCGACACACCCCACTTGTTTTAACGGTGCATGATTTATCATTTCGCTATCCAAATTTTTTTAACCACCGAGGAAATTGGTGGCATCGGCTGGTGCGGCCCGGACATCTTATGCGACAGTCCCAGCGGATCATCAGCGTCTCGGAAAATACCAAGCGAGATATCGTGGCGACCTATGGCATCGCTCCTGAACGTATAACGGTGATTCAGCTGGGCATTGAAGCACAATTATTTGCGGCGGTACCAGACCAGGCAGTTGAAAAAATACGTAATCGTTATCATTTGGAACGGCCGTATGTATTGTCAATTGGAACAGTTAATCCGCGGAAGAATATTGACGGATTGATTGCTGCATGGGGAATTGTTACTCGTCAAACTCAAGGAGCGTACGAATTAATTATTGCAGGACACGCTGGCATGTCGCGTAGCAATGCGCAGTTATCCCGTGTTCGTTTCGTTGATTACGTGCCAGAAGCTGACAAGCCAGCCTGGTATCGCGGTGCGGCGGCGTTTGTCTATCCTTCGTACTTTGAAGGATTTGGACTTCCCATTCTTGAAGCAATGGCTGCACGCGTCCCCGTGGTCACCAGCGCCGCACCTGCGCTCGGGGAAGTAGGGTCAGACGGAGTTTTAATGACTGATCCCTATGATGCTGCCGGGTTGGCCGAGGCAATATTTCGGGTATTACAGGATCATGATCTCCGTCGCGCTTTGATAGCTCGTGGGTCAGCTCGCGTACAGCAGTTTTCTTGGGAGCGGGCGGCTCAGGCTACTCTGGCGACATTAATGACAGCATCAAAATTATGAAAATAGGGATTGACGCTCGATTTTATGGCACCGGCGCGAAGGGTTTGGGTCGGTATACAGAAAAATTAGTAACTCACCTTGAGAAGATCGATGATCATAATGAATATGTAATTTTTTTGCGCAAAGAAAATTGGGACGAATATACTCCGCGCAATCCTCGGTTTGAAAAAAGATTAGCTAATTTTCGTTGGTATACCATCATTGAGCAAATATGGTTACCGTGGGTGCTGTGGCGTGCGCGGCTGGACCTGATGCATTTTCCGCATTTTAATGTTCCTTTATTATATCGGCGACCGTTTGTAGTTACGATTCACGATCTTATCTTAACGAAGTACCCCACACAACGCGCCACAACACTGGGGCCGCTCCTATATCGAATAAAGCACTGGGCATACCATATCATTATTCGCCGAGCTGTGCGTCAGGCGCGTCGTATTATTGCAGTGTCGAAATATACTAAACAAGAAATTGTGCACCATTTTGGCGTTGACCCTCAGCATATTAGCGTAACGTATGAAGCGGTAGATACTCCCATGCAAGAGGCAGCCAGCGACCTGAACGTTCTCGAACAGTATTCAATCAAGCAGCCATATATTTTGTACGTTGGAAATGTTTATCCGCACAAAAATAGCGAAGGTCTTATTGAAGCATTTATTCAGCTGCGCCAGACCCATCCGAACGTTCAACTAGTTTTGGTTGGTAGACAGGATTATTTTGTGAAACGTTTACAAAAAATTGTTGAGGCCAGCGGTATTGCGCACGCCGTACGTTTCACGGGGTATGTGCCTGATGGAGAACTGCCATCATTATATCGCCATGCTGCCGCATACGTTTTCCCTTCTTTTTGCGAAGGATTCGGTTTGCCGGGATTGGAGGCGTGCGCGTTTGGTGTGCCGGTGGCCGCCAGCGACAATTCTTGCTTGCCGGAGATATTAGGTGATGCGGCATTATATTTTGATCCGCATAATCATGAAGATATTGCTCGGCAAGTATCCGTCTTACTTGATAATGCCCACGTAGCTGCAGATATGCGCGAGCGGGGTTATAAGCGGATTCGGCAATTTAGCTGGGACATAATGGCCGAACGAACGCGTGACTTGTATGAAGCAGCGTGATACTATAGAGTAATATTCTAGGAAATTATGCCACGCGTTCGCCAACATCAGCCACAATCTATGCCTATTCGACCACGATCCGGTTTTACCGGAGTGCCGCGAGAGAATGTAATTGACTTGCGTGCGATGCGCAAGCAGGAATTGCAGCATATTGATCAGCCCCGCGAATCACGCTGGAAACAGCTGATCGAGCGTGCGACAACGTGGTGGACCGCACGACGAACGAAGCGGGTAATTGAAGAGGGGCGACAGACTCGGGAATCGGTGATCGTTTCACGGTATCCTCATGCGTCATTGTCACAGCCGATAGCACAGCCAAAGGCACCTGTGCCGACCGTTACAACAACATCGAATCAAGTCCGTTTAATGCATTTTACGTTGCCTGCCGGGTGGCCAAAACGACTGGTTGGTTTTGCTACCATGTGCCTCGTTATTATTTTGCCGATTATAGGTTTCACCGTCTACCAGCGTGCAGTGCGGGCGGAGGGTACGGTACTTGGTATTTCTTCAAATGCCTATGATGAACTGCAAGCTGCCGGTGGAGCAGTAACAGACACGGATTTTATTTCAGCCGCTGAGCGTTTCCGCAATGCCGCGACAGAATTTTCCGCTGCTTCAACCGAACTAGATGCTGCGGGGGGCGTTGTTACCAGCATTGCGACTGCATTGCCAGGAAAAGTGAAGAGCGCTTCAGCGCTACTGGAAGCAGGCACCCATCTGAGTCAAGCCGGGGCACAGATCACCGAATTAATAAGCCTGCTTCAAGCGCAAACACCAGGCACCGCTGGGGTTTCTGATGATTCTACACTGACGTCGTATTTAGCAATCGCCAGTGGCCAGCTTGATCCAATTATTGGAGAAATTGAAGCGGGGACAGCAGCACTGGCAAATGTTCGGATTAATGATTTGCCCGAGGAGTACCGAGCTCCGATTCAGGCGCTGCAGGAGAGTGCACCACAGCTCAACCAGCGGCTTCGTGATGCGTCTGAATTGTCCGATGTGTTACTATATATTTTGGGTCATGACGCACCTCGTCGATATTTATTAGTGTTCCAAAATAATCGCGAACTTCGTCCCACCGGTGGATTCATGGGTTCAATCGCTCTGGTTGATATGTATCGCGGTGCAGTACAGGAAATTGCGGTACCTGGTGGCGGTATTTATGACATTGCCGGCCAGCTCAAGGACAAATTGATTTCCCCGAAGCCACTCTGGATCGTAAATCCACACTGGAATATACAAGATAGTAATTGGTTTCCTGATTTTCCCACCTCAGCGAAGAAAACCATGTGGTTTTTTGAGCGTACCGGTGGCACCTCTGTTGACGGAGTCCTGACACTCACTCCTACGGTCATTGAGCGGCTCTTGGAAATCACTGGACCACTGGATATGCAGGAGCGATATGGCGTGACGGTTGATGCCAGTAATTTTGTGCGTGAGGCGCAGGTCTGGGCAGAAGTGACCTATGATCGCGAAGAAAATCAGCCGAAACGATTTATTGGAGACATGATGCCGCTATTGATGAATAAAGTATTTAATGCGGAGCCAGCGCAGCTATTATCTGTTGTTGAAGTCATGCTCAATTCATTGCAGGATCGCAATATGCTCGTGTATTTCACTGACGCTGATGCGCAGGCGGCAATTCATGAACAAGGCTGGGATGGCGCACTGGCACAACCCGATGGTGATTATTTGGCGGTGGTCAATACTAATATCGGCGGGGGAAAGACCGATCAAGTCATTGACCAGCTGATCGAGCATACCGCAACAATCGAATCTGACGGTTCAGTAATCGATACGGTGCGCATCACGCGTAGTCATACCGGTAGCCCGTTTGATAAATTTGCCGGGCAGGCAAACGTGTCCTATGTGCGATTATATGTACCGCAGGGGAGCGAATTCTTAACCGCCGAGGGATTTGATGAGATGGTTAGCTCGCGTTTCAAGTTACCCGATACTGATGCGAAGGAGGATGCGGACCTTGCGACGATTGAAACTGATTCAATTATTAACGAACAAACAAATACACGCATTACGAATGAATTTGGCAAAACAGTTTTTGGAAATTGGATGAGTATTGATCCAGGAGAGTCTCAAACGATGACCATTACCTATCGACTTCCCGGGCGCTTAGATTTCAGCGGTTGGTGGAATCCGACTGATGTCTATTCATTGTATCTACAGCAGCAGCCAGGCGCGCCAGTTTCCGGTGTGATTAGCCGGGTGACGACTAATCCCGACTTGGATATTCGCTGGACTTCTGGAGACGTGGATACCGATACCCATACCGCCACCTGGAGAGAAGATTTGCTTGGCGACCGAGTTATTAGGACGCTCATCGAGGGCTAGAACGATAGCTAGTTTGAGGCCTATTGAGGGCCTTTTTGTTTTATCTAATATTAGCCATGAATAATTCATTGTGGATAACTTTTTGGCTAATGATCGAAAAAAAGCATTTCTAATATCCCCAGCCAACCCTTGACGGTGTACAGCCTTCGCGATATACTCTTCTGTTACGCTATTGATTCTTTTACATTATCAATAAACTCTTTGAGGAGAGAGTCACCGCAAACGCCGGTGGAAATGCGTTTGGTACAAGCCATGAATAGCGTACTATCGTAGTATTGCGTTCACGTTGGTTATAACAACCAATAACTCAAGCAAAAAACGTCTCTCCCTCAAATCACGGAAAGACGTTTTTTGTAAACTTAAAAACTCCTTTAAGAAAGTAGTTTTCAATGCTTTCCGCAAAGCTGCAGTATCGCTTGCCCGACATAAAGTCGATGCTCGCGATGCTTCAACAGTTTGTTCGTAGGGAAAAGGAGGACGAGTAATGGGTGCCACCATGAGATAGTCGTGATCCGGTTTCGACTGGAACATAACTACCTCTGGCATTCGGTGCGTCGGTCACCTCGGTGACCAAAGGCGCGCCTCTCGAATCCTTCTCCCTACACACAAATTGCACATCCCTTATCTTCTATCATCCGCCCTAGGGCACCTAACGCATCTTTTGATGAATTACGTGCCCTCCCTCCTTCAGCGGTTAATGGGTTATCTCATTAATTGCTGAAGGAGGGAAACTGAATGATCTTTGACTTTAAGTAAGGAGTAAGTCATGAGTACGTCCATTAAGGTTCTGTTGATTGGAGCCGCATTTGTACTTGAGCAAGTCATTGCTCATTTTATTGGCTCTTGGCTTTTTAGCCAAACTAGGCCGTTTGATATTAACGGTTTGATGTTATTCAATGTAATGCTGCTGGCAGTACTCTATGAGTACAAAGTAATAAAAGTTAGCAAGTAAATTGTTAACAAGACCTGCCACAATGTCAGCAGTTAAGCATCGTCAGTTTATGGATGATGAAAAATACGCTTCGTATTTCCATCATCCACTTTCTCCAGCGATTAATCGGTTATCTGGTTGATTGCTGAAGAAAGGAAATTAACTAAAGTGCTCTAACCTTAACAACTGAGGTTGCCATGAAAAGATGGAATCATCCGTCGTCAGTATCCACACATCGTCTGGGGGATCTCATCCCTCGTCGGTTGCAGCAGGAACTACGAGACATGGTTCGTCGGAGCCAGTATGTGCATGGAACCGTAAAGACGGTGCCGAACAAACCTCATTGACGCTCCGCCCGCCCGTCCTTAGGCCAGTCGTAAATCTTAGGATTTATTACTGGCCTACTTTCTCCAGCGATAAATGGGTAACCCGTTGATTGTTGAAGAAAGGAGTTTTTTACAAACTAGTCACCGAAATGGAGGGGTAGTCTGGTATACACCTGGCATATGCTGCGCGGTACCCACTGCGTTATGTGCCTGGATATGCCGTTGTCCGTCAGTCCGATTTATCGGACATAAGGCGGGCGGCTCGCCTCCACTTCGGTGGTTAGATAGAACGTGTTCATTGTAATAATAGAAAGTGAGGATGGTATGTCTTATGAACCTTTGCGGATTGTAACGTCCGCAATACTTGTTACCAGTATCTGTACCGTGTACTGGTTCATCGTCAAGTGGCATAGCGGAAAGAAGCAGACAGCCTGGGCGTGGACTATTGGGTTTTTTCTTTTTTGGGGGATCTATCTCGTAGTACCGTTGCCGGCGATTGATCATCAGTGGCCAACCAGTGGATTTATGAAATACTACATCCGCGATATTGGCACTCATCTGATGCCGGTTCCGTTTTGGCTGGTCGGTATGGTACTCAGTGTGTATACAGGAACTGTGGTTCCTATCAACGCAGCATCTGAAAAAAAGGTGTTTCAAACAATCGCCACATTCCTCATCGGATGGGGCGTAGGAGTACCAATAACATACTTCTACTTCTACACTCACTAAGTTATCGGAGGGCGTCAATGCATTTTAACCACTTGCATTGATTGCCCTCCACTCCTTTTTTGAATATTGAATAAGGTTTCAATGCTCAAAAAAGCAGTATCTTGACATTTTACTAAATCGCAACTATACCAAATATCGTGCTTACCTGTGTGTACGCATCAGCAAGCTGTCGGCAAGTAATGTAATAGACGAGTCCACAACCACTGGTTTTGGAAAATCTCTCTCCTCAAATGTTCTAAAAATTGTATTTAGGACATTTCCAATAATCAGAGGTACCAATTGGGCTTGTCGCTTGTCGGCAGCTTTTTGGTTTGCCTGAGACCCTTCTCTGACTCAGGGCGACCTTGAGGTCCTTCGCTACGCTCAGGATGGTTTGCATTGCAAACCATTTTACGACACACTAAAGGATAACAAGACTTGAAAAATGTTAATAAAGTTGGTATAATTTTTTTACTATGTTTGTGAAGATTTGGCGAAAGCTAACCACCACCCTTACCGGTGGGGCAATTATTATCGCCGGCGCCTCAGTTGTCAGCCGGCTTTTTGGATTGATTCGCGATCGCTTACTCGCTTCCCAATTTGGAGCCGGGGATACACTGGATGTGTATTACACTGCGTTCCGTATTCCTGATTTGATTTTTAATGTACTGGTACTGGGAGCACTTTCGGCTGCTTTTATCCCTGTGTTTGTACAGTACATTGAGCGTGCAAAAATTGATCCTTCTGAACGGCAGTCAGTTTGGTATTTAGCCAACGCAATGATGAATATTCTACTGTTTGGTTTAGTTGTATTTGGGATTGTGTTATTTATTTTTGCGCCGCAATTAGTCCCGTTTATCGCACCTGGCTTTACGCCAGAAAAACAGCATATGGTGGCTCAGATGACACGAATTATGCTTTTATCAATAATCTTTTTTGGTGCCAGTAATATACTGACCGGCATTCTTAATTCTTTTAAACGCTATGTTAGTTTTGCATTTGCGCCGGTGCTGTACAATGTTGGCATTATCGTAGGTATTATTTTTTGGGTGCCCGATTATGGTATCTATGGACTTGCTTATGGAGTTGTTTTTGGTTCATTATTGCATCTGCTTGTTCAGGTACCAAGTGTACTGAAGCTCGGATATCGGTATGCATTTGTAGTTGATCGTAAACATCCCGGAGTACGAGAAATTGGACGACTCATGCTACCGCGAACATTTGGTTTAGCGGTTAATCAGATTGACCAATTGATTAGTGTTATCATAGGTTCGACCCTGGCAGCCGGTTCAGTCGCAATTTTTAATTTTGCTTCAAACCTTCAGCATTTTCCGATCAACGTATTTGGCGTTTCACTAGCCGTTGCGTCTTACCCCTTTTTTAGTGAAGCCTCAGCGAGAAAAGACAGTGACATGTTTGTGATGCATTTTTCTACAACGTTTCGACGAATTTTATTCCTCATTATTCCTACCTCTGTTCTCATATTATTGCTGCGTGCTCAAATTGTTCGAGTCGTGCTGGGAGCTGGCGCGTTTGATTGGTCTGATACATATTTAACTGCTCAAGCGTTGGGTTTTTTTGCATTGTCTTTATTCGCTCAGAGTACCATACCATTATTAACTCGTTCGTTTTACGCCTGGCACGATTCGAAGACGCCCGTCAAGATTGGAATTTGGACGATGATATTAAATGTAGTTGGTGGCATTATGCTTAGCCGGATGATGGGTGTGATGGGACTAGCGCTGTCTTTTTCCATCACCAGCTTCGTACAAATGGCGGTGCTTCTAATGCTGCTTCGTCGTGCCCGAGGGTATCTCGATGACAGAAAGATTATTAATTCGGTTCTGAAAATATTGGTGATTTCTGCGATGATGGCAGCAGTCGTTATTGCTGCTAAATACATACTTGCTTTGGGGGTTAATATGCAAACTTTTGTCGGCATAATGGTGCAAGGCATTGGAGCCACCGTAGTAGGCGTAGTTTCGTACCTCATATTTGCCCTCGTTTTTCGCTGTGACGAAATAACTATTATTACGCATTGGTTCCGACGAGCGCGTCAACAATTAAGTAATGGGAGGCCAACCGAATGATTCCCTTGAAGCAAATTCGAAATTTTTGCATCATTGCGCATATCGATCATGGCAAATCAACACTTGCGGATCGACTATTAGAATTGACGAAAACGGTTGACCCGCGTCACATGAAAGCGCAATTATTGGACCAGATGGAGCTCGAGCGTGAGCGTGGGATAACTATCAAACTACAGCCGGTGCGCATGGAGTATAATGGTTATATTTTGAATCTTATTGATACGCCCGGGCATGTCGATTTTACCTATGAAGTCTCGCGTTCGCTGGCTGCGGTTGAGGGCGCCTTGCTATTGGTTGACGCGAGTCAGGGGATCGAGGCACAGACACTGGCGAATTTGTATTTAGCACTTGATCAAAATTTGACCATTATACCGGTCATTAATAAAATTGATTTACCAAATGCTAATGTTGATCAAGTTCGTGCAGATTTGGTGCAATTGCTCGGGTGTCGTCCAGAAGAAATTTTAGCTGTGTCAGCAAAAACCGGGCTCAATGTTGAACAAATAATTGCTGCAGTAATTGGACGAGTACCGCCGCCCGTGGGCGATACTACAGCGCCAGTGCAAATGCTGGTGTTTGATTCATTCTATGATACCTATAAGGGGGTGGTGGTATATGGACGTGTCTTTAATGGTACCATCCAACACCATGAACAACTCAAATTAATGGCACGTAGTGTTGTTTCCGATGTTGAGGAAATTGGTTATTTCAAGCCGGGGCTTACTCCGCGTGAATCGCTTCAGGCGGGTGAAATCGGGTACATTGTTACCGGACTGCGCGACATTCAGCACAGTCGTGTTGGCGATACAGTGACGACGGTGCGTCAACCTGCTACCCAGGCGGTGCCTGGGTACCGAGAACTGAAGCCTATGGTTTTTGCCGGAATCTATTGCAAAGAGGGGGATGCGTATGAAGAACTGCGTGATGCTATAAGCAAGGTCGCCTTGACTGACGCTTCACTCGTGTACGAGCCGGATCACTCAGAAGCACTGGGGTTTGGGTTCCGTTGCGGATTCCTCGGGATGTTACATTTAGAAATATTTCAAGAACGCATACGTCGGGAACACCATGTAGCAATTGTTGTGACCGCGCCTTCGGTCGCATATCGCGTTACGCTCAGTAAGGCGGGGATCCACAACCGTCAGCGCAAAGACAAACGGTTTTCCGGCACAACCATCGTTGTCACCAATCCGCATGAATTACCCGAAGCCACTCATATTGATCGGGTGGAAGAGCCATGGATGCGCGTTGACATTGTTACCCCGAGTAGCTCCATTGGGCCCATCATGACTATGGTACAGGAAAAACGCGGTGTTTTTAGCACCACCGAGTATTTAGATGCCGAGAAAGCAGTGCTTCATTATGAAGTGCCCTTAGCTAGTCTCTTGGTTGATTTTTATGATACACTGAAGAGTATCAGTGCTGGTTATGCTTCATTAAATTATGATTTTCTGAACTATCGTCCTTGTGTGGTTCAGCGCATGGATATCATTGTAGCCGAAGATCCCGTCGAGGCATTGGCATCGATTGTATATAGCGCTGATGCTTATCGGATTGGCCGTACCGTTGTTGATCAATTAAAGGAAGTAATCCCGCGGCAGATGTTTGAGGTTAAGATTCAGGCCAGCCTTGGTGGAAAGATTATTGCATCCAGCCGCATATCCGCAATGCGAAAAGACGTTACCGCCAAACTCTATGGTGGTGATGTCACTAGAAAACGCAAACTCCTAGAGAAACAGAAAAAAGGCAAGCAGCGCATGCGGAGTATGGGTACAGTGGATATCCCACCCGAGGCGTATCGGGCCGTCCTAAAACGCTGATGAACCAGAAAAGGCTGGCAGGAAAGTAAAGAAGAGCATACTGAGGACGCCTATGATGACGATGATGAGCCAGATGATTCGAATTGTTTTTTTATGCATAGTATCTATTTACTATAGTATTACCCATGTTTGAACAGCGGTTACAAAAAATGCTGAAAGCTGAGGAACTTGTGGTGATGATCGTGCGTAAATACGCGCTGGTGTTCACGGGAAGCGTGGTGATAGCTGCAGGGTTTATTATAGCACCATTTTTCTTTATGGTGCCACTGGTGCGCTGGGGATTACCGGGAATCGTAATATTTGTAGTAACCCTCTGCATCGGAGTATTTCTTGGAGCGCGGATCGGCTATGTATATACGTTTAACGTATTTGTTATCACGGAAGATCGTATTATCGATCTTGACCAACGCGGTTTTTTCGATCGAACTGTTTCTGAAACGACCTACGAGAAAATTCAAGACGTCAGCATACGTATTAAAGGTATTGCCCAGACTGTATTTCATTACGGTAGTGTCATCATTCAGACGGCAGGCAATCAGGCAAATATTGAGCTGCACGGAGTGAAAAATCCAGAATTAGTCCAGCAAAGCATTATCAGCGTGCAACGGTCGCATCAAGAAGCTGAAACATCAACCGATAATTCAACCAGTTAGCATGTTGTATTTATTTAATAGATTTGTTCCATATATAAGCGCAATCCTTATTGCCTCGACATTTGCTATTTGGTCGATTCGTCCAACCTGGATTGTTGGAGTAGGAATTACATTTTTACTCATAGCATTCGGCTCAGTTTGGTCATTAACTCACGAACAGTCAGGGGATACACACTTTTTTCAATTCATTACTACACCGCTTGCGTTAATAATTTGCGCCACTTGCTTTTTCGTATTTATTGATAATGATGTAGTGCGGTGGATATTTGTTGGAGGCATTTCGATTATATTTACTCTTTTATTGAAAAATATTTTTTCATTTCTTCATCAAACGGAAAAGTATCAGCCATACGCGTTGGAGAATATATATAGTTATAGTAATCTCCTAGCCTTATTTTTATTATATGGGAGTGCCTTTGGGGCAAACATTTTGATTGGCTGGCGATTTTGGCCGCTTTTTTTGATTATTTTGTTTGCAAGTGGATTTCTTTATTCACGAACCCTTTGGTCGTATAAGATTTCATGGAAAGCCGGCCGCTTTTTCACATTGATCGCCGGGTTAACTATGGCTGAATTGGCGTATGTGTTGAGTTTTTTACCAGTGAGTTACGTGGTGAGCGCTATTACCGTTACCTGCGCGTATTATTTATTTATGAATATTTCTAAAGATTACCTAAAGGATTCTTTATCTGCGAGCGGGGTACGCGCGTATGTGCTCATCGCCGGAGGAATTATTTTGGCCGTATTTTTAACTACTAAATGGATCTAACAGCATGAAACCACGCACGAGTCCGACCTCACCTAAAGTCATTGCCGAAGAAGGCAGTGACATTGAAAAATTATATGGAACTCAATTAAAATCATTTGATCGTCCGCGTGTCGCCCCACGTCCGTCAATGGTGTGGCTTATGATGATTTTGATTATTGGATTTGCGGCTGGTATTGTTGGGCAGTTATCACTGATTTGGTTCTCGAACGAACTACCTTTTCTTGAGCAATTAGGGTTTTCTTCGAGTGATTCCCCCTCAGTTGTCTTGACTTCACGGAATAAAGATCGCGTTCTAACCGCCGAGCAGGTAGAGACGATCGCTCAGGACCTCGACCATACGCTGGTGACTATCTACCCCGCACACACCTCAAGCGCGGGCTTAGAAAACCAGTATGTAAGCAGTGAAAAAGTCGGTGAAGGATTTGTCATTACAGAGGATGGATACGTCATTATTGACGCAACTACCGTTGTCGATGATCAGTCGTATGTAGCCATTGGCTATGATGGAAGCGTGTACGCTGTTTCGAGCGTAATGCGCGATTCAGCTACGCCGTACGCTATATTAAAATTAGATGCGAATAAACTATCTACGGTTGCATTTAGCGACATTGATAGCATCAGAAATTCTGAAGAGGTGGTCGCTTTAGCGCGTGATACTGGCAGCCGTGGCCCGCGAATTTTAAAAACGTCGATCCAGCAGACTAGGTATTACCCAGTATCGACGGGCGCCGATCTTTATTTTTCAACTGATCGTTATCAAGCACGGGTGCTGCTCGGCAGCGCGCTTGATTCTGATTTTCTGCATGCCGTTGTTTTTACTCTAGATAAAAAAGCCTTAGGCATTTTGGTGCGAGAACATGATACCTATGTGGTTGTTCCATTTTCATACGTATCAAACATTCTCGAATCAAGCTTCGTAAGCGGACGGATTATCCGCCCATCGTTTGGAGTACATTATGTTACGCTGGATATGCTTGCTGACGGAAGCCGTATAGCTGATGGGGCATCCCAAGGCGCCTATATTACTAGCTTCGGTTCCGAGTCAGGGGTCGTCAGCGGTAGCCTTGCTGAAAAAGCAGGCATTCAGATAGGTGATATCATAACCGAAATTAATAGCACACCACTGACCGAGTCTGAAACATTAAGCGAACTCATTCTTAATCATGAGGCAGGCGATACGTTAGCAGTGACGCTGATACGGGATGGGACCTCACAAAAAATAAATTTGACTATTGAGTAATGTTCATGCAATTACGCGTGTGGCAGATTATTAGTCTATTGGGGGTCATTATTGTAATTTCCGTATGCCTAATAAAACCGGTATATGGGCAAACTGGCGATTCATTGGTAGTTAGCTTTGTCGGCGAAAAGCAGGCAGTTGCGGTCCCCATTATTGAGGCAGGCGATACAGAAGCGGTTCGAGCCTGGTTAGCCATGCAGCCGGAAGTTGCGATGGTAGGGGGTAATTATCGCTATGAAGCGGTTCGCATTCCCAATGATGCATATTATTCGTCGCAAAATTATTTGCGCTATGTTAATACACCCCCAAGCTGGGATCAGACGATCGGCTCCCGAAGCGTGGTGGTTGCGGTATTAGATACGGGGGTAGACACGAATCATCCTGATCTTGCTAAGAATATTTGGGTAAACACGGGTGAGATTCCTACTAATGGTATTGATGATGATGTGAATGGGTATATCGATGATCGTAATGGTTGGAACGCCATAGATGATTCTGGCGATCCTAATCCTGATTTTGATCCCGGGTGGGTTGAATCAGGCGTGCATCATGGGACAGCGGTAGCTGGCATCATTGGTGCGGTTGGAAATAATGGTATCGGTGTTTCCGGGGTTGCCTGGGCTACCCGCATTATGCCCGTTCGGGTGCTCGACAGCACTGGGAGTGGTTATACAGTCGATGTATACAACGGCATCCAATATGCAATAGCAAATGGCGCGCACATTATTAATTTGAGTCTCGTCGGCGCTGAATTGGACCCATTTTTAGCGCTCGCGATCAATGACGCTTATGCTGCGGGCGTTTTAGTGGTGGCTGCTGCGGGGAATGACTTACTTGATCTCGATGAATTTCCAGTCTATCCTGCTTGTTTGCAACATGTTTTAACAGTAGGTGGCGTTGATGCGCAAAATCATCTTGCTCTCTTTACGAGCCAAGGTGAAGTGATCGGAGGGTCTAATTATGGGAGCGCGTGTATTGATCTGGTGGCTCCAGCAAAAAATATTTTTTCTACGGGTGTGTATGAGCCCAGTAAGACACATCCAGTGACAGGTGTGAGATTGGATGATTATTACCTCGGGGGGTGGTCGGGCACTTCGTTTGCCAGTCCGATTATTGCTGGCGCTGCCGCTTTATTGAAATCATATAATGCCAGTCTCACCCCTGATCAGCTTATTCAGATTTTGAAGCAAAATGCTCGTGGTTTAGATTCTGTCAATCCTGACTACCGTGGTCAAATGGGATCGGGACTGGTCAATATCGCGGCAAGCGTTGGTTGGCTATTACCCTCTTCGCACCCGATTATTACTGCGGCTGGCAAGGGGGGCGGTCCGCACGTACGCCTGTTTAATACTGGTGGCGTTCTGCAGTCCCAATTTTTCGCCTATGCCACGACGTTTCGGGGTGGGGTGAATGTAGCAACTGGTGATATTGATGGTAATGGTATATATGAAATTATTACTGGCGCAGGCGCCGGTGGCGCTCCTCATGTCAGGGCTTTTGATGCACGCGGGAATTCGCTCTACAGTTTCTTCGCCTACGCCACGACGTTTCGGGGTGGGGTGAATGTGGCGGCTGGAGATGTCAATGGTGATGGCGTTGATGAAATTATTACGGGCGCAGGCGCCGGTGGCGCTCCTCATGTCAGGGT